>JBBRDQ010000071.1:0-21103 GCA_038203695.1 Chitinophagales bacterium
CAACTGACCGCAGGCGTACAAAATTAGTACGCTTAATGGCGGCCGGATGGGTCCGGGTGGCTGCAAAGGGGACGGTTGGGAAAGGCTTCGTTGTGCCATACTAGTTGGAATTTCGGCACGAAAGGTAGGTAAATTACCTTACTGATTTGATCACCACGATGGAATCAAACCGCGCAAACCCATATCCACGATTTTTTCCGACGGCTTGGCACTTTGCGCCGCATAAATGTCTAATGCGCCATTGCCATTGGTGTCGATCCATTCAAAACTCTGGTTGACTGAAAAAGAAAGCGTGACCGTGATATCGTTTGTTTCCTGTCCGGTTATGACCAATGGTTTGGCAAATTTTCCAGTCACCACGCACGAGCCGGCGGGAATCGGGCTGCTGGCAAAAAGCGGATTCACCACGGTGGTAGCACCGGCCGGCGCATCGCCGGAAAAAAGTTGGTTGTAGGCTGTGTAAGGCGCACTCAGCTCCGTTTCAAAAGCCCAGAAACCCTGTTTTTTGTCGTCGTTGACCGCCAGGCTTTGGCTGCGTGGCCGAATGCTGGAGATGTAGGTGTTGAACCCGACGAACGAAGCGACGGTACCTTTTTGGTTCAATAAATCGCCGGCTACCGGCACTTCATTGATATTGAAATACACGTCGTAATTCTGATAGGTCACGCTGGCGCGCACCCAATCGTATATGCCGGGCGGGACGTTTTTCAGGCTGATCTTGGTGAAAATTCCGTTTTCACCGGCTTTGGCGGCTTTGTCGAAATCAACGGCTGCCTCACCACCTTTGCTGGTTTCCTCGGCGTGGTAGACCACGGCACCTGCCCCCAGTTGCGTCAGCGCATTGGGTGCCAGTTCGATATAATGCACACTCAAATGGCGAAACTCCGGGGTTTGGGCGGCATTGCCGGCCGGAATCGGTGCCGGTTGGCCGAAGTTGTTGAGGCGCGGCTGCGTTGTATCAAATTTAAACTGGAATTGCAGGTTGGCAGCACCTGCCGGATCCTCTTTTTTGCAGCCAGCGACGGCCAATACGCATGCAACAGCAAGAAGTACATAATTTTTCATGAAGTATGTTTTTAGTGCAGAAACGAAAGGAAGGGTTGAAAAATTTTGGCGTAAATGAAATTTATAGGCCGCGCTGTTTGACGATTTGATAACAACATTCCCGGAACATAACTCGATTGCGTTCGTTACTTTTGCTGTAAATAACGGAGTTTCTTTCCACCGGAATTGTTTCCATCGTTCAACATTGTATAAAATCATGCAAAAAATTGCACTTTTCGGCCTGTTATCACTTGGATTGACGGCTTTTTTATTGGCATTTACTACACCCGAAACACCCACGCCGCCCACACCGCCGCCAGCCATCGTATGGCATACCTGGGATGAAGCCGTTGCCCTGAACAAAACTGCGCCGCGCAAGATCATGATCGATGTCTTTACCGAGTGGTGCGGCTGGTGCAAACGCATGGATAAGAGCACGTTCACCGATTCCGCTACTGTTGCTTATGTGAATGCGAATTTTTACGCGGTCAAGCTGGATGCCGAACAAAAAGGCGACCTCAATTTCGGTGGCAACACCTTTAAATATATCGCCCATGAGGGTGGTCGCGGCGTGCATGAATTGGCCGTTTCGTTGTTAGAAGGCAATATGGGCTACCCGTCGCTCGTCTACCTGGATGATAAATTTTCGCGCATTATGATCTCACCCGGTTACAAAGAACCGGCCGACCTGATGAAAGAATTGACTTTTACTGCGGGCGGATTTTATGCCACTACTACTTGGGAAGATTACCAGAAGGCGCATTAGAGTGCTTTTGGTTGTAATACTCAATAAGTACTTATAGTCAGTTTTCTTGGATTTACAGACTGGGAAATTCTCTATAATTTTCCCACGATGACGCCATCAGACCTCAAAAACGCCTGGGAATATTATGAGGCTAATAAGGCTGAAATTGATGCTGATATTCTTGAAAATACGCTAATAGGCGAAGATTAAACCGGGGCTAAAATTTATACTAACGAGAATTTTGCCTTCGTGTGCGTTGAAATTTTACGCTCTTTATCGGATCAACCGCCCTAATCCAGATGTTAAAAAGTAGCCTTCCGTCAGGATATTCCGGCATACACATCCCCATAATCAAACACCCCTAAATTCCGATAAAAATCCAGCGTCTCGCGCAGTTGCGCTACGGATGACGGCCCCCAGAGCATGCCATGTAATACAGGCTGGTAATAATTGAAAATCAACCCGATATGGTTCATCGTTTTGATAGGCGGGCGCACAAAATGGGTATTCCACTGGGATAATAAAGCGCGCAGTCTTTCACCGGTTTCCACTGTTTTGTCCGGCTGACTGCCGCGCCGTAGCAAGGTGCTTTCGGCCGTATACTGCGCATCTAATTTTACGCCGCCACCATTTATGCCATAGGCAAAAAAACGATGACCCAACCCTTGCAGCGGTTTGTAACGCGCCAGATCGGATTGCAAAACGTTGTTTTTCAATTGAATATCGAATGACAGACCACAGACTGCATTGGCCTGTAAATACGCTTCGGGCTGCGCAATACCGGATAAGCCCGGGCGTATACCCTCCAATTGCTGCAATGTCTGTAGGGATTCCAGGGTCCCGGCAATTGCCTGCACATCGACTCGGTTGTCCCAGTGCAACATCAGGCAATCCAGATTTGCCCCCAGTAAGCGGCGGTATTCTTCCCCCATCATCAGGACGAACGACGGCGACAGATTTGCTTCCGGCGAGCGCATATTGTCCAGGCTGCCTATTTTCATGGTCACGCGAAGGTCGTGTAGCCCATGCACACGAATGTATTCCGCCAGGATATTTTGCGAGGCCCGGAAGTCGGCCGGGTTGCGGTTGATGGGGTAATTGGTTGCCGCGTCAATGGCGCGATGACCCGCAGCAAGCCAGGTGTCCAGCAATTGAAAGGCTTCCGTGCGGTCGATGGTCCAGCCCCATGCTGCGGTGCCGAGTAGGAGTTGTTTCATGGTTTGCGTTTTTTCAGCACCGCCATCGCCTGCATATACTGTTTGGCCAGTCGGCCTATATTTACTTTGCTGGCCGTGGTATCGTCCGTCCATTTCACAGGCAACTCGCACATTTTCAAGCCTTTCCATTCGGCAATCGCCAGCAGTTCGGTACTAAAAAACCAGCCGTTGCTGATCGCGCCGCCGTCCATCAGCGGCTGTACGTATGCGCGGCGCAACCATTTGAAACCGCACATGCCATCCGAAAAACGGGTGCCGAGATATAGTTTCAACAGCGTATTAAAGACCCTGGAAGTGATCTCGCGTTTCAGCGTCCGGCCCCTGACCTGCGACCGGCGATGCAGGCGCGTGCCATACACTACTGCGAATCCTTCGGTGGCCAGCGCATTATACGCCTGGATAAAATACTGTAAATCAGTGGCTAAGTCCAGATCCATGTAACCGACAATATCGGCCTGGCTTTGCGTCCAGGCAGTTTTCAGGGCCAGACCTACCCCTTTTTCCGGTACCTGTACTAGGGTGATTTCCTGAAATTCATCACCGAGCGCTTCGGCGATGTGCCGCGTGTCGTCGGTACTACCGTTATCGGCGATGACGATCCGCCATTGGCCAGGTTCGGAAAAGTGCTGCGCCAGAAAACGGTGCAGAATGCGCACCTGCCGATCGAGCGTGGCGGCTTCGTTCAGGACCGGTATCGTAACATCAAAGGTCATTTAGTACAGGTTGATCATAAGTAGCAGGTGAATAAATAAACGACAAATGGGCCGATCATTCAGCCTGCAAAGGAAAATGCTTTTGGTGAAAAGAAGTTGCAGAAGATTTCAAAGCGCTTTCTATTTTTATTTTGTCGGGGGTTTTCCCTTACTTTGTCCGAAATTCTGGGACAGTCGCCGACGAATTGAGCGCAGCGTGGTCAAGTCCCCCCACTTTTGGCCCATTCTACACACTATGAGTGATTTTTTAAAGAAGTTCAAATCTGTTTTTATGGTTGAAGACGCAAGCAGCGGCACTACAACCACTGAAACCACCACGGCCCAGCCCGCTCAAAAAGCGGCATCGGCGCCCGCTCCCCAATCGACGGTTCCTGTTTATACGCCGTCTGTAGCCACCACCAACGGGGCCATCAGCGATAAATTCATGGAAGTATTGCTCGGGGCACTAGAACAAAACAACCAGCCGGGTTTCGATTACCTGGAGTTCCGGCAAGCGCTGAAAAACCTCGCCAAAATGCCAATGGATGAAGCGACGCGCTACCAATCTGCCTATGCTATGGCGCAAACGATGGGCGTTACGTCCGAAAAACTGCTGGATTCAGCCAAATCCTACCTGAATGTGCTGGTCAACGAACAGTCAAAGTTTAACGAAGCCCATGCCCAGCAGCGCGCCCGACTCATCGGCAATCGCGAAGAGGAAGTAAAAAGTATTGAAGCGATGATCCAGCAGAAGTCGGAACAGATTAAAAACATGACCCAGCAAATCGAGGAACACCGCACCCGCAGCGAACAAATCCGCAAGGAGGTGAGCGATAGCACGATAAAAATTGAAAATACCAAAGCCGATTTCGATGTAACGTTTAATTCGGTAATGGCCCAGATCAAAGAAGACGCTGCTAAAATGCAGCAACATATTAAATAGCGTTTTGCGTTGTCCGGCTTCGCGCCCAGCCCCCGAATGCGTGGGTAATTTAGCGCAAAGCGAGTAGTTGTGAAATAACTCAAAACCCAAAACCCAAAACTCAAAACTTAGTTTTTACTTCATCAACAAACGAATTAACGATGACTGACATGCAACCAATGACTCCCAAAACATTCTGGCAACGCCCCGAAGGTCTCACCGGCGGAGTCGCCTTAGTGGGCATTTTGGGTGCCGCTGCGTATTTTCTCTTACCAATTCTGACTAAGATCGTTTGGCAGGGTGTCAACCTGATCGCGGGACTAGGCGTATTGTTTGCGCTTATTTACATGGTGCTGGATCCTAAAATGCGCAACCTGATTTGGTATATTTACAAATCCATCATGCGATGGATCACGGGTATTTTTGTACAAATCGATCCGATCGGTATCCTGAAAAGTTATATCGAGGACCTGAAAGGCAGTCTGGGCAAAATGAACACCCAAATTGGCAGTCTGAAAGGACAGATGTACAAATTGAGCGAAATGATCAAGCAAAACCAGCGCGATATCCAGAATAACCTGGGACTGGCTACACAGGCCAAAAAAACCGGTAAGGAGTCGATCATGGTATTGAAAGCCCGCAAAGCCGGTCGCCTGCAAGAGTCAAATATGAAACTGGACGATCTGTACAAACGGATGGAAGTCCTGTACCGCGTCCTTACCAAAATGTACGAGAATTCCGAAATCGTGCTGGAAGACCTGGCCGATCAGGTCGTGGTGAAAGAACAGGAGTACAAAGCCATCAAAGCCAGCCACAGCGCGATGCGCGGCGCGCAGGCAATTTTGAGCGGCAATAACGATAAAAAATACATGTACGATATGGCCCTCGAAGCCATGGCGGAAGATGTCGGCCAGAAAGTCGGCGAGATGGAGCGCTTTATGGATATGTCCAAAAACTTCATGGAATCGATCGACCTGCAAAATGGTGTCTTCGAACAGGAAGGGCTGGACTTGCTGGAAAAATGGGAAAAAGAAGGCGTATCCACCTTGTTGGGTGGTGATAAAAATAAAATCATCGCCAAAGCAAACAACGCCAACGATGTGCTCGATTTGAATGCGCCCCCGCAAATGCCATCGAAAGCAGAACGTGGCGGCAATCAATATGACAACTTTTTTGACCAGTAATATTGCCCTGTATCTTTTTGGCAAGAAATATGCAACAGCAAACAGGCCATCGGAATCGCTCCGGTGGCCTGTATTTTTTTTAACGTACGTCATAAATTTTCTATCTTTAAGGCAATTTTACCGCTAATCCGACGCTTTCGAAATGCCCAAGTGCATAACCTGACCATGATCCGATCTCTATTCATCCTGCTGTTATTGGTCCTCTCCGGGGGCAGCCGCGCTGTCTGGGCGCAGCCACTCCAGTGGGACCTGACGTATGGCGGGGAGAGTTATGAAGAATTAAATGCCGTGCTGGTGGTCGCCGACGGTATTGTGGCGGGCGGTTCCTCCAAATCCAATATCGCTTTTGGCCGGCCGCTCGATTATTCCTGGAATATACTGCTGATAAAAACAAACTTCGATGGACAGGTCATCTGGCGGCGTTTCTACGGCGGCGACCAAGACGAGCGGTTGTGGACGATGATCCGTACGGCCGACGGCGGTTTCCTCTGCGGCGGTTATTCCTACTCTGGCATCAATGGCGACAAAACCCAGCCCAATCGCGGCGATATGGACGTCTGGCTGCTTAAACTGGATGCCGACGGACAACTGGAATGGGATAAAACCTACGGCGGCACCTTTCGCGATGAATTATTCGCGCTGTTAGAGATTCCCAACGGCGGCGGTTATATCCTGGGGGCGCACAGCAATTCCAATATTAGCGGTGAAAAAAGCGAAATGTCGCGCGGCAACCAGGATTTCTGGTTGTTACAAATCGACCAGCAAGGCAATAAAGTCTGGGATAAAACCCTCGGCGGCGATGGCTATGAGCAGTTGCATGACCTGGCCTGGGCGGCCGACGGTACGGTGTATGCCTCCGGCGGCACACTTTCGGCGGCTAATACCGGCGAAGTGGGGACCGATGCTGCCCGGGGCGGTATGGATTTCTGGCTGGTTAAATTCAACCCCGTTTCCCGCCAATTGGTCTGGAGCCATCGCTATGGAGGCACCGGCGAAGATTATCCCTATTCGCTGATTCGCACCCGCAATGGCGGCGTTTTATTAGGCGGCCGTTCCGGTTCCGTGTCGGGTTCCGGGGATAAGACCACGCCCTTCTACGGCGGCGACAGCGATTACTGGCTCCTGCAAATCAACGACAACGGACAGAAAAACCGCGAGTGGAGTTTTGGCGGCAGCGGCCTCGACGACTTGTACTATATCCAGGAAAATGAGGTTGGACAAGTAGTAGTAGGCGGCGTATCCGACTCGGGTATTTCGGGAAATAAAACCACGGCCGGCCACGGCAGTTATGATTACTGGACGATCGGGCTGGATAAAAATGGCAACAAATCCTGGGAAAAAAACCTTGGTGGGACCGACGGCGATGCGTTCACAAAAATTGCGCGCCGGCCCAATGGGGCACTGGTATACGGCGGGCACTCCTTCAGCAATTCCGGTTTTGAAAAAACGCAGAACAGTTTTGGCGAGACCGATTTCTGGCTAGTAAGTGCGTTGTGCGAAGCAACGGTAGCGATTGTGGAAACCGAAGTGCCCATCCCCTGTTCTAATCAACCCCTGAACCTGGGTCTGAATATACAGAATTGTGTGAATTGCGCAATTGTCTGGAATACAGCGGACACGGCGACCACGATCGAAGTAACGCCACAATCGACACCGACTAGTTTTAATGTGTTGATTTACAATGAGTATGGATGTATTGCTACCGATACATTTACCGTGGCGGCGTTTGAACCGAATCTCGTGGTTGAGCTGGCACCAGCTGCTATTACCTTACCTTCCGGTCAGACCGTGACGCTGGGCACTGCGCATCCGGGCTGGCAGTATAGCTGGAGCACCGGTGCCACCACGGCCACCCTCGTAGTCAGTACGGAAGGGACCTATACCGTCACAATCACCGCCGCCGGGGGATGTACTGCGACCGATAGTGTAACGATTACCCTGGAAGATGGCGCATACGTTTATGTGCCGAATGCCTTTTCGCCCAACAACGACGGCGTGCACGATTGGGTGACCATCTATATCGGTAGCAGCGTGCGGCGCGTCGTGAGTTTCCAGATATTCGACCGCTGGGGCGAACATGTTTACAGCCGGAAAGATTTTGTGCCGGATCAGGATGTGGAAGGTTGGGATGGCCGTTACCGGGACAAATGGCTGCCTCCCGACGTATTTGTCTGGTTTGCCCTGGTCGAATTTCAGGACGGCCGGCAGCAACTGTACGAAGGTTCCGTCACCTTAATTCGGTGATTGGAACGGTTTTGTTAAAATTTCCCTTTGTCACAATGAAATTTAACGTACTTTTCGCCCGGAAAACGAAATCAAAACATTTTTGGGCAACCTTTTAATCTGGGTTTAATCTTTATACAAGTATATGCGTATTCAGTTCAGCCTTTCTTGCCAGAAGGGTACTGTTATTCCGATAAACTACCAGTCTGAAATTTCAAACTGGATTTTTTCCGTCCTCTCAAAAGCCGGTGCTGAACTCTCCACATGGGTGCAGCAACGTGGTTTTGACCTTGGATCGCGTAATTATAAACTGTTCACCTTCAGTCCGTTAGCCATTTATCCATACGAAATGGATCAGGTGAAACAAGAATTCAGGCTGCTTGGCAACCAGGTAAAACTCAGCATTTCTATCTATCTCGACCCGTCTTTCGAACAGCAAATCGTGCATTTATTCCGGCAGGTACCGTTGCAGTTAGGCACGCTGGAAGGTCGTCCTTCGCAGTTTGAAGTAAAACACTGGCAGGTCATGCCGCGGCCCGTGTTCAAGGATACGATGCAGTACAAGGCTGTTTCGCCGATCTCGATCACTACGATCGAAGAGATAAAAACCAACAATCCGTATATTCTACCCGACAGCGAGGCATACGACATCAGTTTTTTTACCCATGCCGTGCGGCGTTTTAAAGCCGCTATGCAATATAAGTCGCTTGCCACACTGCATTTGCTCGATCCGGCGTTTCCTATGCACTACCGATTGCTGGGCCAGGCTAAGTCGCGTTTGATTCACCTCAAACCCAACGGCGAAGGCATTACGCAGTTGCGCGGGTTTGCATACGAATTCGAAGCCAGTATGCCGGCTCACGTAGCCGAGTTTTGTTACTATGCTGGATATGGCGAATTTCCACACCTCGGTTTTGGCTTTGTAGATTTAAAGTAAAACCAAGTCTTAGACCATAAATATCAGTATGTTTCCACGTGCTATGTTGTTTATTGCCGGCTTTTGCTGTACGGCAATCTGCTTTTTTGCTTGTATCGATGCTTCAAAACCACCGTTGCCTTCTATTGTCGGTCGCTGGGAATTAGCCCAGGGTTTACGGGCGCAAAAGCCAACCGAGCTGTTGTCGGGGGTGTATTTTCAATTCGGTGCCGATGGTTTGATGACCACTAATCTGCCGGCCGTAGCCGAAACAGCCGTACCCTATGAAATCAAAAAAAACGATATTTTGCAAAAAAGCCAACCGCCGATCGTTTATCATGTCGTCAGCGCATCGGATTCTACGCTGGTGCTGGCCATGGAAATGCGCGGCGTACAATTTGATTTAAAATTGCGCAAAGCAGCGGTCACCAGCGATTCTATCCCGGCAAATCCTCCGATCGAGGGTGTATCGCAATAATTTACCGGTTTATTTGGCCAGCACTTTAATTTCTACCCGCTGATTCTGCCGGTTAGCACTCAGCGTAGTACCCGCTATTTTGGGGGTCGTTTTGCCATACCCCTTGTAGACTACCTGGGTAGCCGGAACGGTCTGCTCCGTCAAATAGGTAAAGACTGCTTTGGCGCGATTTTCAGACAGTTGATTGGCAAAATTTGGATCAGGCAGCAAGTTGGTATGGCCACCGACCTCAATTTTTAAATTCGGATACGCCTTTAACAGATTGGCTAAGGCCGACAGCGTTTTAAAAGAAGTCGAATCCAACTGGTACCGATCCGTTTTGAAAAAGATATTACCCAGTTCCAGAATATCGCCCACTTTTAATTTTTCGATGGTGGCATCACTGCCCATGGTAAAAACCCGCGTTGCCGGCACCACAACCGGCTTTACTTCCGTGGGGGTTACTGGCGGTGCGACCAGGGGCTTTTTCGCCGGTGTAGCGACTGGTTTTACGGCAACGGGCTTTTCAGGCGTTGCCGGTGCTGCGACGACTCGGGTTTGCGGGGGAGCCTCGGGTAAGAATTCAATTTTAATATGGGCACTTAGATAGGCATGATTGCCGCCAAACGGCTGGTTCATGACCTCCGCCAATACCACGTTGTCGGTATTGGTGAAAAAATAACTCGTCACGTCGTACGTCTCGATCTTGTTGTACATGAACGTGGTGAGCTGCTTGAAATTCACGTCTCCGCCATGCTGCCCGCCCATGGTAACATTCAGTTTTCGCGTATCGACCAGTTTTTGATTGATGTAGACCCGCGCTGCATCGTCGCAATTTACCTGCAAAATAACCGATTTGATGGGCTCGCTGCCAAGTTTGATCGTTTTGCGGAATAGATACGTTTCCCAGTTATCGCTGGCGTGATGTCGCCGCCAGATCGGTTGGGTCCCTGGAATAATGGTCGATCCATCAAAATAAGCGGCGATTTCGACCGGTTTGTTGCCACCTTTTAATGCTGCACCCTTAGCCGGCAAATTCCTGGCCCACTGCGCATATTCACCGAATTCGATCTGGTCACCGCTTACTTCCCAGGAATTGTCTGTGACGACGATGCGGGGCGATTTCTGGGTGGCATTTGCCTTCTGTGCGGCAACTTGCAGCGGTAAAACCGATACACACATCGCGTAAAAAATCGCCGTTACAGCAGTGTATTTTAAAAATTGCGCAAACTGTTTGTTCATAAAAGGGTGTTTATGTATCACATAATTGCGATAACATTTTCACATAGGTTGCATTGTATTTTAAAATTACAACAGCCTATGTTGTCTATGTGAAACCGCTATCTGTACTATGTAATAAGAAATTCTGAAAAGTGTACTTTTGTTTGACGCGCCAACGCCCTGAATTGTTGCACCTAGTATAGTTAAATTTTAGATTTCGATGAAATTAACGGTGCGGACATGTTTGCTGAAATGTGTCTGTATATCGGCTATCTTTGCCAGGCAGGAAGGGTCGTAAAACGCTGCTCAAATAACCTTTTAGATGATTATCAACAGTTTACATCTTCGGAATTACAAACAATACGGCCACCTCGACCTGGAGTTCCGCGAAGGGCTGGTGGGGATTATCGGGCGTAACGGTGCCGGAAAGTCTACCATTTTCGAAGCGATCCTGTATTGTTTGTTTGGCCGCGACGACAGCAATAAGGTTCATATCCGTTCTGCGTTTGCCGATGCAAAATCTACCGTCGAGTTGGTATTGAAAATGAGCATCGGGGAAATCCAGTACCGGGTGGTGCGCGAATTTCGTGGTAAAACCTTGACTACCAACGCCGAACTCTATAAAAATGACCTACAGATCGCCAAAGGTGTTTCTGCCGTCAATGACGAAATCGGGCGGGTGCTGAATATGGAACGCGATACTTTCAAGCGCTCGGTTTTTTCCGGCCAGAAAGAACTGTCCGAGTTATCCGACACCTCGGGCGAAGCCCGCAAACGCATGGTGCGCAAAATGCTCGGGCTCGATACGCTCGACGGGGCACAATCCAAAGTCAATACCGACCTGCGCGACCTGCACAGCCAGATCGCCGGACAACAGCAAAATCTGCTGACCGATCCGGAGGTAAGCGCACTTGAAACCGAAATCGAGGCACGTGATCTGGCCGGCAAGACCAACCTGCTCGAACTCGAAAAAGCCCAGGCTCATCTGGCTACGATAGAAGCCCAGTATCGCACCGAAAAGCAGCGTTTCGACGCCGAGGAACAAAAACTGGCCCAGTACAACGCCCTGAACAGCACTTTGGGGCAGCTGAAAGAACGCCAGGACGGCCTGATCCAGCAAATCGAGCAACTAGATAAAAAGAGCGCCGAACTCGCGGAACAGCGCATCCAACTGGAAGCGCAACGCAGCGAATTCATCACCTATGAAAGTGAAAAGAAAGAACTGGTCCGACTAGAAGCAGCACGCCAGCGCCACGTGAATTTCGAAACCTATACCGCTAAAATAAATGACTTGCAGGAGCCGCTGGCGAATAGCCGGGCTGTGCTGCATGATCTGACCCAAAAACTGGTAGCCCAGAATGCTAATGCGCTGGCATTGCAGGCTAACAAAACCGCGAACGAACAAATTGAAGGAACAATTGAAGCAAAACGCGCTGAATATCAGGAACTTAGCAAAAAAATAAGCAGCCTGGAAGAACGGATCCGCGATCGCCGCGAGAAGTTGGAAGGGTTGCAGCAAATTGGGAAGGGCGGTACTTGTCCAACCTGTTTCCAACCGGTGCTGGAAAGTTACGATGGGGTACTTGCGCAACTGGCTCGTGAAATCGATACGATTCAAACTAATGAATTACAGACCTTAATCATTCAGCAACAAACGGTCACCCAACAGGGCATTGACCTGAAAGCCCAACAAACCGAACTGCGCCGCGCCCGGGAAAAGTTGTTGCAGGAACAATCCCGCCTCCAGGAATTTGCCAAGCAAATGCACACGGAAACCGTCAATCTACAGCGCCTGGAAGCCTCCCTGACCCAGCACAACCTCATTCTGCGGGAGATTGGCACCGTACAGTTTGATGCAACGCAATACCAGGTGGTCACCGACCGCATTGCCCTGCTGGAGCCGCGTTACCTCGCCTTCGGAAAGGAAGAAAACTACATAATCCGGGAAGCACCGGCCGTAGAACGCAGCCGACAAAAAGCCGCCGCCGAACGGACCGCTGCGCAAACAGCAATTGCTGAAAAGACCGCCCAAATTGCGAACATCGACCAGGATCCGGCGCGTTATCTGGCGGCTAAACAAGCACTGACCAGTTTTGACGAGACACTGAGCCGGCAGTCTGCCGAGGTGCGATCGCTGGAACGAACCGGCCTGGAATTGCAAAACGAGATCGCCCAGCGCCGGCAGCGTTTGCAGGCACACGCACGTATCCGCGCCCAGGTGAGCGATAAATTGCAGGAAGTAGAATTGCTCAAAAAAGTCGCTGAAATGCTCGGCACCTTCAAAACCGAAATTCTGGAAAAAGTCAGTCCAGGCATTTCCAAAGAAGCCAGCGATCTGTTCAGCCGCATCACCAAAGGCAAATACGAAGGTATTCTGGTCGACGAAAACTTCGACTTTACCATTGCTGACGGTGGACAGTATTACCCGATCGACCGTTTTTCCGGCGGTGAGATCGACCTGGCCAATTTTTGCCTGCGCATCGCAATTACCAAAGCCATTATGGAACTCAGCGGCAGCCAGCACCGCCTGGAATTCCTGGCTTTCGACGAAATATTCGGCAGCCAGGATGAAGATCGCCGCCACGAAATGATGCTGGCGCTCAACTATTTACAGGAGCAATTCCGGCAGATTTACCTGGTCTCGCACATCGAAAGCCTGAAGGATTATTTTCCCAATATTCTGGAGGTGAAGTATGCTGCGGAGGGCAGCACGGCGGGCTGGATATAAAAGATGGCCGGGTAAAAGTGGACGGTATGATAAAATTAAAATCTCACTTCAAAACAGTATAAAACACGCTATGACAATAACCAGTGTAATGGAATCCATCATTTTTGGACTGATACTTACATCTTGCAGTAGTGTGCCGGCCGTTCCACCACATACGGTGATATCAACCGGCAATGAAAATCAATTGCGTAAAGCACGCGTCATTCAGGCAGATATTTCCCGGCAGGAGGGATTTCAAATCGAATTGCCGGGACAGGTTATCGAAGCAGATAAAGACGGTCACCTGATCTCGGGACCCTTAAAAAAAACGATAAACCTGGGCGAATTTTTTTACACCCGTCTCATTCATTATTACGACCATGATAAGCAGGTCATTCTCTTTTTTGAAATTACGGACGACGAGGTGGGTTCGAATGCAGTCTATTGTCTGGACAAACAAACGCTTCAAACAGTCTGGACAACAAACCTATTTAGTTTTAACCTGAGTGTAGGACAAGCCGAAGCGGGGATCCTGTACCTGGGAGCAGGAGAAAATGCCTATGCTTTGGACACCGGTACCGGAAAGATCCCGTGGGAAACCACCGGACTGTATCATATATACGGCTTCAATGCTTTTGATTCAATTGCACTGGTAGGTAATGAAATTCACTTAACAGGAGAATCATCTTCAAAAACAAAAGAGGTGCGTACTAAGACTGCTATTCTCGACAAAAAGGATGGAAGGATATTGTCTGTGAAGTAACAGCATCCCTGGAATAATTTTGTCAGGTAATCGGGTATAGCGCATGGCACTGCATTGATTGCGCTATACCCGATGCTTAAAACCATCAATTATACCCATCTCACCGCAGCACGGACACCTGCCGCACCACCCAAACACCATCGAGCAGCATCCGTATGCTGTAAATACCCGGCGCTTGGCCGCTCAGATCAATGGGGATGGTAGCCGTTCGTAAAGGCGTTGCTGCCTGTTGCCAGATCACCTGCCCGAGCGCATTGCACACTGATATTTCCGTCTGCATGATCCGGTTTAGGGTAAAGGTGAGCATAACTGGTCCAGTCGTCGGATTGGGTGACAACTGAAATTGCCGGAATAGGTCTGCTTCAACCGTACTGACCAGGGTCTGCACCACGACGGAGAGTACTTCCGCACAGCCATTTTGATCCGTCACTGTTACTGTATAAGTGCCGGCGGAGAGATTTGCTACATCTTGCGTGTTGACACCATTGTTCCAGGCGTACGTCAGTATTCCCGTTCCTCCACTTGCGCTCAGGTCGATACTGCCGTTGTTGGCACCTGCTGTAGATTCATTGACCACCGTGCCGGATACTACAATGGGCAGACCGGTTGCGTCTGTCACAACTACGGTCACAACACTGGTACAGCCATTGGTAGGGTCAGTTACCTGGAAAGTATAAGTACCTGGTAGTGAAACGCTTGGATTAGGTTGTTCGGAGAAGAAGCCGCCCGGGCCGGTCCATTGAAAAAGTGTATTCGCACTGCTCGTCCCTTGTAAAGTGACGCTTTGATTCATACAAGTGAGTTCGCCACCTGTGGCACTGGCCGTTGGTATGGTACCATTAAAGATGATAACCAGGTCAATCTCGCGGGTGCATCCGGTAGCGATGGATTCCAGCACCAATTTATAACCGCCCGCTTGGGTAACCGGAATCTGCTGGCCCGGCGTCAACAGTATGCCGCTGTAATAAAACCGCAACCCGGGAATATTGGGCGTACTGAATAAAGGACTGGTATTGGTACAGGTAATAACCGCCGGTGGAATCGCAACTACGGGTAAATCGGTGTCTTGTACTACGGCAAACGTTGTGCTATTGGAACAGCCATTTGCACCCGTCACGATGAGTGTATAATTTCCCGGCAGGGTAGTGGTGGTTGTTTGCTGCGCCGCCGTAAATCCATTGGGACCGCTCCAGCCATACGTGGCACCAGCGCCGGCATCGGCCGCCTGCAAGGTCGCGGACGGATTATTGCAGGTAATCACGGTCGAGGTAGCCACAGCCACCGGAACGGGTTGGGTAAGCGCAAAAATAATTGATTGAATTGGACTGGTACTATTATTCAGGTAGGTGCCGCCGCCGGGTGTCGTCTCCGGCCGGATGGCCCGCACCTGGTAGTACAGCGTATCTTGCGGCGGATTGAGATCCACAAAGGAGGGAGTAGTTAACAGATTGGCAGTCAATCGGGTATAGGGGCCATCGTTGGAGAAACTGCGATAAACATGATAGCCACTATTGGTTGCTTCAACAGAGGGCGTCCAGTTTACCGACACATTTGTACAGGCAGTTGCAAGTGAAATAGCGGTCACCGGCGGTACGATATGCGCCCGCAAAGTCGGGTCGCCCAGCAAAGATACGTGCGCACCACTGCGGCCGCTGCTACCGGTATAATTGGCATTGTATTGTGCATTTTGGGTCTCTTGCATACAATATCCGATACTTTCGCCAGAGGCCAGCGCCTGCATATACCAGGTCGGGCGGCCGGCCCAGCCACACGTCAGCAGACCGCCCTGCGAAGCCAAAGCGGACGGCATCAGTGGATTGCTTTCATAATCCCAGTCGCCATGGTAACTGCCGAAAATATTGGAAAAAACGATATTGACCGTTTTCGTTGCAAAATCGGTACTGTTGCCTACGCCGCTGGCACTGGTGTAAGATCCGCCGCCGGTCCCGTATCCGAGCAGCCATTTTTGATCATCAGAATCACCAAAAAAGTCACCGGCTATTACATTGGCATCACCTACCAGCGGATACGCATTGCGGTATCCATTCGCCGCAAATGCCTCTCCATTAAAATAGCCGAAATTGTCATCGACTAAGGCTTTGTTGGCCACCGTGTACGCACCCGTCCGCCAGGCATGGTCTTTATTCAGGTAACGCCGCAATAATTCAATTTCGCTTGCGCCAAAAAGGGCCGGGTTGAGGTGCCGGAAATCAAGTCGGCCCACCTGCAATTCTGCCGCCGAAGGCATGAAACTTTGATCAAATTTGCCATCGCCCGGCACATTGTCGTTGGCATCGCGAGCCGGCGTAATATTATTCACGGATACGTCAGTCCAGGTTCCGTTGAGGTCGGCGTAATAGTTGTCGCAAGGCCAGGCACCCGCATGATCGGCATGGCCATCCCAGTTGCTGTTGCCGGAATACGGCACGGGTACACGCCCGATCAGAAATACCGCTTTTACCTGACTCGGATCGGCATTATAAGCGGCAATGATCTGATTTTTAACACTTTGTGGTGTGGAGGAAGGCCCGGTTTTGTACGGCGTGGCAATCCACCCGTCGCTGCGCATGTCGTTTTTCATACGCACCAGTTCCACGCCGAGCGCATCGGCGGTAGTGGAATCGATAAAGACCAGTACTTTGCCGCGGCTATCGGTAACCGGTGCTTCTAAGGCCACGTGCGCGAAGCCGATAGCGACTACATTGGTGGCCCGGCTGACAAAATACTCATAGATCTGACCGGTCACCACCGTATTGTCGACCAGTGTAGTCTCGGTGCTATTGGTCGCATTGAGCAATTGCATCCACTGATTGCCAGCCTGTCCTTTAGTGCGTCGGCGGACCGTGATGGTAGCCGCGTTCGGGTTGGGCCACTGCAAGGTAATGCCGGCCGGATTGGTTGAAATGGAGGCTGTAACCGGTAGCGTAACGTCCTTGGAAGTTTGCGCGAAAAGCGTGGTACTGAGGCAAATAAATAGCAAGGGTAAGCAAGTAAATTTCAGATTCATGCGCGCGATTTTATTTTTGCTTGAAAATTTCCTGTAAATCAATGTTCAAATCCGGAAAAATAGCGGATTTCAACTCATCGACATTTATATAGATACCGGCCGGACTGTAAACGGCTGCTTCGGTCAAATAAAATTGAAAAAC
Source organism: Chitinophagales bacterium (assembly GCA_038203695.1). Lineage (GTDB taxonomy): Bacteria > Bacteroidota > Bacteroidia > Chitinophagales > Saprospiraceae > M3007. Next base: position 17,241 of record JBBRDQ010000071.1, read on the forward strand.
CATTTCGTGTTCCGGGTCAATAATCCAGTATTCACGCACTTCATTTTCTTCGTACAATTGTTTTTTTGTGCGCATTTCTTTCGCGGAATTACCCGGCGAGAGAAATGCGATAATTAAATCAGGGGCACCCAGACAGCCCTTGTCGTCTAATTTTGATTCGTCACAAATAACGCAAATATCCGGTTGTACCACAGTAAAAACACCCTTATTGGCTTTGGCCGACTTGCGTTTATCCAGCAAGCGCACATCAAAAGGCGCAGCATAAAACTCACAGGGGTTCTTTTTAAAATAATTGTAAAATAACCCATTCACCTCCCGCGATATAGACTGATACCGACGACTCGGCGCAGATATCGGTATAATTTTGCCCTTGATAAGTTCAATTGTCTCCTCAAATTTCCAGGTGAGATAATCGGCATAGGAATAAGTACCGTTTAAATCTAACTGCGAGAGACGCGTAATTTCTGCCATGACAACTGCCTATTTGCGGCAAAAATAGGCAGTTTTACCCTAAAAAAATAAGCAATAACCTGGCCGAAACCGATATAATTGAAGATCATCGCAAATTGTATGGAATTTGTAAAAATAGCGGCATAACATTCAACCGCACGCCCATTTTTGTGTTCCTTTGCTGCAATCCAACCTTATTTCACTCTGTAAATACAATACCTCATGGCTCTCGCAAATCCAACGCTCGTTCAGGCCCTGCGCGATACCGCCGATCGGCTGCGCAACAACGCCCCTTATGCCTGGGGACATCACGGCCAATGCAACTGTGGCAATCTGGCCCAGGTCGTAACCGATTTTTCACCGGCTGAAATTCAACAGTATGCCCATACCGGCACGGGCGAATGGACCGAATTGGCCCAGGATTACTGCGCCGTTTCCGGTGCGCCGGTCGAACTGGTGTTGCACAAACTCATGGAGGCCGGTCTGACCACTACCGATATTCACCACCTCGAATATTTAGACGATAAAAACGTGCTGCAATACCTCGACGGCGGTTTTCGCTGGCTGCGCCGCAACCGCCGCGAAGATGCGATCGCTTATTTTGAAGCATTTGCTAACCTGCTGGAAAACAGACTGTTAGATCACGCAGTCGCCCTGGAAATGGCCACCGTAACCAGCATGGAACGGTCGGAAACGGCCGCCATGGCTTGAGATGGTTAAAGACGCACCTATTCTAATTATCAAGTTTGGCACCGCCTCCATTACCCACCAGACCGGCGAACCGGATGCGGCGGTGATCGGCGAAATCGCCCGGCAGGTAGCGGCTTTGCAACCGCAGTACCGCATTGTGCTGGTCTCGTCGGGTGCCGTCGGTGCCGGGAAAAGTTTTATTAAAAACTATAAAGGTACGCTGACCGAGCGCAAGGCGGCCGCAGCGATTGGCAACCCGGTACTGCTGAATCTGTATGCTGCGGCATTCCAGCCGTACGGCATCGCGATTGCCCAAAGCCTGTGCGAACGCCAGCATTTTGCCAACCGCCGGCAATTTTTGCAGCTACAGGAAACCTACGCCGAATTGTGGAACAATGACCTGATCCCCATTGCCAATGAGAACGACGTGGTAAGCAACCTGGAACTTAAATTCTCCGACAACGACGAATTAGCCACGCTGCTGGCGACCGGTTTCGGGGCCGATACGTTACTGATCAGCACCTCCGTCGGTGGGTTGCAGGATGCCAACGGGCAGATCATTGCGCAGGTGGCCGATCTGGACAGCGATGTCTTCGGCCTGGTGCGCAGTGATAAATCCAGCCTCGGGCTGGGTGGTATGTTGTCGAAACTAACCTACACCCGGCTGGCTACCCGCATGGGGATTCGCACCGTATTTTTCAATGTCCGCACGGCCGAAGGTATCCGGCTGGCGCTGGAAGGCAGGGTGGGGACGGTATTTCTGCCAAAACCGGCCGCCTTTCGTTCGCGGCAGCGCTGGCTGGGCAGTGGCAGCCTGATCGCTGGTCAATTAGTGCTCGACGCCGGAGCCGTGCGCGCGGTACAGCAACGCCGCAGTCTGCTGGCCGTGGGCGTACGGCGTGTGAAAGGCGAGTTTGAAAAAAATGAAGTGATTGAACTGGCTGATAACCAGCAAAATATTGTTGCCATCGCCCGGACAAAACACAACGCCACTACCATCGCGGCTAATTTAACGACGCAAAATTTTGAAATTGCCCATGCCGACGACATTGTCCTCCTCTGAAACGGTGCTGGTCCAACTCCAGGCCACCCACGCTGCCGCCGCACAAGTTCGCCGCCTGACCGATGCGCAAAAACAACACCTGCTGCACGCGCTGGCCGAGGCCGTGGAAGCCAATGTGCCCGCGATCCTCGCCGCCAACCAGCGCGATCTCGACCGCATGCCCGACACCGATCCCAAAAAAGACCGGTTGTTGCTGAACGAATCCCGCTTGACCGCCCTGGCCCATAGCATTCGTGCGGTAGCGGCCTTGCCCGATCCCAGCGGAGCGGTGCAACTCGACCGTACGCTGCCCAACGGCCTGCACCTGCGCAAAATCGCCGTGCCGCTGGGCGTAGTCGGCATCATTTACGAATCGCGGCCCAATGTCACGCTGGATGTGACCGCCCTGTGCCTGCGCTCGGGCAATGCGGCCGTGTTGCGCGGCGGCACCGATGCGTTTGAAACCAATACTGCGCTGGTGCAACTGATTCATGCCGTACTCGACCGCGAAGGATTGAGCCGCGATTGTGTGGCGCTGTTGCCGACCGATCGCGCGCTGGTCAAAGACATGCTAACGGCCACACGGTATATCGACATCATCATTCCGCGCGGTTCGGAAGCACTGATCCAGTTTGTGCGCGACCACTCGCGGGTGCCGGTGATCGAGACCGGTGCCGGCGTTTGCCACACCTACGTCGATGCTACTGCCGATCTGGAAAAAGCCCGCGCGATTGTGGTCAATGCCAAAGTGACGCGGCCTTCAGTGTGCAATTCCTTAGATACGATTGTGGTGGATGCGGCCATTGCGCCCGAATTTTTACCCATGCTGTGTGCCGATTTTGCACACTGGAATGTAGAGGTTTTTGCCGACACTGACAGTTACAAAATCCTGCAACAGGCTGGTTATCAACGCCTGCAACCTGCCCAGCCCGAAGATTTCGGCCGCGAATTCTTAGATTATAAATGTTCGGTCAAAACGGTGCAAAACTTAGACGAAGCCCTGGCACATATCCGCACCTATTCTTCCCGCCACTCCGAAGCCATTGTCTCGTCCGACCCGGTTGCTTGTCTGCGTTTTATTGAAGAAACCGACGCGGCGGCGGTCTACACCAACGCTTCTACGCGCTTTACCGACGGCGGCGAATTTGGCCTGGGGGCTGAAATTGGTATTTCTACCCAAAAACTGCACGCTCGCGGCCCGTTTGCGCTGGAGAAATTAGTGACGGAAAAATGGATCGTGGAAGGAGACGGGCAGGTGCGGGGGTAGAATAATGTAAAAACGTAGTAAATTGGGTCGGGCGGAAATTTATTGCTGCAAAAATATATGTTATTTCCACGGCGTATTTTACCTTGTTGGCTGATTTCAAACCACCACCCAATGAAACATATCCCTTTATCTGCACAAGCCCGCTGTTTGTTTCCCAAGTTGGGACAGGCAGCGGGCTTGTGCGTATAGCGTACATACACGCAATGCGGGATAAGTGAATAAAATGGGGGGTATTGCGCAATGCGGGATAAGTACCAAATTTGGGGGTATTATGCAATGCGGGAGTGTGGTAGTTGAACAAAACCGCTGCGCGGTAGCCCCCGTCTCCGCTCCTGGCATCCCAATTCCCAGGCTGCACTTCCCTTCCTTCAATATTTTGACCGTCAGCGTTTTAGTTGGAATTTTGGTGATTTT
>JBBRDQ010000072.1:0-21099 GCA_038203695.1 Chitinophagales bacterium
TCAGGAGGGGAACTCGGATGAAACGGATTATACGGATTAAAACGGATTTTTGATCAGGCTTAAGCCTTCTCGGTAGCGGCAGGAGTAGAACACGGATGATGCGGATTGTACGGATTAAAACGGATTTTTGATCAGGCTAAAGCCTTCTCGGTAGCGGCAGGAGTAGAACACGGATGAAACGGATTATACGGATTAAAACGGATTTTTGATCAGGCTAAAGCCTTCTCGGTAGCGGCAGGAGGGAAACACGGATGAAACGGATTATACGGATTAAAACGGATTTTTGATCAGGCTAAAGCCTTCTCGGTAACGGCAGGAGGGGAACACGGATGAAACGGATTATACGGATTAAAACAGATTTTTAGGACAGGCTGACGCCTGTCTTCGCTACACTTGACATTTTCAATAGGTGTATTGCCTATTCAAATCTTTTACTATCCCAATTTATAAAGTCTGCGGCAGACGAAGTCTGCCGTTAAAAATCCCTTTTAATCCGTGCAATCCGTTTCATCCGTGTTCCCATCCCGCCGCTACCGAAAAGGCTTTAGCCTGATCGCTAAAAATCCCTTTTAATCCGTACAATCCGCATCATCCGTGTTCTCATCCTGCCGCTAATCCATATCCATCCATGCTCTTCGACCTATCCAAATTCATCGCCCAACACGTAACCGGCCGCACCCGAAGTTTTTTCCAGCCCGATCTGGAAGCCAATCACGCTGCCCTGGCCGCCGGCATCGACGGCCGTTCCGTGCTGGTGATCGGCGGCGCGGGCACGATCGGCGCTTCGTTTGTCAAGGCGATCCTGCGTTTTCGGCCCGCCCGTTTATATGTGATCGACACGAATGAAAACGGGCTGACCGAACTGGTGCGCGACCTGCGCAGTGCATCGGATTACCATATTCCAGCCGACTTTAAAACCTACCCGATCGACTTTGGCGATCGGGTGTTTGAAAAAATCCTGCGACGGGAAGGACCGTTTGAGATCGTGGCCAATTTTGCCGCGCACAAACACGTGCGCAGCGAGAAAGATCATTATTCGATTGAGGCTATGGTGACCAATAATGTGTTCAAAGCCAAACACTTACTGGATTTACTGGCGCAACACCCGCCGGAGCGCTTTTTCTGTGTAAGTACCGACAAGGCCGCCAACCCGGTAAATGTGATGGGCGCGACCAAAAAACTGATGGAAGAAGTGATCCTGGCCTACGCGGCCGCGCTGCCAATCGCTACCGCCCGCTTCGCCAACGTCGCTTTTTCGAATGGCAGCCTGCCAGCCGGATTTGTAGAACGCCTGCTAAAAAAACAACCTTTTTCAGCGCCGCGCGATGTAGAGCGCTACTTTGTGTCGCCGGAAGAATCCGGGCAACTGTGCCTCCTGGCCTGTATGCTGGGGGCTTCGGGCGATATATTTTTCCCGAAACTGGACCCGGTCCAGGATGTCAAAAAGTTTTCCGCAATCGGCACGGCCTTGTTGCAAACAATGGGTTTTGAACCCGATTACTGTGCCTCCGAACAGGAAGCACGCGAAAAAGCGGCGCGTTTAACTGAAGATTCTACCCACTATCCGGTGTACTATTTCGACTCGGATACTTCCGGAGAAAAGGCGTACGAAGAGTTTTATACCGATAAAGAAACCTTGGATCTGACCCGTTTTTCTGCCATCGGTGTGATCAAAAACTCGCCCCGGCGCGCACTGCCCGACATTGGACAAATGTTCGAGGAATTGAAGGCGGTATTTACCCACGACGACACCGATAAAAATGCGGTAGTTCGTTTATTGAACCATTACATTCCCGATTTTCAACACGTGGAGACCGGAAAAAACCTCGATCAAAAGATGTAAGTTTTATTTCGGCTATACACACCCTACCTGCATGTATTCTTTTTTTAAACGCCTGTTTGACATCCTGATCGCCGCCATTGCCTTGCTTGTTCTGGCGCCGCTGCTGATTCCGATTATGATCGCTTTGCGACTGACCGGTGAAGGTGAAGTCTTTTATTGCCAAAACCGCGTAGGGTATAAAAAGCAGCCGTTCCGTATCTGGAAATTTGCCACGATGTTGAAAAACAGCCCCAATATGGGCACCGGTAGCCTCACCTTGCGGCACGATCCACGCGTAACGGTGGTTGGGCGGTATTTGCGCAGCACAAAAATCAACGAATTGCCGCAACTGATCAACCTGCTGATGGGCGATATGGCGCTGGTCGGACCACGGCCGCAGATGAAAGTGGATTTTGAAGCGTTTCCGGTACCGGTACAGGAAGTGATCTATAATGTCCGGCCGGGCATCACTGGCATCGGCTCGATTGTATTCCGGGACGAAGAGCGGTTGTTGTCTGTACCAGACCGCGATCCGCGGGCGTTTTATGTAACGCATATCGCGCCATACAAAGGAACCGTCGAACTCTGGTACCAGGATAATATATCATTGTGGACCGATCTGCGGCTGGTCTGGCTCACTGCCAATGCAATTTTTAATGCCGAGAGCGATTTGCATTTTCGGATGTTTCCAGACTTGCCAAAACTACCGGAAGAACTGGCAGCATAAGATTAGTAAAGACGCGCCAGCCAGCCAGTCCTGCCTCCCACTTTTGCGAAAGCGTCTATTCAAACACTCTAAAATTCAGCGCCACATGTTTGATTTATTCAGTAAAAAAGAGCCGGTAAATGTACCGGAAGATTACGGCACACTGGGTACCGATCTGCACTCCCACCTGTTACCGGGCATTGACGATGGTGCGCCAGATCTGGCCACTTCGCTGGAGTTGATCCAGGCGCTGCAGCAACTCGGTTTTTCCAGGTTAATCACCACGCCGCACGTGATGGCGGATTTTTATCCCAACACACGGGAGGTAATCTTGCGCAAACGCGATGCGGTGCAGGAGGCCATTACGGAGATGGGCATTCCGGTCCAGTTCGATGCGGCGGCCGAATATTACATCGATGAGTCGTTCGCAGCGTTACTTCAGCGCGAAAAATTACTGACGCTCCCCGGCGATCGCGTCCTGGTGGAAATGTCTTTTCACCAGCCGTATCGCAACCTGCACCAGGTATTGTTCGATTTGCAAATGAAAGGATACCATCCGATCATGGCCCATCCCGAACGGTATCCGTACTACAACAAAGTGGAACAATTCGAGGAATTGCGCCAGATTGGGTGCGTGCTACAGGTCAACTTGTTGTCCCTGACCGGTTATTACGGCAAACCGATCCAGCAAAATGCCCGGAAAATTATTGAAAACGGCCTGGCGACCTATATCGCTACCGACCTGCACCACGAACGCCACGCTGGCAAACTAAAAGAGGCCCTAACGCACGAATTAGTCGGTAAAGCCCTGCAAAGCGCGTTGCACAATAACACTTTATAGCCATACATGAAAATCCTCTCTATCGTCGGCGCGCGCCCCAATTTCATGAAAGTGGCCCCCCTGCACCGCGCCTTTCAACACTACCCCAACCTGATTTCCAAAATCGTGCATACCGGCCAGCACTACGATGCCAAAATGAGCACGGTATTTTTCGAACAACTCGAACTCCCGACGCCGGATTATTATTTGGGTGTTGGCGGCGGCAGTCACACCCAGCAGACAGCCAAAGTTATGCTCGCTTTCGAACAGGTGGTGACCGACGAACAACCGGATCTGGTGCTGGTGGTAGGCGACGTAAATTCGACCATTGCCTGCGCGTTGGTGGCCAGCAAAATGGGTATTCCCGTCGCGCACGTGGAGGCGGGACTGCGCAGCGGCGATCGCCGGATGCCGGAAGAGATCAACCGGATTCTCACCGACGCTATTTCGGACTATTTGTTTGTCTCGGAAAACGCCGGCATGGTCAACCTGCAACTGGAAAATACCGCGCCCGGCAAAACGTATTTTGTTGGCAATTGCATGATCGACTCGCTGGTGCATTACCGCGCCAAAGCGGCTAAGACCGGGACGGTTGCCCAACTGAATCTGACGCCGCAACAATACGTACTGGTCACCATGCACCGTCCTTCCAATGTGGATACCGAAGTGGGATTGGGCGCGATCGTACACATGATCGAACTGGCCGCGCAGCATGTCCCGGTCGTGTTCCCGGTACACCCGCGTACGCACAACAACTTTGAAAAATTTGGGTTTAAAGAGCGGTTAGATAAGGTCAGAAACTTGCAACTACTTGAACCGCAAGGTTATCTGGAGTTTTTAAACCTGATGGAAAATGCGGCGGTCGTATTGACCGATTCGGGTGGTATCCAGGAAGAAACGACGTATTTGCAGGTGCCCTGTCTTACGTTCCGCGAAAATACGGAACGGCCGGTGACGGTCGAACTCGGTTCCAATACCCTGCTTGCTACCCTCGACCCCGAAATAGCCTCTGCCAAAATAGTCGAAATCCTGGCCGGCAAAAGTAAAACCGGACAGATTCCGCCTTTTTGGGACGGTCAGGCAGCGGATCGCATCGCCGCTGTGTTAAACAACATCTCTTCTGTACCAAGTCCTTAATACTGTGAAAAAAGCCCTTATCACCGGGATTACCGGGCAGGACGGTGCCTATCTGGCCGAATTGCTGTTGGCCAAAGGCTATGAAGTGCACGGCGTCAAACGCCGTTCTTCGCTCTTCAATACCGACCGCATCGATCATTTATACCAGGATCCGCACGTCAATAACCGCAATTTTGTGCTGCACTACGGCGACCTGACCGACAGCACCAACCTGATCCGCATCGTCCAGGAAGTGCAGCCCGACGAAATTTACAACCTCGGTGCACAAAGCCACGTACAGGTCAGTTTTGAAACCCCGGAGTACACCGCCAACGCCGACGGCACCGGCACTTTGCGCATCTTGGAAGCCATCCGCTTACTGGGGCTGACGGCGAAAACAAAATTTTACCAGGCCAGTACGTCCGAATTATACGGACTGGTCCAGGAAGTGCCGCAGCGGGAAACGACCCCGTTTTATCCGCGTTCGCCGTATGCCGTGGCCAAATTGTACGCTTACTGGATTACGGTCAATTACCGCGAATCGTACGGCATTTTTGCCAGCAACGGTATCTTGTTCAACCATGAAAGTCCGTTGCGCGGCGAGACGTTTGTGACACGCAAAATCACCCGGGCGGTAGCCAAAATTTCGCTGGGTTTGCAAGACCAATTATGGCTCGGCAACCTGGATGCCCAGCGCGACTGGGGCCATGCCAAGGATTACTGCGAAGGTATGTGGCGGATTTTACAGCATGCAGAGGCCGATGATTTTGTACTGGCGACAGGCAAAACAACCGCGGTGCGCGAGTTCTGTCGCATGGCCTTTCGGGAAGTCGGTGTAGATCTGGAATTTACCGGAACCGACGTGACTGAAAAAGGCATAGTGGCCAGTTCCACCAATCCAAATTTGCGTCCGGGCCAGGAAGTGATCGCCGTAGATCCGCGTTATTTCCGGCCGGCGGAAGTAGACCTTTTAATTGGCGATGCCACCAAAGCCAGGGAAAAACTCGGCTGGCAGGCCACGCATACGTTGCCCGAACTGGTGCAGGAAATGGTCCAATCCGACCTGCAGTTATTTCGCCGGGAAGAATACCTGAAAACCGGCGGCTTCTCCATTCGCAATCAGTTCGAGTAAATCCTTTCATGAAAAAAACAGCAAAAATATACATCGCCGGACACCGTGGCATGGTTGGTTCGGCCATATTGCGGAAACTGCAAGCCGAAGGTTTCACCAATTTTACCCTGGCCGACTCAACGCAACTCGACCTGCGCAGCCAGGTGGAAGTCCAGACGTTTTTTCGCAAAGAAAAACCCGCTTATGTCTTTCTGGCGGCGGCAAAAGTGGGCGGCATTCTGGCCAATGATACCTATCGCGCCGAGTTTCTGTACGACAATTTGATGATTGAGGCCAATGTGATTGAGGCCGCTTACCGCAATGGCGTGGAAAAATTGATGTTCCTGGGCTCCTCCTGCATTTATCCTAAAATGGCCCCCCAGCCGTTGCAGGAAGATGCCTTGCTGACCGGCTTACTCGAACCGACCAATGAACCTTATGCAATTGCAAAAATTGCCGGAATAAAACTCTGTGACGCCTATCGGGCGCAATACAGTTGTAATTTTGTGTCGGTGATGCCCACCAATTTGTATGGCCCCAATGACAACTACCATCCGCAAAACAGCCACGTGCTGCCAGCGATGATCCGACGGTTTCATGAAGCCAAACAGCAAGGCGACGCCTCCGTCACAATCTGGGGAACTGGCACACCACGCCGGGAATTCCTCCATGTAGACGACCTGGCCGATGCGTGTTTTTACCTCATGCAACACTACAACGAGCCGGGTCTGGTGAATGTCGGCGTCGGCGCCGACATTTCGATCCTGGAACTCGCGCAACTGGTGCAGCGAATCGTGGGTTATACCGGTGAAATTCGCCACGACCTCAGCAAACCCGACGGAACACCCCGTAAGTTGATGGATGTCAGTAAATTACACGGATTCGGCTGGCAGGCGAAAATCGGCCTGGAACACGGTATTACCCAAGTCTATGCAGAATTCAAGGCAAAAAATTAAGCCCCCCACGTCAAAGTGAGCTGCTGAAATACTCAAAACCCACTACTCAAAACTCAAAACTTACTACCCAAAACTCACCTTTCAACCCAAGCCCGAAGCCAAACTACTCAAAACCCACTACTCAAAACTCAAAACTCACCTTTCAACCCAAGCCCGAAGCCAAACTACTCAAAACCCAAAACTCAAAACTCACCTTTCAACCCAAGCCCGAAGCCAAACTACTCAAAACTCAAAACCCAAAACTCAAAACTCACCTTTCAACCCAAACCCGAAGCCAAACTACTCAAAACCCAAAACCCAAAACTCAAAACTCACCTTTCAACCCAAGCCCGAAGCCAAACTACTCAAAACCCACTACTCAAAACTCAAAACTTTAAAGCATGTCCAACCACACCTACGTTGCCATCATGGCCGGTGGCGTCGGGAGCCGTTTCTGGCCCGGCAGCCGCGAAGCGCGCCCCAAACAATTCCTCGATATGTTGGGCGTGGGCAAAAGCCTGTTGCGGCTCACCTTTGAGCGCTTTTTACCGATTTGCCCCGCAGCCAATATTTTTATCGTCACCAATGCGGCGTATAAAGCCCTGGTGCACGAGCAAATACCGGAACTGACGGACAACCAAATCCTGTGCGAACCCAGCCGCAACAATACGGCCCCCTGTGTAGCCTGGACGGCTTTCAAACTGGCCGCATTAGACCCGCAGGCAAACTTAGTCATCGCGCCCAGCGATGCGATCGTATTGAAACCGGCGGTATTTCTGGAAAAGATCCAAACCGCGCTGAACTTTGCTGCGGCCAACGACGCACTGGTCACCCTCGGCATTCAGCCCTCGCGCCCGGATACCGGTTACGGCTATATTCAATTTGGCGAACAAGCCGATGTGGATGTGCGCAAAGTGCTGCGTTTCACCGAAAAACCCAACCTGACCACGGCCGAACAGTTTGTCGAATCGGGGGATTACTTGTGGAATGCCGGCATTTTTGTGTGGAATGTGCAGTCGATTTTACGCGCATTCGAAGAATTAGCACCCGACATCTACTCGATTTTACAACGCGGCGAGCAAGTCTGGAATACGCCGGACGAGCAGGTCTTTATCAATCATTATTACCCGAAGACGCCGAATATTTCAGTCGACTTTGCCATTATGGAAAAAGCGCCGAATGTGTACACCGTACCGGCTGAATTCGGCTGGTCGGACCTGGGCACCTGGGCGAGTCTGCACGGCGAATACAGCAAAGACGTATCCGGCAATGCGTTGCAGGGCGATTGCATTATCGCGTTGGATAGTCAAAACACGCTCGTACGGGCTCCGAAGGGCAAATTAGTGGTGCTGAAAGACATGAATAACTACATTATCGTCGATGAAGGCGATGTGCTGCTCATCTACCCGAAATCTAAGGAGCAGGAAATTAAACAGGTTACGGCATTGGTGAAAGAAGCGTTTGGCGATAAATATTTATAACAAATGCGAATATTGCCAAGGCCAGTGACAGGGTTGCTTAAAGTCACCTCGTCACTAAGTATTTCCCCAGCTCAAAAATATTTTTGTTAAAGTTTCATTCACAAAAGATTTAAATATAAAAACAATCCATACATTAGCCGCAGATTTTAATTTCATTTTAATCCGCTTTTAATCCACGTCATTTGTATAGTCCCGATTTCCCGACCTTACTTACACAAACAGCAACGGATGAATCGGATCACCTCCATTACAGTTCACCCCGAAATTCAGGATGGCGCCCCCGTATTTAGCGGCACGCGCGTCCGAGTAGAAACCTTTTTTGATTTTATACGCATTGGTGTCAGTATCAGCGAGTTTTTGCACGAATTTCCGTCCATTACCCGCGACCAGGCACTCGAAGTGTACGACCTTGCAAGACAGCAATACTCGTTGGATCAGATTGTGGCGATGGTCACAAGTTCGGATTTTCGAATTATGCAGTCCGAAACCGGACGTATGGTTGCTGCTGCTTAAGTATCCTTTTGAAAAAACACCCTGTAAAAAGCGCGAACGCTGCTTCCGGTCTGTCTGGGCCTGATGCAGCGTTTGTCGTTTCCGCCCCTACCCGTCCGAAAGTTGCCCTGGTCGCCAGTATCGCCTGGACTTTATGGAACTACCGTACCGCTTTGATCCAGTCCCTGGAAGCGGCCGGATACGATGTGCTTCTTTTGGCCGCCGATGACGCCTCGCGTGAAAAATTACTGGCCGAAAGTCACGCGCAATTTGTTCCACTACAACATATTAACCGTAAAAGTCTCTCGATTTTTCAAAATTCCCGGTTGCTGCTCGAATTGTACCAACTGCTGCACCGGCATCGCCCGGACGTGGTGTTGTTTTTTACCATTCGCCCCAATACGCTCGGCAATTTTGCGGCTGCCGCAGCCGGCATTCCGGCTATTTCGACGGTAGAGGGCATGGGCATTTCCAGCACCTCGCAACCTTGGTTGCGTTTCGTGACCCAGCGGCTGTACCGGCTGGCTTTCCGGTTTACCCGCAAGGTCATTTTCCTGAACAATGAAGACCACGCCGAATTCCTGCAATTGCGCATGGTCGCCCCGGCAAAAGCGGTAGTTATTCACGGCCCGGGTATCGACCTGAACTACTTTGCGCCCCGGCCGCGACCGGAACACGGCGGTCCGCTGGTGTTTTTATTTGTGGCCCGACTACTGTCCGGCAAAGGAATCCGCGAATTCGCGGCAGCCGCCCGGCAACTCAAAAATGAAGGCGTCGCAGCGGAGTTTCAAGTGCTGGGCAGTACCGATGCCGGCAACCCGACCACCATCGACGACTGCGAATTACAAGCCTGGGCCGACGAGGGGATTCTGACCAACCTCGGCTTCGAAGACGACGTACGGCCGGCTATGGCTGCGGCGGATGTGCTCGTACTCCCTTCCTATTACCGCGAAGGGGTGCCGCGTTCCATTCTCGAAGCCATGGCGATGGAAAAGGTCATCCTGACCACCGATAATGTCGGCTGCCGCGACACGGTAACGCCCGGAAAAAACGGGTTCCTGGTGCCGCCGCGCGACACGCCGGCACTCGTTGAAGCCATAAAAACGATTCTGCAACTCACGCCCGGGCAACGCCGGGAGATGGGCGTGTACAGTCGCCAAAAGGCAACTGCCGAGTTTAGCGACGATCTGGTATTACCTCGTTACCTCGAATTGATACGCGCAGTGCTCGATTCCAGGAGCACGCGGTAATCGTCCGCAATTTTCCCCACCGTAAATGGCGCAATCCGCGCCCGGCGCGCTTCCTCCGATGGAGCGATCTTTGTCGCTTCCAACCAGACGATCAGGTCTGACAGCGCCGTATCTTCCACTTTCCCATTCCTTACTTTCAGGTTAAACAGCTGCGTATCCTCGCCGAAAAATGCGGTAAAGGGATCGTTTTCAACGTAAGACAGGTTTAAAACCGGTTTGCCGCTTGCCAGATAATCTACTGCTTTGCTGGGCAACTGGAAATCGGTCGTATTGCCAATATTGAGCAATATATCCATGTCCTGGATGGCGCGTTGCACTTCAGCACGGGAACATAAGCCATGCAGGCGCAACCCGTCCGCCGCTTGTAAACGGGTGAAAAACTCCGGAAATATTTCTCCGTAAAAATGGATGTCAAGGCGTTTTCGCAACTCTGGTCGCAAGCCTGACAGCCGGTTGAGCAGGTGCAAAAACGTATCCGGGGTACGGGTGGGCTGGTACAAGGCACCAAAATAGCCAATTCTTAAGGCTGCCGGACCTGGTTTTTGCGTGAGGCGATCCGCGTTTTGAGGGATGGCGTAGCCTGCAATTAAAGGCGGAATCACCTGGATATTGGACGTTGCAGAGATGCCAAACGCCTGTGCATATTTCTCGCGGGTAAACCTGGTCGTGACGGTCACGACATCCGCAATGGTCAAGACGGTTTGTTCCAGTCGGCGGTTTTTCCGGCCGTATAACCACGCGTTGTTGGGCGGCATCGGCTGAATAGCGAATGGATCGCCGATATCCGCTAACCAGCGCAACTGGGGAAAACGGCGTTTCACCGCCAGTCCCACCAAATGCCCGGTAAAGGGAAAAGAAACCGTAATAATAGCATCAAACGATTGATTTTCAAGTAATTGAAAAACCTTACGGCGAGCTGGATAATACCAGATGGCGGCGTCATCAGGGAAATAAATCGTTTTCCAAAAAGTTGTGTACAGCCAGTTTAATACCTTTAACATTGTTCCGGGCGGAACGACTGCCGCGCCAACCCTCCCCCGCGCTTTTTCGCTTTTCGTGCAATAATAAAACACCTCCTTCAGCGAATCAAATCCGGTCCGATGTACCTGCACGCCTTTTAAATCCGTGTGTTCCGGGTAATCGCGCTGCCGGGCCGTAACTACGTGAATGTCATATCCTTGCGCCGCCCAATGCTCCGCCAGTGCCGTCCAGCGATGCGCCCGCGGATGGATGAATGGGAAATACCAGGCCGTGACGATGAGTATTTTCAACGTGTGTTTATTATACTGTTATAGACCTTATACATTCTTTCACCAATCGTACGCACATCAAAATTCGCCGTTATATGTTCGCTCGCCTGACGACTAAATCGTTGATATTCATCATTTTCCATCCAATAAAACCGTTCAATAAAACCAGCCAGTACATCCGGTCGGTGTTCGGGTGCCAGTAACCCCGTGCGTTCGTGTAACACTTCCGCGGGTATATCGAAGTGCGTGGTCGAAATGACCGGCAGGCCACTGGACTGCGCTTCCAGGATCGCCACCGGCCCTCCCTCACAATCGCGATTGGCGGTGTAATGGCTGGGATGAATGAACACGTCAAAATCACCCAGGAACGTGGCCAGTTGGGCATGCGGCAGAAAATCCAGCCAGGTAATCTGCGCTTCCAGCCGGTGGGTGGCAATAAATGCGCGCATTTGCTGGACGAGACCCGGCTGCCACGGCTCTCCGGCAAGAGTCAAATGTACATTCGGGCAAGTTTTCACCGCTAACCGAACGGCTTCCAGGGTATCCAGATAGCCTTTTTTTGCCGTAATCGTGGCCACCTGCACCAACCGCAGTTGGCCACTTTGTTTTATACGCGCCGTCCACGGAAAAGCCGTCGGATCCATACTCATGGGGGAAATATGAATCTTCTCGGGTGGACAGCCCTGATCAGACAAGACTTTTTTGCCAAAAACACCTGCCGCCGTGATAGCCGCCGCTCCGGCAAACAGTTCCTGGTAGCGCTGCCGAAAAATCGGTTTTTGTAACGGCAAACTTTCGTAATCGTAGCCATAAAACGACGTAACCAGCGGGATATCCAATTGTTGCGCCATCTTTAAATAGTGACAGCCGACCGGGCCGAAATGAGCGTGTAATACGTCCGGACGCTGCTTGCGCAATTGCTTAGTGAGCCAGTTGCGGTAGACCGGCCAGTAATGTTCGCTGCGCGAAACGAGGTTGTGCGCCCATTCCGACTGCCATTCGGTGGCCGGCAACCAACCAGTCCGCACCTGTAAAGGCCGTGTAAAAAATTGAAAATCAGGGGTGTAATATTGGTTGAGGACGATCCACGGCGCTGCTACCCACTTAGTAGCAGGCGTAGCGCGCATGATCTGGTACGCCCAGTTCATCGTGCTGGGCAAATAGAGATCGAACAGGTGCAGAACTTTCATCGGGCGGTGTTTTGCAGCACCGTGTAGATTTTTTGCGCAGCGGTATCCCAACTGAATTGCCCGCGTTGCTGTCGACCTTGCAGCACTAGATTTTGCGCAAAACCCGGATCGGTGTACAGTTTCTGCAGACCGTCCGCAATGGCTATTTCATCGAATGGGTCGACCAAAAGAGCCGCATTTCCGGCTATTTCCGGCAAGGCCGTCGCATCGGCGGCTAATATGGGTGTTTCGGTATTCATGGCCTCCAGCAGTGGCAGGCCAAAACCTTCACTCAGCGATAGATAGGTCAACGCCAGCGCGGATGCCATTAATTTGGGCAATACCGCTTCCGGCACATAACCCAGAAAGTGAATATCGGCCCGGCTGCGGGCTTGCGCATACGCAGCGGTTACGTCGCCGGTTGCCAGGCAAAACGCCCGGCCAGCAGCAATTTGACCGGGGCATTGGTCTGCTGTTTAAACTGATCGAATGCCCGGATCAAACGCGGGATGTTTTTACGCGGATGAATGGCGCCGGTATAGAAAAAATACGCTTGCCCATGGGCGTATTCCTGGCGGATCTGTTGTTTTTCCGGCTCGGAAATGGGCACAAAATTGTCGCGGCAACCATTGTAAGCGACCGATATATTGGCCGGATCAAGGTGGCAGGTTTGGGCGATATCCTGGCGCACATAGTCGGAAACCGTCAGAATATGATCGGCCCGGCGCAGAAATTTAGGCAGGTAATGCGTGTAATAATGCCGTGTGGCAAAGGGTAATTGTTCCGGATGGTGCAACGGGACAATATCGTGCGTAGTCATCACGGTCGGCGTTTTTGCCGTCAGACTGAGGTACGAATCGGGCGAAAAAAAGACATCGGGCCGGTATTTGCGCAAGGCGCGCGGCACCGCATATTCAAACCACCAGTACCACAGCAAAGGGTGCCGGGCCGGCGGGAACAACACGACCGGCTGCACATTAGGCCCATAGATAAAGCGCGGATCGTATGGCCGGTCGAACAACAATATAAAGGTATCTTCCGGGTGTTGCTGCACCATACGCCGTACAATTTCATGGGTATACCAGCCGAAACCTTCCAGTTTATTGGGCAACAAAAAGCGGGTATTGATGCAGATTTTCAGCGTATTATAAGTTTTGATTTTAAAAAATATCCGCGGATTTTGCCTTAAAATACCGCCGGTAATGTGCAAAACTAATGTGCGGGCAACCGACAACTTATTGTTTCATCATTGCCTATCTTTGCCTTTTAGAAACGCTTTCGCAAAAGTAAAACACGGCCTGTTCTTAAATGATTGGCGTGCGCATGGTTGCATTAGGCCGCAAAATTCATCATTCCTACTTCATTATTTATACTTTTTCCCCGATGCTTGATTATTCTTCCGTCAATTTGCGCCGTTTCGCCGCCACCTGGGTCGGCAACAAAAACCGTTATGAAGGCGTGACCATCCCCAAACAAACCCTCGTTCCGGTGAATGATGTGGCGTCCGAGATGTTGATCGGCGCATTTCTCAAGCCTTTTGAAAAAACGGAAGAGTATTTTTATTTTCACCACGAGGAAGATGTCAGCAACCACGCGGTATATCAGCGCTGTATGGCGATTTTTCAGGATCCGGAAACGCTGGGCGAACAAGCCGGTGAATTGGCGCAGTTGCTGTACATGCACTGCGAATCCACCAAAATCCTGGGCGGCGAATTTTTTGTCGCATTTTTTGAGGATTTACTGGTACAAGGTGAGCCCACCAGCGCCATCGGTTTGTGGAAAGTGCAAAACAAGGACTCTTTTTTGAAAACGGAGCGCACCGGCGAATCTTTTGCCCTGAACGTGATCGAGGGTATTCCCACCGGCAAACCCGAAGTGGCCGCCCTGATCTTTAATCTCGACGAGACGGAAGGATACCGCATTTGCGCCATCGATACCGTCACCAAACGCGATGAGCGGTCGTTCTGGAAAGAAGAATTTTTACGCCTGCGCCCGCTGGAGGACGGTTATTTCAATACGCGCCATTATATCAGTCTGGCCAGCGAGTTTATTACCCAGAAAGCGCCGATCAAATTCGGGCTCGACCGGACGGAAATGATCGATGTGCTCAACCGCTCAGGCGATTATTTCAAAGACAACGAGGAGTTCGAAGTAGAAGATTTCGCCAAAACACTCTTCCCGGATGAAGCGCAGCAGGACGCTTTCAAGGAATTCCGCGACGATTACGCCAAAGCCTACGCTGTACCGCTCGACGATAAATTCGACATCAGCAACCAGGCCGTGAAAAAAGAATTCAAGGTGTTCAAAAGTGTGATTAAACTGGATAAAAACTTCCATCTCTATGTACACGGCCGGCACGACCTGATCGAGCGCGGTTTTGACGATGACAAAGGGAAAAAGTATTACAAGGTATTTTTTGACAACGAAGACTAAGCGCATGGCTTCTATTTTAATTCGCAATGCCCGATTGGTCAATCGCGGCATAATCCGGGAAACCGACATTTTTATCCGCGACGGGCGCATCGCCCGCATCGCCCCTACCCTATCGCAACTGGCTGATATTGAACTGGATGCGCAAGGTAAACACGTATTTCCGGGCATCATCGACGATCAGGTGCATTTCCGGGAACCGGGCCTGACGCACAAGGGCACCATCGGTTCGGAAAGCCGGGCCGGTGTGGCGGGCGGCGTGACCTCTTTTATGGAAATGCCGAATGTAAATCCGCCAGCGGTGACCCAGGAACTGCTGGAAAATAAGTACCAGATCGCTGCACGCACTTCGCTGGCGAATTATTCCTTTTTCATGGGCGCCACCAACGATAACCTGGAAGAAGTGCTGCGCACGGATGCGACCCGCGTTTGCGGTATCAAGATTTTCCTGGGCAGCAGTACCGGAAATATGCTGGTGGATAACCCGGTGACGCTGGAGCATATTTTTGCCCAGTCGCCCATGCTGATCGCCACACACTGTGAAGACGAAGCGACCGTCCGCGAAAATATGGCGCGTTATCGGGCCAAATACGGCGATGCGCTGACCGCGAAATTCCATCCCCGTATCCGCAACGTGAAAGCCTGTTATTTGTCGTCTTCCATGGCGGTAGCGCTGGCGAAGCAACACAATACCCGATTGCATATCCTGCATATCAGTACCAAAGACGAACTGGATTTATTCGACAATACCATTCCGCTGGAACAGAAGCGCATCACGGCGGAAGTATGCGTGCACCACCTGCGCTTTCACTCCGGTGAATACGCCCGGTACGGCAACCAGATCAAGTGTAATCCAGCCATTAAAAGCCGGGCGCATCGCGACGCCCTGCTACCGGCCTTGCTGGACAACCGTTTGGACGTGGTAGCGACCGACCATGCGCCGCATACCTGGGCCGAGAAGTCGCAGCCGTATTTGCAAGCTCCGGCGGGCGTACCGCTCCTGCAACATTCGCTGAATGTGATGCTGGAATTTTACCACCAGGGCAAGATTTCGCTGGAGCGCATCGTGGAGAAAATGTGCCATGCCCCGGCGATCGCTTTCCGGCTGCAAGACCGGGGTTTTGTGGAAGAAGGGGCCTGGGCCGATCTGTCTATTGTCGATACAGAGCAACGCTGGACCGTCGATGCCGACAATATTTATTATCATTGTGGCTGGTCGCCTTTTACCGGCCATACGTTCCGTGGAGCGGTGCTGAGTACGATCGTCAGTGGTCACCTGGCCTGGCATGAAGGCAAATTCCGGGAGGAAAAAACGGGCGAACGATTAACGTTTAATGGATAACGATTAATGGATAATGATTAATGGATAATGATTAATGTTTAATGGGATGAAAAACGATAAAAAGAAACCGCAGTTTGTCAATCAGCCGCAGTATCCGGGTGGACCGAAGGAGATGACGAAGTTCATTTACAGCAACTTGCGCTATCCCCAAGGCGCTTTGGCGGCGGGTGTGGAAGGAACGGTAATGATAGAATACGATATTGATTATCAGGGCAATGTAGTGGCTTCCCGCATTTTACAGGGGCTTGGCCACGGCTGCGACGAAGAAGCGGCGCGCATTGTGCGGTTGTTTAAATTCGACGTGGCCAAACAACGCGGTTTGCACGTGTTATTTCACCAGAAAGCGAAGATCCAGTTTAAAAAACCGGTGCCGGTGCCAGTGCCAGTGCCCGAGCCGGCACCCGGCACCCTGCAATTAAATTATTCCTATACAACTGCGGCACCGGTAGTCGATGCAGCGAGCAATGCCGCACCCAAGGAAACCACCTACAGTTATACGGTGACGATCGGATAAATTGCCGCCTTTCGCTGGCCGCCAGTTAAAAACATTCCTTACTTTTATTGATTCAAGTACATCATCTTCACTTCGTACGCCCCGTTCACAACCACTTTTGTGCCCTCCTCGATGCCCTTCAAGATAAGTGTCCGTGTGCCGTCATCCGCGCCCGTCTGGACATAGGCCAACTCGAACTCCTCTGGTGCGTGTTTTAGAAACACCGCCGTTTTGCCATTTATTTCTGTCAGGGCTGAGTTAGGTACCGTGATCTGCCGCAGTGTATTGTTGTCCAATGCCTTCACCGTCACAAACTCGCCGATTTTGAACTCTCCTTTCGGGTTATCCATCTCAAAAAGCACGCGCTGGCTTTGATTGCCCGTGTTCATCGTTTGCGCCTGCGAAATCAGCCGCACCTCTGCGCTCTTGTGGTCGTCGGTAGAGCAGGTGACGAGAAATTTGTTGCCTAAGTGCACTACCGGCACATCGCGGTCATAGACCTGGGCTTCCACGTACACTTTGCTGAGGTTGGTCACGGTAAGCAGTGTTTGCCCAGCCACTACTTCCGCGCCAGGTGTCAGTATGAATGCGCCCACTACGCCCCCAATCGGCGCGACGAGTGACACCATGCGGCTATTGGCGGTCGTATTTTCGCCCATGGATTTACCCGCTAAAGTTTGCAGCTCCACGAGTGCTTGGTTGTAGCTGGCTTCGGCGGCTTGCACGTCGCGCCCGGCGGCGATATCTTCGATTTTTTTCAATCGGTCCAGTTCGCGTTTAGTAGCCGTAACGCGGGTTTTGGCGGTTTGGATTTGGACAGCCAACAACGAGTTGTTGGCCGAAATGGCGACCTGGTCTGAGGTGCCGATGTTTTGCTGCAATACCGCTAGTACCTGTCCGGGACGAACCTGCTGGCCGACGGCCACATTGACCCGTGTGATGCGCCCGCTTTGTGGGGCCACCACTACGCCCAAGCCGCCCGAAGCCGGAACAACCGTTCCGAACATCGTCGTGGCCGAGTGATAATCGCCCACCGCGATCGGCTGGGTCAAAATTTCAAACAAAAATTGGGTTTCCTTTGGCGCATCTACCGACTTGCCATAGCCATTACCACCCTGATTGGGGCCATGCGGTTCGTCGCCATGCGCGTAGACGGGGTTGAAATTCGGGATTGAATACCAAGCGCTCAGTAGGAGCAGCACGGCAGTTAGGACGCGATTTCTCTTTTTAGAAACGAAAAGCACCAGCGCGCCACCCGCCAACAGGCCGCCGAAAAACCACATCCAGCCATTTGATTGGGTCGGTTCAGCACCAATTGCGGCCATGGCTTGCAGTTTTTTTCCGACTTCCACATTTTTTATCCCGATCAAATCAGCACCATTGGGGTGCGATACCTGCACATTGAGCGTGTAGTTTTTGGTTTCCGGGAACGTGGCGTGCAACTCGTAAACGCCCGGCGAAACCGGCGTGACCTCGAACGCGATTGGCGCGATTGGCGTCGTGCTGATTTTTAATTCTGCTTGCTCAATCGGGCGATTGCTGGCATAATCGGCCACGAAAAGCATCAGGTGTGCCTCCTGCCCGGCATTCAGTTCGGGATAGTAGAGCGTAAGTTCGTACTTGTCCGATTCGCCGTAAGCGATGAAATGATCGGCACCGGGCTTGGTAGCGGGCGATGCTGTTTGGTCGCCATGGGCGGCGTGGGTGGTGCCGTCAGCGTGGGTGTGTGCTTCCTGGGCGAACAGCAGGGCAGGAAGCAGCAGGGCGGAAAGTAAAAACAAGCGCGATTTCATATTTTTTGTAATTGAAATTTTTGAAAAAAATTGACTGCCAACTTGCTGCTATCTACAGCAGAACGAAGGTTTTTTAATCCCCACCGGTGTCATTGCCCGGAAAGATAAAGCCCGCGCAACTTGGCCGTTTCAAGCGCCTCCACCTGCTTCGAATACTCCCGCTGCACTTGAAATGCGGCATCCAGCGTTCGCAAAAAAGTGACATAATCTGTTTGCCCCGCTTCACGCATGCGCAAGGCAGCGGTGATGAGGGCTTGACTGCGGGGCAAGGCTTCTCGTTCGAGGTACTGCACGGCGGTCCGGGCAAGCTGTAGGTTTGACTGGGCGCGTTGCATTTCGAGCGCGACGGCTTGGACCTGCCCCTCCGCACGGCTTTGCGTGGCTTGCGATTGGCTCTCGGCGGCTTGTCGGCCAGCGCGGTACTGCCCAGCCCACAGCGGAATACCAATGCTGGCCCGGAAACGATAATCAATAGGCGTGGAGCGCGGCCCTTGATTGAGGTAGCCGAGTGAGAAATTGGGCAAAGCGCGGCTTTTCGCCAACGCTGCCTGCCGCTCGGCCACTTGCACCGCTTGTTGGGTATAGGCAATTGCGGGATTGGCGGTCAGGTCGTTTGCCACAACCCATCCAACGGTATCGGGCGCGAGCGGCAACAGCGCCCCCAAATCAGCCAGCCCAGTGAAAGTCGCCAATTGTTGCCGTAACATGACCAAGGTTTGCTCGGCAGCCAAGCGTTCCTGATGCACTTTACCCGTCTCGTTTTCAGCCAACGTTTTTTGTAAAAAATCAATCTCCCCAGCAACAAACTGTCGGATAGCGGCAGTAGAAATAGCCGCGTACAGACTGTC
This sequence comes from Chitinophagales bacterium, assembly GCA_038203695.1. Taxonomy (GTDB): domain Bacteria; phylum Bacteroidota; class Bacteroidia; order Chitinophagales; family Saprospiraceae; genus M3007. Next base: position 19,059 of record JBBRDQ010000072.1, read on the forward strand.
GCGTCCTGCCAACTGGCGACTTTGATATTCCGCCACCTGTGCCTCCAAATACAACAGGCGAACGGAATAGCGCAGGTCATTTTCGCTCACGCGCTGCCCGGCTTGGGCGAGACTTGTTTCGGCTTGGGCCACCTGCTTTTGACGGGTATAGACGGTCGGAAACTCGAACGATTGAGACACGCCGATGGCGTAAAATTCCCCGGTAGGGCTTTCGGTGTTCAGTTCGGGATTGGGCAGGTTAAGGGTAGTTTTTTCGAAGTAGCGTTTGGTTTGGACGTCAGAAGCGGCCGCCCGAATCGTGGGGTGGTTTTTCAATACTGCAGCCACCACCTCGTCTGGGGTGACGGTTTTTTGAGAAAAAGCCGGGAGGGCAAGGAGGAGCAACCCAACTATATTTGATATTTTCTTCATAATTGTTTAAATATTAAAGTTCATTATTTGCCCTCTTTCCCTCAAAATACCCCTCCACAGCCTTCCGTCCCCATACCCAAAACACCGTCGGAGTCACGATCATATCTAGCAAAGTAGAGGACAGTAGCCCACCCAGAATCACCGTCGCTACGGGGTAGAGAATTTCTTTGCCTGCCGCTTGGGAGTCGAGTGTGAGCGGAATCAGCGCCAAGGCCGCCACCAACGCCGTCATCAGTACTGGCACCAGCCGTTCGAGCGAGCCGCGCACAATCATCTTTTTGTCAAACTGTTCGCCCTCATGTTCCATCAAGTGAAGATAGTGCGAGATCATCATGATGCCGTTGCGCGAGGCAATGCCGGTGAGTGTGATGAAACCCACCAACGTTGCTACCGAGAACGTGCCGCCCGTCAGCCATACCGCGGCCACACTGCCGACCAGAGCGAGCGGGATATTGAGCATTATCTGCGCTACGATGCGCCAGGAGCGGAAGTGCGCGTACAACACCAGGAAAATGCCCAGCAGCACAAAAACGCTCAGGATGCCAATGAGTCGGGAAGCATCCTTTTGCGCTTCGAACTGCCCGCCGTATTCCAGGAAATACCCCTGCGGCATCGGTATTTTTGCTCCAACGATTTTCTGAATTTCCGCCACCGTGCTGCCGAGGTCGCGCCCCTGCACATTGCAAGAAATGACCATGCGGCGCTGTCCGTTTTCGTGGCTAACCGAGTTGATGCCTTTTTCGTACTCGATGTGGGCGATGCTTTCGAGGGGGATGAGGGTTCCGTCGGGTGTGTGGATTTGTGTATTGCGGATGTTTTCGATGTTTTCACGGTCTTCTGCGGTGGCCCGCAACACGAGGTCGAAGGACTTTTGACCGTCCAGAATCTGTGAGACCACCTTACCGCCGTACAGCACTTCGAGGTCGCGGGCAACCTCGCCCGTCTGCATGCCGTAGCGTTGCAGGGCGGCGCGGTTCAGTTTTATCGTCAGTTGCGGCACGAGCACCTGGCGTTCCACCTGCACGTCCACTGCACCAGGTACGGTTTCGGCGACTCCTTTTATTTGCCCGGCCAAGGCACGAAGTTCCGTCAAGTCTTCGCCAAAAACCTTGATGGCCACCTGCGCTCGCACTCCGCTCAACAGGTGGTCGAGGCGATGTGAAATAGGCTGGCCGATGCTAACCGAAACTCCTGTGAGATTGTCAAGTTGTTTGCGGATGTCAGCGATTACCGCTGTGCGGGGGCGGGCATCGGGTTTCAAATCCACGTCAATTTCGGAGTTGCTCACCGGTTCCACGTGTTCGTCGAGTTCGGCGCGACCCGTGCGGCGGGCGGTGTAGCGCACATCCGGCACGCGCAGGATGAGCCGTTCGGCCACCGTTCCGATTTTGTTGCTTTCTTCCAAGGACGTTCCCGCTGGGGCGTACAGATTTATTGTAAAACTGCCTTCATTGAACGGTGGTAAAAACTCTGTGCCGAATCGCGTAACCATGAATATTGCCCCGACGACCAGCGTTATAGCGGCACCGATGACCAATTTTGAATTTTTGAGGCCGAAGTCGAGCAGTTTTAGTTCCTGGCGTTTCAGAAAGCGGACGAGACCGCCCTCGTGTTGCGCGTTAACAGGGGT
>JBBRDQ010000073.1:0-20803 GCA_038203695.1 Chitinophagales bacterium
ATTAGATTTTTTGACCCGCAGGCCATTGAAATGTGGAAAACAAAGATACCAAGCGAATCATGGCCAAAATAAATGAAACCTAATTCTGAAACTTATTTTTTAACCAGATTCATCTTTGACACACTTTTTAGAACATTCCCAGTTCCACCCAAACAAACTATGAAATAACGCGTAACCCATAATTCATATCCCTCCCAACTCCACTTCCATCCAGACCGGCTGGTGGTCCGAAAACTGAAAACCCTGCTGGATGCCTTTGACGGCCCGCACACGTATATTCGGAGATACGAGAAAAAAGTCGATCAGGGTTTCAAAGGTTTCGCCTTTTTTATACGGATCGCGGGCTTTACGATTGGTAGCCATCGTGGGATCGTAGGCAAAACGCCAGTCCTCCGGAAAAAAATCGAGTGGCACATTGCCCTGCTCATACCCTTGCGTGGCACCACGCATAAACTGATCGAACCGGAAATTGGGCGGACATTGATTCCAGTCGCCCCCCAGTACGACGTAATTACCGGCCTGGTATTCCCGCAAGGCCAGATCGCGCAGGTAAGGCAATTGAATGGCTTTTATTTTATCGCCCGGGTCATAGGCGCTGTTGTGTAAATTAATGACAACCAAAGTTTTACCAGTGCTGGCTGCATAACGCTGCACGGCGATACAACGATCGAGTTGAAACATGCGATCGGGCATCGGATACTCGCCAGGCAGTTGGTAACGGATGGCTCCGGTCGGTTGCACCCTGCTGTACGTGGCTAGGCCAGACTCGACCTGTCCGTACGGGTGCCAGGGCTCCAGCAGTGGAATGGGTACGCGTTTGCAACGGTAATTGGGCGCAAACGTAGCCGCAAAACCCGGCAACACCTGGCTGTAATTTTCGTATAAATTCAGGTGATTGCTGCGGTCCGATTCGGTATCCACTTCCTGTAAGAGATAAAAATCGGCGGTTTGTTGCTGCAAGAAATCCTTAGCGCCTTTCAGATACGTCTCCGCCTGGTCGCGCGGCGCATGGATCATGCTGCTGCCCGAGTACCACATGCCTTCGTCGTCGTAAAAAAAGTCGGATTGTGCCCCGAGTCCGCCGTAGCCCACATTCCAGGTTACAAAACGCAAAACACTGTCGGTCAGGACCTGCTGTGTGGAAGATTGGGTGGTCGTCAACGGCATCTCTTCCTGCGGTTTCCAGTCAGATGCCCAGCCGTACACGAAAATAACGACGAAATATAGCACGATAATGGTGAAAAAACCCTTCAACAGGCGGCGAAACAGGCTATTTTTAAACATAATGCGTCAATTCTAAATTAAAAATTACGACCCACGGGATGACAATTGGGGCGCTGCAAAGTACCGGTGTCCGCAACGAAGAAATGGCAGAATGAGCTTAAAATTTTCTTTCGCGATAAAATTGAGTTCTTTGCGCCGTTCTTTAGGAACGGTGTGAGCATGGCTTACCCAATTTAGACAAATTAAAATTTCAGAATGCGCAACACTTATGCTTTATTCTTGTCGTTTGCGTACCGCAGAATCTACTGCTTCATCTTTCCTTTATTATCCATGAAAAAACTTTTCCTTTTTGCCCTTCTTTTAATTTTCCTACAGTCGCTCACGGCGCAAAATCTCAACCGGATCAATATAAAAGGGCAGGTAATCGATACGTCTGGCGAAGAAATTGCCATGCCGACCGTGATGTTGTTGAACCCCAAAGATTCTGCCCTGCTCAATTTTACGCGGGGTGACGTGAAGGGTATGTTCGAGTTCAAAAACGTCAAAAATGTACCGTACATCCTCAAGGTTTCCTACGTCAGTTACCTGCCGGTGCAACAATACCTGCCGGCGTCTAAAACTGAAACCAATGCGGTTGGGCTTGTAAAAATTAAACCGATCACCAGCGAACTGATGGAAGTGGTGATCAAAGCGGCCCGCGCAACGCTGAGTATTCGCGGCGACACGATCGAGTACGACGCTTCTTCTTTCAAAGTGCCACCTGGCTCAACCGTGGAAGATTTACTACGCCGATTGCCCGGACTCGAACTGGATGCCGACGGCAATATCAAAGCCCAGGGCCAGGATGTTAAACGCGTGTATGTGGATGGGAAAACGTTTTTTGGCGACGACCCCAAAGCGGCCACCAAGAACCTCGGCGCTGAAACGATTTCCAAAGTACAGGTGTACAATGAAAAATCGGAGCAGGCTAAACTGACCGGCGTCGACGACGGCATCAAGGAAAAGGCATTGAACCTGGAACTGAAAGACGAATATAAAAAAGGTGCTTTCGGGAAAATTACTGCCGCAGCCGGCACGGAAGAACGCTGGGCAGCGCGTGGCAACTACAACCGCTTCAACAAAAAGGAACAGTTCTCGATCATCGGATTTGCCAATAACATCAATCAAACTGGGGTAAACTGGGAAGATTACGGCGAATTTAAAGGCCAGAACACCTTTAATGACAATGACAACGGCGACTTTGGTTTTGGCGGCGGCCGGCGTTACTACTCCTTCAACAGCGACGACAGCGATATTCCATTTAATAATTTCGACGGACGCGGCTTTACCAAAAACTACGGTAGCGGCGTGAATTATAATTTCGACAATAAAAAGACCAAACTCAGCACCAGTTATTTTTACAACCAGACCCGCCTCAACCTGGATCAGTTTCAGGACCGGCAAACCTTTCTGAGCGACAGTTCTTTTTTCAATTCCGATACCACGAATCAGACTAATTTCCGGGGAAATCACAGCATCGCCGGCCGTTTTGAGCAGGAGATCGACTCCAATAATGTAGTGATCGTCAAAGTCAACAGCCGATTTGGCCTGGCAACGGGCGACAGCCGGCAGTCACAACAATTTTCTACCGGCGGCGATCGGGAATTAAAAAACAGCCTGTTTATCAACAATACGGACAACCTGGATACCTGGCGTGTTTCCGGCACCGGTATTTTCCGCCACCGTTTTAAAAAGAAAGGGCGCTCACTCGCCGTCAGTGGCGGTTATAATAACAGCCGCTCGGACGGTACGGAAAATCTCTTTTCCCTCAACCGATTTTTCCGCGCTGCCAACGTTACCGAACAGATCCGGCAGTTGAATAACAATGCCAAAACAACGCAGCAGATCAAATCGAGTCTGCTATTTACCGAGCCGTTATCCAAAAAGTGGTTCTGGGAAACTTTTTACAACTTTAACACCACCCACAATCAGGTGGATCGCCAGGTAGCCAATCCAGATCGGAACAGTGAACGCATCGACAGTTTGAGTATTTTTTACAAAAATGACCTGTTTTACAATCGGTTAGGCTCTAGTGTCCGCTATTCTAACAAAGGGCTCAACGTCTCCGCCGGTTTGGCGGCCCAGCAATTACAACTGAAAGGGAAATATTCGATTGCGGAGGGATTGCCGTTGCTCACCGATCCGATCGACCGCAATTTCCTGAACTGGACGCCCAATGTGAGTGCCAACTACGAGTTCCCCAACAACATCTGGCTGAGTGGCGACTACGGGTACTCCGTCTCCGAACCGCAAATTCAGGATTTGCAGCCCGTTCCCAACGCCAACAATCCGCTTTTCCGCACCGAAGGCAATCCAAATCTGGGTCCGGAAAAATCGCATAACGTCAGTTTGAACCTCAATTACTGGAACCCGGCTTCGCTGTCTAACCTCGGCGTCGGTGCCAATTTTAATAAATACGACAGCCAGATTGTGTACAACCAGACCATCGAAGTGATCGACAGCATCGGCATTCGGACGACTACCAAACCTTCTAATGTATCCGGCGGTCAGGGTTTTAATATGTATTTGTGGTCCGGGTTTCCGATTATCAAAACCAAACTTACGTTCAATGTGAATGGCGATATAAATCTTGGCAACACGCCCTCTTTCGTCAATGCCGTGAAGAATGACACCCGTAATCGCGGGTACGGCCTAAGCATGGGCTTGAATGCCACACCGAGCGCAAAATTTATTCTCGGTCTGGATGCCAATCTGCGTTTCAACAACATCGAATATTCGATCCAGGAAGGACAGAATCAGAAAATCCGGCAATTCGGGATCGAAGCATCGATGAAATGGCAGTTTGCGCCTAAATTTTTTATGGAAAGCAATTACAACTACAATGTGTACCGCAACGACCGCTTCGGTTTCAACCAGAACATTCCGCTGTGGAATGCCTCGGTACGCCGGCTGGTGGGCAAACAAAACCGCCTGGAAGTACGCCTGGCCGTATTTGATATTTTCAACCGCAACGTAAGCATTACCCAAAGCGGCTCGCAAAACTATGTGGTGCGCAACGTCGCCAGCACCCTCGCCCGTTATTTCATGGCGAGTGTCAGTTATAATCTGCGCGGCTATGAAGACAAGTTGAAAAAGAATGGCTGGTGGTAGGCGGGAGTGAAGCGTGAAATTTTTAATGACTAAACGCATTTTTACAAACTATGAAAAAGTTATTGTTTTTGCTCTTGCTGGCGCTTCCGATACTGGCAACTGCGCAGGAGATGGAAGGCACGATCCGTTACCTGGTCACCCACAACTGGACCAAAAAGATGGATGCGGTAGACTATATCAGCAAGCAAAGTCGCGAGCGCAACGCCTATATCTGGGGTACGCGTTCCGAGTGGAAAGTCTATACGACCATGGCATTCAATGCTACGCAAACCAAATACGAAGATTCCGAAGAGCGGGCCGAAAAGGACGACGAGGGATATTCCTGGCGCAAGGATGCCTTTACGATTCAGCGTGATTTTACCAAGAATACCGAAGCAGATGTGATGACGATGCTGGGCAAAACCTACCTGGTCGAAGATTCGATCCAGATGCCTAACTGGAAGATTCTCAACGACATGAAGGAGGTTGCCGGACATATCTGCATGAATGCCTCCTGGGAGGATACGCTGAAAATGCAAAAGGTGGTCGCCTGGTTCGCCCTGGATATGCCGGTGTCGGGCGGCCCGGAACGCTTTTGCGGATTACCCGGCCTTATCCTGGAAGTGGATGTCAACAACGGCGGCATGGTCGTTTCGGCCGATAAAATCGAATTGAAAAAACTGACGACCGAACTGGATGCGCCTAAAAAAGTAAAGGGCAAAAAGATTACAGAAAGCGAATACCGGGAAATTCTGCGCAAACATTTCGATCAGAAACGCAAGGATGAAGAGCCGCCATTCTGGGGAATCCGGTATTGAGATGGGTGGGATTGTTTTTAGTAAACAAACAGCCAGTTGCGGGTATCCTGCAACTGGCTGTTTGTTTTATACTACAGCGCCGGGAGTGCTTTCCAACTTTCAATGGTGGCAACGGTGCGCATTTGCCTTTCTTCACCGGCATAAATAACGCAGTTTTTTTGTGCAAAACTAAAACACAACTTCGTGATTTACACAAAAATTAACATTTTTTAAATGATTAATGCTTTTCGGTAGCGACCGCTGCTGCTGCCATTGGTTTTTTATCCACTTTACCGGTAAGAGCGAATAAAACCGCTTGGTCTGGGGCGAAATTGGTATAAACCATCATTATTTTATAAAACGGTCCTTCCATCTGGGCATCGAATGTTACTTTAATGGTAACGGTGTCGCCCGGCGCGACTGGCTGTTGCGGCCATTCGGCTACGGTACAATGGCAACCTGTATTGATCTTCTGGATGACCAGATTCTCCGAACTGACATTCTTGGCTTGGTATTCACGCACCACCGGCACGTTAAACGGGACTTTATCCGTATCAAAATGTTGTTCCAGCCATTCCACTTTACCCACATTCTGGGACTTATCGGTCGTATTGATGTTTTGCGCCGAAGCATGTAGGGCCAAACAAAGCAGGCCGATTAAAAAAGCAAATTTATACATAACAGGTTGTTTGTCATAGAATATTCAAATCCCGTGCCGAAATCGGTTGTCGCAACAGGGGGATTTCTTTGCAGCGCAGTGACAAAATACGACAATCGGTATTTTTGGAGGAATTTATTTAAAAGAGGGCCTAACCACACTACTGGACATGCTCGTTTTTCGCCATCTAAACCTTCTACGTTTCTAAAACTGGAAGGTCTGGTGCCAAGAAAATGTCTAATAGTATGGATTGGGTGCCACGCTTGGATTCAGCGTATTTGCTGGATTACGATTTTGATTTTGTGGTCATGGGGAGCATGCGCGCAAACACATCAGCCATCTTGTAACCGCCGATTTCAATCGGCGGATCAGCGAAACGTACCCCGCACATCCATCTTCTTTTCAAAACATCCCATCAAGAAGTGGAAGTGGATGCTTGAAAAGAAGGCGGATGTGGTTACATATCACGCTGGGCCGCCCGTTGAAACGAGCGGTTACAACATGTTTGATGGGATGCGTGCATTATTAAACGATTACTTAGGCCATGCCTTTTCGAGCCCACATCAGCTATCTTGTAACCGCCGATTTCAATCAGCGGATCAGCGAAACTTACCCCGCACATCCATCTTCTTTTCAAAACATCCCATCAAGAAGTGGAAGTGGATGCTTGAAAAGAAGGCGGATGTGGTTAGATGTTAGGCTGGGCCGCCCGTTGAAACGAGCGGTTACAAGATGTTTGATGGGATGCGTGCATTATCAAACGATTGCATTAAGCCATGCCTTTTCGAGCCCACATCAGCTATCTTGTAACCGCCGATTTCAATCGGCGGATCAGCGAAACGTACCCCGCACATCCATCTTCTTTTCAATACATCCCATCAAGAAGTAGAAGTGGATGTCTGAAAAGAAGACTGATGTGGTTAAGTGTGATGTCCGGCCACCCGTTGAAAACGAGCGATTACAAGATGTTTGATGGGATTGGTGCATTATCAAACCGTTATCTTGCTACAACCACTTTAACAAAAACGGTCTTCGTACCGCCTTGAATTTGCAACGCGTATACCGCTGCCGGTAAGTCCTGGTAATCGAATACACGGTTCAGCGTACCTATTTTAAAATCAGCGACCTCCCGGCGCACTTGTTGTCCGAGTGAATTGAACAAGGTAAAAGTGAGATCGTCCTGCGGCTCACCGACCATTTCCAGCGTAAACGAACCCGTATTTGGATTCGGGAACAAGCGGAAAGATTGCAACCAATCCAGCTCAACTGTACCCGTCGTAACTACTACAATCGTCTGTTGCAAGGTACTGGCACCACAAATATTGGTCGCCGTCAATTCCACCGTATACGTACCCGGCAGTGCGAAGGTATGGGTCGGTTCAGCGACCAGGCCGCCGCTGCCGTCGCCGAAATTCCAGGAATAACTGGTGGCATTTTGCGACTGATTGGTAAACGATACGGTGTTCTGACTCATCGCAGTCGTAAATGCTGCTACCGGCACCCCCAATGCCTGGATAAAATTGTCCTGCGTTTTAGTGTTGCTACCATACACATTTACCACTTTCAACGTCACACTGTACAATCCCGGCGTTGCATAAGTGACCGTCGGATTCTGTTCGATAGAACTAGCTGGATTGCCGCCAGGAAATGACCATTGCCAACTGGTTGGATTACCGGCCGACTGATCGTTGAAAACCACCGTAAACGGCACGCATCCTGCCGGATCTTCGGTGGCAAAATTTGCCAGTGGAGCCGACCCGTTGATGACCACTGTACTGGTGGAAACGATCGTTCCGCAGGCATTAGTTGCCCGCAAAATAACCGTGTAAGTGCCGACGCCGGCATACGCATGGGTCGGGCTTGTCTCGGTGCTGGTCGATCCGTCGCCAAATTCCCACAGGTAAGAAATAGCATTGACGGAAGTATTGGTCACCACGATGGACAAACCGGCCGTGACACTGGTAAATCCGGGCGTTGGCAGTCCCGTGACCGCAATAGTAGCCGTGGCAGTGGTGCTGCCCAGCGCGTTGGAAGCAACGAGTGTGACTTTATAAACACCGGTCGCCGTCCAGGTCACAATTGGGTTAACCTCAGCAGACACAGCAGGGTTGCCGCCTTCAAACGTCCAGGCATACGTAGTCGCATTGGCCGTCGACTGATTGGTAAATTGCGCGGAAAATGGCGCACAACCGGTTAAAACACCCGTCGTAAAACCGGCAGCCGGCGGCGTTGCAATCGTAACCGGCTGTGTAAATGTCACACTGCCGCAATTGTTGGAGGCGGTTAAAATTACGGTATAAATGCCGTCATTGGCATACACATGGCTTGGATCGGCCAGTGCGCTGGTACCGCCATCGCCAAAATTCCAACTATAACTCGTCGCATCGGTCGAGCCATTCACAAAACTGGCGGTTGCGCCATTGACCGCACTGGAGAAACCGGCTGTCGGCGTATTGAGCACCGTAATAAAGTTGGTCTGCATGTACGTGCTGGTGCCGGCTGACGTGGAAGCCACCAGCGTGACCGTGTAAGTGCCGGGTACACTGTACACGACCGAAGGGTTTTTCTGGGTCGAAGTAGCCGGCGTACCACCTGGAAATTCCCAATTCCAGCCGGTCGTATTTCCGGAAGACAGATCGGTAAAGTTAACCGTCAGCTCCGCACAACCAGTCGTAGTATTGGCTGTAAATCCGGCACTTGGCGAAGTGATCACCACCACTGGCTGGGTAAATGTGCTCATTCCGCAGGCATTGGTAGCGGTCAAAACAACATTATAAGCGCCATCCGTAGCGTACTGGTGGGTTGGATTGGCCTGTATACTGCCTGCACCATCGCCAAAATCCCAGATATAGGAAGTTGCTCCGGATGTCGTATTGGTAAAAGTTGCCGTAACTCCGGCAATGGTGCTGCCGAATGCGGCAACCGGAGCGGCACCAACACTAATCAAATTTGTCTGGGTGGCGGTGTGTGTACCTGCCGCATTCCCCGCCGTGAGTACGACGGAATACATACCCGGTGTAGCGTAGGTCACACTCGGATTTGGAGCCGTTGAACTGCCTGGATTACCGCCCGGGAATTGCCAGCTGTACGCCGTGGTGTTTGCCGAAGAAGTGCTGGTAAACTGTACGGTCAATGGCACACAACCGCTGGTTGTACTGGCGGTGAAACTGGCCGTAGGTGGCAGCACAATGACAACCGACTGCGTAGCCGTCGTTGTACCGCAGGCGTTCGTGGCCGTCAATGTTACAGTATAGGTGCCGTCAGTGGCATAGGTATGGCTTGGGCTGGCCGCCGTACTATTGCCACCATCGCCGAAACTCCAGGTATACGTCGTAGCATTGGCACTTGTATTGGTGAAACTGGTGGTACTGCCGGCCGTATTATTGGTGAAAGATGCCGTCGGCGTGGTAGTTACCGTCACCAGGTTCGATTGTGTTGCCGTACTTGTTCCAGTAGTGTTACTCGCCGTCAGTGTGACAGAATATACGCCGGCAGTTGGGTAGACTACGGTAGGATTTTGCGCGGTTGAACTGCTCGGTGATCCGCCTGGGAATTGCCAGTTATAGGTTGTTGCATTCACCGACGATGCGTTGGTAAATTGTACGCTCAATGGTGCGCAGCCCGTTGTATTCATTGCTGTAAAACCTGCGCTCGGTGGCGTAGCAATAACCACTATCTGGGAGGAAGTCGTGGTACCACAAGCATTTGTAGCCGACAAAACGACGGTATAAGTACCATCGGCGGCATACGTATGCGATGGGTTGGCAGCCGTGCTGGTACCGGCGTCCCCGAAATTCCAGGCGTACGAAACGGCATTGCTGCTGGTATTGGCAAACGCAACCGTTGTGCCGCTGGTACTGCTGGTAAAGGCCGGCACCGGTGTAGTATTTACCGAAATATAGTTGGTTTGCGCAGCCGTATGGGTCCCGGCCGTATTGCTTACCGTCAGCGTTACCGCATATACCCCGGCACTGGCATACACCACGCTCGGGTTTTGAGCCATCGAAGTACTTGGTGTACCACCCGGAAATTGCCAGGCGTACCCCACTGTGTTCGCCGAGGAGGTACTGGTAAACTGTACCGTCAATGGCGCGCAACCGGCGGTTGGAGTTGCCGTAAAGTTAGCCGTTGGTGGCGTGGCGATCGTAACCGTTTGGGTAAACGTATTGGTTCCGCATATATTAGTCGCGGTCAATGTCACCGTGTAGGTGCCGTCCGCTGCATAGGTATGGGCAGGGTTGGCGGTGGTACCGGTACTGTTATCACCGAAATTCCAGGCATACGTTGTATTGGCCGGCGGTGTTCCACCCGGCGTAGTTGTATTGGTAAAAGTAGCCGTACTAGCAGTGGTCGTACTGGTAAATCCGGCGGTTGGCGTAGTATAAACCGTGACAAAATTCGACTGCGTGGACGTATTGGTTCCCGCGTTGTTGGTCGCCGTCAATGTAACCGTGTAAGTACCTGCGGTTGAATAGGTTACGACAGGATTTTGAGCAGTAGATGTGCTCGGATTGCCACCTGGGAATTGCCATGTATACGTTGCGTTTTCACCGGTAGTTTGATTGGAAAAGGTGACTGTCAGCGGAGCACAGCCGGTAGTAGTAGTAGCCGTGAAGCCAGCCGATGGCGCACCGGCAATCTGCACAACTACGGTTTTAGTGGCCGTACCGCAGTTATTGGTGACGGTCAAAACAACACTATACGCACCGCCCGTTGCGTACGTATGTACCGGACTGGCAGTCGTACTGGTTTGTCCATCACCAAAATTCCAGGCAAAAGTGGTTCCGCCAATCGAAGTATTGGTAAACGTGGTGGTCTGCCCAACGGTGTTAGCCGTAAAGTTGGCGTTCGGTGCATTCTGCACGGTTATATAACCGGCTTTGGTAACGGAATTGCTGCCGGAAGGATTTGATACATTCAGCGTTACCGAGAATGTGCCGCCATTGGCGTAGAAGACCACTGGGTTGGGCTGATTAGAAACGGCCGGAATACCCCCAGGGAACTGCCAGAGATAGGAGGTGACGTTCGGCGAGGATTCATTGGTAAATTGTACCGGAAGCGAGGCACAACCGGAGGTGGGCAACGCGCTAAAACCGGCCACAGGTGCCGTATTGACCACCAGCGTTTTGGTAACGGTAGCACAACCATTAGTTACGCTCAGCACAACCGTATACATACCGCCGGTTAAGTATCCGTAGAATGGATTTTGCTCGGTACTGGTATTTCCGTCGCCAAAATCCCAGAGATAAGTGGTACCGTTGGTGGAAGTACTGGTAAAGTTAACCGACAGACCACTGACCGTGAAGCTAAAATTGGCCGTCGGCAGCGGTAGCACAACGACTTGCTTGGTGATCATAACCGGACCGCCGGGACCAGTAAGGGTCAGTTTTGCATTAAATGTACCCACTGAATTCCACACCACCGTCGGGTTTTGCTGGGTAGACGTGGCCGGTGTACCGCCGGTGAACACCCAGGACCGGCCGGTGATGCCACCGGTCGACAAATCTGTAAATTGCACGGCTTGTCCCCTACAGACCGGATTCGGGTTCCAGGTAAAATCGGCGACCAGCGGGCCCGGTGGCGGGCCACATAGCGACAGACAGCCATTGTTGATCAGCCCGACCATGAAATTATTCACCGAATTCGTCGAAGTAGTGCTCCAGGTAGCCGAGTTTGACACAAATGGACACATGATAAAATTCGGCGGGCAACCCTGCGAATCGTGCTGGCAACTAAAATTGTGGCCGATCTCATGCGAGGTCATACAGCGCAACTGCTCCGAATTAGTGGTAAAATCCTGTAAACAGTGGTATTTATTACTTGTGCACACCGCATTCAGGTAGGCGATCCCCACCGTATCACCATCGAAATTACGGTTGGTCCAGAGCTGGCCCAGATCGAATTGAACGCCGAAATTACCGGCTTGTCCCCAGGCGCGGAAACTGGTTAACAATATGTTGGCATCGGTGGAAGTGCTCCAGGTAGTAGCCGAGGAGGAAACGAACTGCGTGACGATATTAAAATGGACGTCGTTATTAAAACTACCCGTATAGTCCCCTTCCACATCGTTAATCACCCCTATATTATGATCTTCCACTCCGCCAACCGAGCCATATTTAGCCAACATCAGGTGATCGGAAGCAATCGCCAAGTCCAGTTGATAACAGGCCATAAATTCCGGCGACCCCGACTGTATTTTATCTTTCACCGCCTGATCGTATTGATCGTGGGCATCTTCCAGATCAACCGTCGCACAGGTGGCCGTTTCACTGCGAATGACGGCGTTGCGGTTGTAGACGACAAATAAGTCATGCGAGGCCGTCGGGTCGAGATACCACAACGGCTCGATCAGGTACATCTCCGTAGCGGTGCGGATATACCCGTAAATAAAGTCATCGTCCAAGGTCAGTCGAACTTGTCCGCCACTCGCCAGTTCGTACCCCTTAAAGGCTTTATGCTCCATGGGAGTAGACGTTTCGAGGCCGCTATCCGTTAATACTTGCAAGGTATAACTGCCTGGATAGACGATTTCACTGGGCGTCAGGTTCACCGTCCAGTGGTGACTGCCGAGTTTCAGGTCAACTAATGCCTGGTTAATATTGTTTCTTACAAAGTTGGACAATCCAGGTGCGTCGATGCGATAGGTTTCCCAGGAAGTTAATTGTTCGGAAACGGCATTGGATTGAAAATTCACTGTTTCTCCGGTGTAACTTTGGGCGTTCAAATACCCGACGGAGAGGCTGGAAAAAAGCAAAAAAAAGGTAAACAGTCGTAAACGATGCAACATAGTGCGGCTCGAGTTTGAAATTTGGAAAAAATTTAGTACCAAAACGGGAAAACTCCCGTCTAACAATTTACTATCAGGATATTGTGGGTGCCAGGCGGATTAGTAAAACAAGCGGCTTATTTGAGCAAATACGTCATTTCAAACCGATTGGTTGCGCAATAACAGTTGGAAAGCGAAGTTTTCAAACTCTTGAGTAGGACTGGGATGGCAGGCAAAATAACAGGGGGTCATTTTGAGCATGCAAAAGTACAATTAGTTCCTGTTTTTTACTTTTGCGAAATATTCACAAAGATTTTTCACGACAAAAATTACTAAAAATGTCTTTCAACAAACAGTTTCCAGTACTTATTGCGCTCGTAGCAATGTGCATGGCAGCGCAACCCGCAATGGCACAATTTGTAGAGAAAAAAAATAAATCTGCCAAAAAGGAAGCGCCTTCTTTTGCCTCCCGCCTGTGGTACGGCGGAGGGATAAATCTCGGCTTTCAAAGTTACTACGGCCAGAGTGCGTTTGGTATCGGTGTATCGCCCATGGTAGGGTATAAAATTTACGGCCCTTTTTCAGCAGGTCCGCGCTTATCGGTTTTTTACCAGTCCGTGAAATTCCGGGGTGTGAAAGCTCTCAATCTGTTCGATACTGAAGCCGGCGCATTTGTGCGCGCCAAAGTCTTCCGGGGGCTTTTCCTGCAAGGTGAAGTTAGTCAGTTGTGGTACCAGCAACCGTATACCGATGGGGTTAATTTTATCACCGTAAGACAGCAACGCGGCAACCAATACGCCGGCATCGGTTACAATTTTGGCAGTGGCCAGGGTGGTGGCTCAGAGATTAGCGTAATGTATAATTTCGCGATCGCCAACGACCCATACGTGGAAGAAAGTCCGTTCGATATCCGTTTCGGATTCACCTGGAACTTCTAGTTAATTACGAATTAAAAATTACGAATTACGAATCGCAGTTGCCCAAAAACTGTAATTCGTAATTCGTAATTCGTAATTCGTAATTCGTAATTCGTAATTATTTTTTATATTGTTTCAGCGCGGCTTCCAGGCAATCCATCGCCCGGTCAATGTGTTCTGTATTAAGCACATACGCGATGCGTACTTCCTGCTTGCCCAATCCTTTGGTGGCGTAAAATCCCTCCGCCGGCGCGAGCATAACGGTCTCTCCTTGGTGCGAAAAGGTTTCCAGCAACCAGCGGCAAAACTTATCGGCATTGTCTACCGGCAACTTCACCACGACATAAAACGCGCCCTCCGGCTGTGGACAAACCACGCCCGGCATCGCCCGCAAACGTTTGATGAGCAGATCGCGGCGATCTTTGTATTCATCGCGCACTTGCTGAAAATATTCCGGCCCGATATCCAAGGTAGCCTCCGCAAATATCTGTCCCAATAAGGATGGACTCAATCGGTATTCCGCATAGCGGTTGGCCGCCTGAATGATCGCCTGGTTGCGGGTTACCAATGCGCCAATCCGCACCCCGCAAGCGCTGAAACGTTTGCTGATCGAGTCGATCACCACTACATTATCGCGCATCTCATCCATGCAAAGCGCGGAGAAATAAGGCGCTTCATTGTAGCAGAATTCCCGGTACACCTCATCCACGAACAAATACAGATTGTGCGCTTTAGCAATCTTCGCCAGCGCTAAAATGTCTTTTTTGGCGTAGAGCGTACCCGTCGGGTTGTTTGGGTTGCAGAGTAAAATCGCCTTGGTTTTCGGCGTAATGGCCGCCTCAATGGCTTTGCTATCGGGCAAGGCAAACCCGTTTTCGATATACGTGGTCAGCGGTTTTATTTTCACGCCGGCCGACTCGGCAAAACCGTTATAAATGGCGTACAAGGGTTCCGGCGACAGCACTTCATCGCCCCGATCCAGGCACGACATCATCGTAAAATAAATCGCTTCGGAGCCGCCATTAGTGATCACAATCTCGTCAGCGCTCACGGTAGCGCCGAAACGGGCGTAGTATTCCGACAATTTCGTCCGGTAAGAAAGTAAACCGCGTGAAGCCGTATAAGCCACTACAGCGGGCATGTGCTCGCGCAACGCCTGCAACGCTTCGGGCGGCGTTTCCAGGTCCGGCTGCCCGATATTCAGGTGCCAGACATGTTTGCCGGCAGCTTTGGCACGGTCAGCGTAAGGGGTTAATTTGCGAATAGCAGAACTGTAGGCACGTTCACTGCGGCGAGAAATGGTTGGCATTCTTTTAATGATTAACGGTTAACGTATAATGATTAATGGTTAATGGTTA
This sequence comes from Chitinophagales bacterium, assembly GCA_038203695.1. Classification (GTDB taxonomy): domain Bacteria; phylum Bacteroidota; class Bacteroidia; order Chitinophagales; family Saprospiraceae; genus M3007. The sequence goes on from JBBRDQ010000073.1 coordinate 14,850, forward strand.
ATGTATAATGGTTAACGTATAATGATTAATGGTTAATGTTAGATGCCAAGCGTTATGACATTAACCGTTAACCATTAATCATTAACCATTAACCATTAATTCAGCGGCTGTTTGTGGGTTTTGGATGGGCAAAGATAACATCTGTGCAACGGTTGCAAACACAAATGCGGGATTTTTACCGGCAGATCGCAAGGTGCGCAACGCGGTGGACCCGGCAGATTTGGAAAGTTTGGCACCGGTGTCGTCATATAACAATGGATGATGTAAAAAGTGGATGCTGGAAAAATCAGGGTGGTTTAAGGTCCGGGCCAGCCATTGTTGGGCAGTAGTGGAATCGGCTAAATCCTGCCCCCGGATTACATGGGTGATGTTGAAAAAACGATCGTCGGCCAGACTGGCGATCTGATACGCTGGAATGCCGTCGCGACGGCGTACTACGAAATCATGCAGCGGTATCTCCGGCGGCGTCTGGACGCGCCAGGCTACGTCGGGTGTATCGAGGTTGGCTGCTTGGGTGCGGAATTCCAGCGGATATTGTGGACCATAGGGACGCAATGCTGCACGGGATTTAGCGCAGGCAAAGAGTAGATTTTGGCTTTTTAATCCTTCTAATTCTTTGGCATACAATGATATGCGGGTATTTTGTGACCAATGTTCCGCAAAATCCGTAGCGGAGCGCGGTCCTTCCTGCCAGTCCAACCCAAGCCAGGCCAGCGATTCAAAAATATCCTCCAGGTATTCGGGGCGCAGGCGGTCGGCATCCAGATCGTCGATCCGCAGGAGCAGACTTGCGCCACTCAGGCGGGCAGCCAGCCAATTGAGCGTAAAATTAACCGCGTTGCCAAGATGTAAAAACCCGGAGGGTGTCGGGGCCAACCGAAGCCGGCTACCGGGGTGGGCCGTTTTTACAAAGGCTGAAAATTGCGCCGGAAAATTCCCCACGTGCTTATTTTTTTCCGGCGGCCTCCAGGATCTGTTCAGGCGTTTTGCCGAGATTTTTGATCTCCATTCGCGCAGATTCTGCTAATTGATTATTCGGATAGCGGCGCAGGAAATCTTCATAAGTCGCTTTAGCCTTGGTGAGATCGCCCAGCTCGTTGTAAATGAAACCAACCATGAACAAGGCATTGGCCTGTGCTGCATGGGGCGGTAGTTTCTCTGCCACCATGTAGTACAACTGGATGGCTTTGTTGGGATCATTGCTGGTTTTGGCCACACCGGCCGCCTGCATCAACAATCGAGAACAGTGCAAGGGATCGTTGCCCATAATAACGGCGGCGTACCCTTCCGCGGTTTTAATAAATTTTGCGGCCGTAGCGGGATCAGAGATGGCAGCGCCGCCCATGTTATGATCGAGTTGGATGAGACAGGAATCGATCCAGGTCAGGTTTTTTTCCAGGTTGAGGCGCATTTGATCGACCTCGCCTGGATCGAGTTTGGTCGTCTGCGCTGCGCGGTAGTTGTAGTCCGACCAGATGCGGGCGAGCATACCGACCGGTTCGGTCAACGATTGACCCTGCCCATGTTGAGTAATGGCTTCATTTAACTTGCGTACAGCCGCTACCCCATCTTGTTTTCTCGTGTATTCAATTTCAGCCGCCCGCGACAGATAACGTATATTGTTCGCGTGATTTTCCGGGGCGGCCTGGATCGCTTGCGCATAAAACGTCAGCAGGCTATCCGCCTGGGCAGGATTGTATTGTGCCGCCAGATTTTGCTCCAGACGCGCGATTTGCGCCACCGGATCAGGCGTATTTTTACAGGCAAAAAAAGCCGACAGGCAGCAAAGCGCAAGAATGTTTCTCATGGCTGTTTTTTAATGATTAACGATTAATGGTGAATGATTAATGTTAATAATCAGGGATGAACGTAAATGTCGTGCAATTGCGGGTACAAACACCCATGTTGACAAAAGGTTATCCGGGCAAAGTAAAATGCGGGTTGTGAATCAATCCCAACGCATTGCCGAACGGATCGCGCAACGTTGCTACCAGAATGCCATCGCCTACATTTTCAACCGGGCTGTCTATTGTGGCAGCCAACGTTTGTAGAAATGCTACGGTGGCTTCAATGTCGGTTACGCCCCAATAGATTTGTTGTCCCCCGCCGGTGCTTGGCGGTGCATTCGGATCTAACCCCAGTTCATAACCACCCACGTTGAAACCAACGTAAAAAGGCTCGTCAAAATACGGTGGAAAACCCAGCGCTTTCGTGTACCAGTCTTTCATAGCAGCCAGATCGGTTGCAGGATACAGGACGGTGCGCAGGCCGAGGAAGTGTGACATAGTTCAGGTAGTTGACCCACCAATAAATTGGTGGGGTGAAAAAAAAGTATTGTTCGTACTTCAGTTGCTGATCAGTTAAACCAATAAATTGGTTGGATACGGTTGTTCCAGAAGTTAGTACGTGCTAAAGATTCCAGCGGCAGACAAAACGTAATTCGTAATTCGTAATTCGTAATTAATTTACGTACTCAAAGGTGCCAAATTCACTTTTCACGGTCACTTTTTCACCCGTTGCAGATGCTACCCGACCCAGCATGCGGGCGGCAATGCCATATTTTTCCGCGATGGCCATTACTGCATCGGCATGTTTTGGAGCAATGTAAATTTCCATGCGATGGCCCATATTAAACACCTGATACATTTCCCGCCAATCGGTGCCGCTACTCTCCTGGATTATGCGGAACAAAGGCGGCAATTCGAACAGATTGTCCTTGATGATATGGACGTTTTCGACAAATTTCAGCACTTTGGTCTGCCCGCCGCCGGTGACGTGGATCAAACCGTGGATTTGACGACGATGCTGGCGGAATATTTCCTGGAGCACCGGCAGAAACGTACGGGTGGGCGACAAGATCAATTTACCGACGGTAATAGCGTGATTATCAACCTGAATGAGGTCGGTCAAAGCACGGTTGCCGGTATAGACTACATTTTTCGGCAAATGCGGATCAAAACTCTCCGGGTATTTTTCAGCGTAATAATTGGCAAGTACATCGTGGCGGGCGGCCGTAAGTCCATTGCTGCCCATACCGCCATTGTACGCCGTTTCATAGGTCGACTGGCCGAAGGAAGCCAAACCGACGATCACATCGCCGGGACGCACGTGATTGACCAACACCTCGCTGCGTTTCATGCGGGCAAAAGCCGTAAAACCCACGTCGATCGTGCGTACAATATCGCCTACATCGGCGGTTTCGCCCCCAGCCAATTCCAGGTTTACCCCGTGTCGGCGCATGGTGTCGATAAAGTCGGATGTGCCGCGAATGACGGCCGATATTACTTCGCCGGGAATCAGCATTTTATTGCGACCGATAGTACTCGACAGGATGATATTATCAACGCAACCGACACAGGCCATGTCATCGAGGTTCATGACGATGGCATCCTGCGCTACGCCGGGCCAGACGCTCAGATCGCCTGTTTCGCGCCAGTACAGATAAGCGAGGCTGGTTTTGGTGCCGGCCGTATCGGCGTGCAGCAGGTTGCAGTAACGTTCGTTTCCGGCGGCAAAGTCGGGCAGAATTTTACAGAACGCATTGGGATACAAGCCTTTATCCAAGTGCTTGATCGCTGCATGAACATCTTCTTTGGAAGCGGAAACACCGCGCTGGTCGTATTTCACGAGAATCGTTAAAGGGTGATCGTTACTTTTCCCACGAACGGTATTTAGCCGTCAGGTCGTACACGTGGTATAAAATGGCTTTATCAAAGTCGGTAAAATCCTGTTCGCGACGCGACATAACCGCGACGGCAGTCACGCAGGCTTCGTTGAATTTGTACGTCCGGTAACTGCTGTCGGTGCCGCCCCAGGAAAAGTCAGGGACAAAATTGCGCGGGTAACCGGCACCAAAGACATTGGCAAAAACGCCCACTACGGTACCGGTATTAAACATGGTATTGATGCCGCATTTAGCGTGATCGCCCATAACCAGACCCATAAACTGCTGACCGGTTTTTTCGAAGCGTTCGGTGGTGTAATCCCACAATTTCACTTCGCTGTAGTTATTTTTCAGGTTGGAATTATTGGTATCGGCACCCAGGTTGCACCATTCGCCGAGGATAGAGTCGCCGAGGTATCCGTCGTGCGATTTATTGGAATTGCCGATCATAATACTGCGCGATATTTCTCCGCCCAGGCGACAGCCCGGCCCGAAGGTGCTGGGACCATAGATTTTTGCGCCCATTTTTACGATGGATTCCGCACCGATACTGATAGGTCCGCGCAGGATGCAGCCCTCCATAATGTCGGTGTTTTTACCGATATAAATGGGGCCGGCATTTACATTAAGAATGCAGCATTCCATTTTTACACCTTCCTCCAGGAATATATTCTGCGCAGGTCCGATGATGCGGTTGGTGGGAGAAAGCGTCTGCGATTTACGGCCGGAAGTGATTAAGGCAAAATCTTCAACGATTGCCGTGGCATTCAACCTGGCAAAATCGCTCAACCGCGTCAGCTGTACCATGGGGACCGCGCTATCGACTTCGGTGCCTTTTAGTTCGTGCACTTCTTCATCTTCGATCAGCGACTCAAACTGACTTTCATTGAGCCGTGCAGCGACCAGGTCGCCCTTGTAAAGCAGGGCTTCTCCGATACCGATATCATTAATTTGCCGGCACAGGGCCTCGCTGGGCAGGATACCGCTATTCACCACTAGATTCTCATCACTGATATGAATCGGGTATTTTTCCTGTAGATACTCCTGGGTAATGTAGGAAACCGTTCCCCGCAACCGCCGTTCCCATTTTTCGCGCATAGTGAGGATGCCCAGGCGCAACTCTGCCATGGGCCGTGTGGCAGTCAGCGGTAAAAGATGGCCGCGAGCCTCGGTATCGAACAGGATAATATTCATGGTCGTTTATATTGGGCGTGAGGGAAAGTAGGTAACCTTAAAAAAAGCGATGGCTGTTCAATACGCCAGGAAAGGTATGCCGGACTTGTTTTGCAGGAGGCCAATAAAAAAAGTCCCAACGTGCGCGGAGCCAATCGGGACTTTTCAGAAACGAGCGCAAAGGCTGTTTACTTCGCAAACTTGGCGAATTTCTTGTTGAACTTATCAATACGGCCAGCCGTATCAACGAATTTCAACTTACCCGTGAAGAAAGGGTGGCTGTATGCCGAAATGTCCATTTTCACGAGTGGGTATTCCTTGCCGTCTTCCCACATCACTTTTTCTTTCGAATTGGTGCATGTTTTTCCTAGGAAAGCGTCATCTGTCGAGATGTCTTTGAACACTACCAAACGGTAACTGCTTGGATGGATATCTTTTTTCATATTAATTGACGGTAAAAGTTGTTGTAAACCCGAAATATTGAGATTCGAGCCGCAAAAGTAAGAAGAGTTGGGCTATCTTTCCAAATATTTTTGGGAAAATTTTTGAAGCCGCGTAAATAATCGGGATCGGGTGAACGCACTCACCTGTATTTCGGCTGGCTTGTCGACAGCACGTTGTCGCCTTGTGCTGCACCTGCAATGGGTTTGTTTCGATAGGTACATCGAGCATTTGGCCTGTTAATTAAAATGGTGTCTTCTGAGTGACGTGTGCAGCCAAACAGCAAACACCAAACCTTTATATTTTGATTTCAAAATGAAAGACCCCTTTCATATCTAAACGTTTGGTATCATAGCCTGATTTACCGTTTGGTATCTCTACATTTACCTCCAACTCGACTTCATAACCGCCCGTATCAAGTCGTCGCTTCTTGGTACATTTGATGTACCGGCCGCGCTTTTGCACGATTTGATCACTCATAAACAATATGCCAACATTATATATATCGCCATCATAAACCCTTAGAAACACACCGGCCCCTTGTATTGCTGATTTAGGTGGAATAAAACCAGTACTACTCCAATCAAGAAACTGTGTAGAAAGCGGAAGATCGCGACCTACTATAAAGGTCTTATCAATAAGTTCTCCCAGTGAATTCCCTGCAAATGCTGTATCG
>JBBRDQ010000074.1:0-20784 GCA_038203695.1 Chitinophagales bacterium
CGCGGAAAAGTTTCCGGCATCCCGAACGTCATTCCCAGGCCGCCGCCGGCAGCCAGGTTAAAACCGACCAGTTCACCTTCTTTTTCAATGGCGATCAGTCCGATATCGTTGGCAAAGACATCGGTATCGTTTTGGGGTGGCACGGCGATGGCGATCTTGAATTTGCGCGGCAGATAGGTTTTGCCATAGATCGGTTCTTCGTCTTGCTGGTCCGCTGAGGTTTTGCTTTTGATCAACGGATTATCGATTTGTTTGCCGTCCAGCCAGATTTCGGCATAGGCGGTTGTTTTGGGCGTAAACGCGGCACTGATTTCCTGGGCCAGCGCATATACGGCCGCGTGTGTTTTGCTCTCATCGGGGTTCGGCGTGCACATCACATTGCGGTTCACATCGCCGCAGCCCGCAATGCTGTCGAGCAAGACTTCATTAAACCCCTGGATAGTCGCTTTTAGTTGGCGTTTGCGGATACCGTGCAATTGAAATGCCTGTCGCGTTGTGAGTTTCAGGGTGCCATTGCCATAGCGATCGGAAAGTTCGTCCATGCGCAGCCATTGTGCCGGCGAGGCCACGCCGCCGGGTACGCGCACGCGGATCATCAGCGAATACAGCGGCTCCAGTTTTTGCGCCTTGCGTTCGCTGTCCAGATCGCGGTCGGTCTGTTGGTACGCGCCGTGAAACTTGATCAAATGCGTATCGTCCGGGTACAAAGCGCCGGTGATATTATTTTTCAGCCCCTCGGCCAGGGTGCCGCGCAGGTGGTCGCTTTTGAGTTTAAGATGTTCGACTTCGGTATGAGAAGGCTTTGTCTCGGGTGCCATAATTTGCTAAAATTTACTTGTTTGAATGAATACTCACCCCGTATAACCGCAGGTGATCCTTGAATCCCCCTTAAAAAAGCGGGCTTAAAAAATACCAGCCCAAACCCACTACCACACTCACTCCGATCCACGTCAGCATATTTACCTTGAAATATTGCAAAGCAGCCAGGGACAAAAGCAGCCAGGCAAGCGGCAGCCAAAGCACTGTGGGCGGGTTTGGCATAATGACCGCCTGTCCCAGGTACAAACACAGGTTTAATATCACGCCGGTGACGGCGGCAGTAACGTATTGCAATACGGATTTGACAGCCGGATCGGCGTGGGTACGTTCAATCAGGGGTGCTCCGGCTAAAATGAAGAAAAAAGAGGGCAAAAAGGTATAATAAACCGTCAGCACCAAGCCCAGGGTCGCTGCCAGCATGGATCCTCCGAACGTTTTAAAACCGGCCATAAAACCTACATACGCCAGCACAATAATGAGCGGTCCGGGGGTAGTTTCTCCCAGCGCCAGACCATCGAGCATTTGAGCGCGTGTAAGCCAGCTAAATTGCTCCACACTCACCTGTGCCACATACGGCAATACGGCATACGCTCCCCCAAAAGTCACCATAGCAGCCTGGGTAAAAAACAGGGTTAGTTTTTTCCAGAAATCGAAATTCGGCGCCAGTAGATATAACGTTAAAAGCGGTGCCGCCCAGAGTAATACCGTCGCGCCGATTTTTTGTACCAGTTGCTTTACCGACCCCTGCCTGTGGACCACGCCAGTATTTTTGTTGATGTAATAATCGGCTTCAGCATCCGCCGTGGCATCCGTTTGTACTGCCCCAGTTTGCGGCTGCCCGGACGCGGGCCAATAACGGCTTACCGCACCTATGGCAATTGCGCCGAGAATAATCACCGGAAAAGGTACATTCAGCAAATAAATCGCCAGGAAAGCCGCCAGCCCCACCACATAATGCAGCGGGGTTTGCAAGGATTTTTTACCAATTTTCACGATGGCACCCATCACGATCGCCACTACGGCCGGTTTCAGAAAATCGAAGACCGTTTGCAGCGCCGGAATGTGTCCGTACGTAACGTACAAAACACTCAATATCCACAGTAGTACTGCGGAAGGGAGGACGAACAAAATGCCCGCTGCCAGTCCGCCGCGCGTCCCGTGCAACAACCAGCCGGTATAGATGGCAAGTTGCTGGGCTTCCGGTCCGGGCAACAACATGCAGAAATTAAGGGCATGCAAAAACTTTGAGTTGCTGATCCAGCGTTTTTTATCCACCAGGAAATCATGCATCATCGCAACCTGTCCCGCCGGCCCGCCAAAACTGATCAAACCAAGCCGCAGCCAGAAGCCCAGGGCTTCCCGGAATGTTGGCACAGTCGGTGGCGTAAGTACTTGCATGCTGGCAGAATTTTATAACCGTTAATAAACGTCCTCTAAGTAACGACGCTGTTTTTTTAGATTTTTCAGGTATTCCGCCGCATACGCTTCGTCTTTGCCGCTTTCCTTTTGAATGATCTGTAAAACAGCATTTTGCACATCAATCGCCATATTGTTTTTGTCGCCGCAGACGTAGAAGTACGCGCCGTTTTCGAGTCGCTCGAAAATCAATCTGGAGCGTTCGGCCAAGCGGTGCTGCACGTATACTTTATCGCTTTGGTCGCGTGAAAAAGCGACATCGAGTCGATCCAAGGTGCCACGCTTAAGGTGGTTGAGCCACTCCGCCTGGTATAGAAAATCCGTTTCAAAATGGGGATTACCAAAGAACAACCAGTTTTTACCGGCAGCATTCTGCTCGCTGCGCTCTTCTACAAAAGCGCGGAACGGCGCTACACCGGTGCCGGGCCCGACCATAATTATATCGGCCTCGGGGGCCGGTAGTTTGAAATATTCGTTGCGCTCGATAAAAACCGGCACGCTATCGCCTATTGCTGCCCGATCCGCCAACAAGGTAGAGGCTACGCCCTGATGCGGACGGCCGTTGAAATCGTACCGCACGGCCGCGACCGTCAAATGCACTTCATCCGGGTGCGCACGGAGGCTGGAGGCAATGGAATACAACCGTGGTGGCATTTTGCGCAGGAAACTCAGCAGTGTCGCTTCCGATAATGCCGCCGGAAAGTCGCGGAGTAAATCAGCGACATTGCGCCCCCAGAGCAAAGTTTTGAGCGCGTTGTTATCTTCCAGTATAGCTTTGAGTTTTGTGTTATTGGTCCAGGCAGCGTATTTTTCCACCACTTCCCGCGTGAGGACGCTTAACTCTACTTCCTGTTGCAGGATATTGCGCAGCGTATTTTCTTTTTCGTGGAAATTCAACACTTTATTCCCGTTCAACATGGCGCTGTACAACACTTCCCGCACCAGCGATTCGGGATTAGTCGCATAAATTCCTAGCGAATCGCCGGGTTCAAAGGTGAGCCCGGATCCATCCAGGCCCAATTCAAGGTGCCAGGTTTCCTTGATCGAACCACGACCGTTCAACTGGATTTTTTCAAGCACAGTCGCCTCGAACGGGTGTTTGCGGGTAAACGCCGGAGCGCTCGTAGTTTTGCGGGTAACATAGGTGCCGTTTTGGCCAGTACCGGGGGTAGGAACGCCATTTCGGTCAGCGGCAGCAGTGGCCGGTACGGGGAGTTTCACCAAGATACTTTCGATCCATTTTTCTACCTCCTCTTCATAATCGACATCACAATCCACGCGATCGGCCAGCCGTGTAGCGCCCAATGCGGCGAAACGGGCATCGAATTCCTGGCCAGTCTGGCAGAATTTCAGGTAACTCCGGTCGCCCAGTGCACATACGGAAAATTGTACGCCGGTAAGTTGCGGAGCCCGTGTACCGTGCAGCCACTTATGAAATTCTTCAGCCGCCACCGGCGGATCACCTTCGCCCTGGGTGCTCACCACCAGCAGTACGATTTTTTCGTCTTTTAAATTTTTGGTCGGGTAGTCATTCAGATCGGCTACCGCAATTTCCCAACCGCGTTCGCGCAGCCGGGTAGCCGTATGACCGGCGACTTTTTTGCTGTTGCCAGTTTGTGAACCGAACAACACGGTTAGTTTAGGCAAACTAACTGAACTAGCGACCGGGACAGCAGGCGTTGGTGTCAATACAGCCACCTCCACTGCAGGCGATACCGTTTGTGCCTGCGTGGCAATCGCATAGAGAAAGCCGCTCAGCCACATTTGCTGGAGCGCATTGTGCTGGGTAGCGAGTTTTTTTAGCAAGTCTTCGTCAAAACCGGCCGGCGGAGCAATGAGTGTAGTGGTCATGATCTATAAATTGGAAAGCGCAAGGCTTAATTCCTGGGAAAAAATGATAGGCTGAGGGTATTGCAGCAGGCGTTGGCGTACGACCTCGCCAATTATAATGACGGCTGGACTCCCCGCGCCCGCGCTGTGCACTTTGGCGCTTATATCTGCAATTGTACCGATCACGGCCTGTTGGGTAGACAAAGTGGCATTTTGGATGACCGCCACGGGCAATTCAGCTTTGCCAACGGCGCTAAATATTGCCGTTATTTCGGCTATTTTTGTTACCCCCATCAGGATGACCAAGGTCGCATCAGTTTGCGCTGCAATTACAATCTCGGGGTTCAAATCGCCGGTATCGGTCGTAGCAGTAAGCGTCCAAAAACTGCGGCTCGCCCCGCGTAAGGTCACTGCAATACCGGCTGCGCCTGCTGCCGCAATCGCACTGGAAATACCCGGCACATATTCTACGGCGATTCCCTGCTGCTGTGCGAAGTGCATTTCCTCCAGGCCACGACCAAAGACCAGCGGATCGCCGCCCTTCAGGCGCACTACATGGCCGGAACGCTGCGCATAAGCGACGATCAATTCATTGATTTCATCCTGATTGAAAGCCTTGCTGGCTTTGCGTTTGCCGACGTACACTTTAATTGCCGTAGTCGGCGCATAGTCAAGTAGGTCTTTATGTACCAGTGCATCGTACAGTAGCACATCTGCCTTTTGTAAGGCTCGCACCGCTTTCAGGGTAATGAGTTCGGGGTCGCCGAGACCTGCACCGACCACGGTTAGTTTCGGGGTTGGCCGAACGGCAGCGTAGTCCTGGGGAATACTATCCTGGATTCGAACTGTTTGAAGATCAGGCAGATGTGACATAACATATCTTTAGAAAGTGTCCTGGCTGCAACAGCAAGTCTCCGGGCACTTGTATGAATTAAATGGCAAATTCAGGCAACACTTCCGCTGGTTGAGGGGCATGCAGCATGCCGGCAGCGACCGTGTCGAATGTATTGTCGTTGACCAGAATGACCCCACCAATCGCGCGATTTTGCTGATATGCATCAAATACCAGCGGCTTGGCCGCACGCAGACGTACATAAGCGATGTCGTTGAGATTGAGTTGTCCAGCTGGTTGTTCTTCGAAGGTATGTACGTCTACCCGGTGGTAAATTTCCTTGACAATCACCTTTACCGTGGCGGCATTGTGCCGCAGCAACAGACGATCACCCGGATACAAAGGGCGTTCGCTCATCCAGCAGATATCCAGGTCGATATCCTGACTGACGGTCGGTTGGAGGTCATCTACGCGTACGACGGAGTCACCGCGTGAAATATCGATGTCGTCGGTAAAATGCAGTACGACCGGTTGTGGCGCAGTAGCTACGGCAACTTCCTGCTGGTGGACTTCGATGGTTTTCAACGTGGTTTCGATGCCGGCTGGTAAAATGCGTACCCGGTCGCCCTGGCGAAACTGTCCACTGCGAACGGCTCCGGCGTATCCGCGATAATCATGGAGCGCTTCGGTGTTTGGTCGAATGACATATTGAACCTGAAAGCGCGTCTCGTGATTCGGCGCTACTTGTTGCAGTTCCACCGTTTCGAGGTGTTCCAGTAAGGTTTTGCCAGTATACCACACCGTTTTGGCAGAAATGGTCACTACGTTATCGCCGGCCAATGCGCTAATGGGTACATAGGTAACATTTTGAATACCCAATTTCTGGCTCAAGCGTTGGAAATCAGCAGCAATTCGGTAAAACGTTTGCTCATCGTAACCGACCAGATCCATTTTATTGACCGCCGCCACCACGTGTGGAATACCCATCAAGGCAGCCACCAGTGTATGACGGTGGGTTTGTTCCACTACCCCTTGTCGCGCATCGATCAGAATAATAGCCAGATCAGCATTCGACGCGCCGGTGACCATATTGCGGGTGTACTGCACGTGTCCCGGAGCATCGGCAATGATGAATTTACGACGGGGCGTATTGAAATATTTATAGGCCACATCGATCGTAATACCCTGTTCGCGTTCGGCGCGAAGGCCGTCGGTAAGCAGAGAGAGGTCTAGTTGGCCATCGGGCAGGTTGCGGCTCTGACGCTCCAGTGTATGCAGAATATCGTGTGAAACGGCTTTTGAATCAAACAACAAGCGGCCAATCAAGGTGCTTTTGCCATCGTCCACCGAACCGGCGGTGATAAATTTTAAAATATTCACTGCTGACAAATTAAGAGTTTTGAAAGAAGTTATAGGTTATGGTTATGCTGCTTGCAATAACGCATACTCCATAACCCTAAAAGTATCCGTTCTTTTTCCGGTCTTCCATCGCCGCTTCGGAAAGGCGGTCATCGAGCCGCGTAGCGCCGCGTTCGCTGATTTTGGTGGTCAGAATATCTTCGATAATATCTTCCACCGTATGCGCATGACTTTCAACCGCTGCAGTACACGTCGCATCCCCCACCGTACGGAAGCGTACATCGCGCACCGTCGTAATATCTTCCGGGTCGAGGCGAATGTGCTCTGTGATAGCCAGCAATTGACCACCCGGGGTGATGACGCAATCGCGGGAATGGGAAAAGTAAATATTTGGCAATTCAATTTTTTCGCGGCGGATGTAGTTCCAGACGTCGAGTTCGGTCCAGTTGGAAATTGGGAACACACGCACATTCTCTCCTTTGCGGATACCCCCGTTGTAAATGTCCCACAATTCCGGGCGCTGGCGTTTTGGATCCCAGGCACCAAATTCATCGCGAATGCTGAAAATCCGTTCTTTCGCGCGGGCTTTTTCTTCGTCCCGACGGGCACCGCCGATGCAGGCATCGAACTCAAACTCTTCAATCATTTCCAACAACGTATTCGTTTGCAAGGCATTACGGCTTGGGTACTTGCCCGTGCCGTCTTTAAGACCTTGTTTGCGAATCGTATCTTCCACTTTGCGGACGATCAATCGTTCGCCCAACTGGGTCGCCAGATGATCGCGATAAGCAATTACTTCCGGGAAATTGTGTCCGGTATCTACATGGACCAACGGGAAAGGAAATTTGCCCGGGCGAAAGGCTTTTTCGGCCAATTTCACTAAAACAATGGAGTCTTTACCCCCGGAAAACAGCAATGCCGGACGTTCAAACTGACCGGCGACCTCCCGTAGAATGTGAATGGCCTGTGCTTCTAAGTGATCGAGGTAATTAAAATGTTTAGACATTTAGTATTACAATTTTGATTATTGTAAGCCGGGAAAATGCGCCGGGTTCGCGGTATGTGGATGCTCCGGCAAAACCGGTAGCAATAATTTAGGGTGTCTTATCAGGAAACAATGGCAGGTTCGACAGCAGCGATGGCATACCCGAGATCATGTAAACCACACTCCTTTTTAGCAGTATCTTCCCACCACCAGCGGCCGGCGCGAAAATCCTCGCCCGGGCGAATCGCGCGGGTACAAGGGGCGCAGCCGATGCTGACAAAACCTTTATCATGTAAGGAATTGTACGGAATATTATACTGGCGCACATACTCGCGCACTTGCTCAAAAGTCCAGTCGAAAAGCGGATGAAATTTAGTCAGTTGGTGCGCAGCATCCCATTCGAGGGACGTCATATCGAGGCGATTGGGCGATTGCTCGGCGCGAATTCCGGTGACCCAGAGTTGTTGTCCGACTAAAGCGCGATTCAGGGGCTCCACTTTGCGAATAAAACAGCATTCCTGGCGATTTTCGACCGATTCGTAAAAACTATTGGGACCTTTGGCCGCTAGTAAATTCTCCAGTGCGGTAGCCTGTGGGGCAAACGTTTCGATTGGTTGTTGGTAGCGTTCTATCGTCCGGGACCAGGTGCTGTAGGTTTCCTGAAAGTTGCGTCCGGTATCGAGGGTAAAAACTCGGATCGGCAGGTGATTGGAAAAAATCAGGTGGGTAATGACCTGATCTTCGATCCCGAAACTGGTGGAGAAAACGGCTTTTCCGGCAAATTTCTCCGCCAGCAAAACCAGGCTGGCTAATGGACTTCGGTCGGTGTGACTGATTAAGTCAGCCGCTATTGCGGCGATCGAAGGTATCGGATTTGACATGAGACAGGATTATTTAAAACGGTTTGAAATTTACAGGTCAGGTTAAAACCTGTTTGAATTTTGGCGGTAAAAAAAAGCCCTTCGGTACCTGTACCGAAGGGCTTTCTGCTATAAAACAATTTTTACCGCGTATGAAATCAACTATTTCTCCGCTAAAATTGTCGCGCAACCGCTTCGGTGGACCGGGCAGAAACAGCAGCAACAACACATCGAAAAGTATAAATTCGTATTTTTCATAGCACAAATATAATAGCCGTATTCCCAATAAAACAAGCCTCTAATGAATATTTCCCAAAATTATAATTCAAAACACGGTCTTTTCAGACCCATAAAACAATGAAAAATTGCTCATTGATACAATTCATACTTTAAATATAGGAATAGTCGGAATTATATTTTGAAAACCTTCATAGAATGGCTGATTTATTTTTGAAAGGGTGTTTGTTAAATATTTCCCCAAAAAGTCAGTCGACCTGAAAAACTTTCCCCGCTACCGTTCCTAAGCATAGTTTACATTAAACAAATTGTAAAAAATGTTACATTTGTCCGAACAAAAACTGGTAAAATGGATAGTACAGTATACCTTATTGTTGGTGGCTTTTTGTTATTGGTGTTGCTATTTCTGACTTTGCGTCAGCAAGGTGGAGCAAGCGGAAAGTTTTTTGACCAGGAAAATTACGTTCCCAAAATATTACACGACTCGCTGGTAACGCGGCACGAGGGTCTACAACATGACCTCGCGGCCAAGGAACTGGAGATCCGGGAGGCCCACGCACAACTGGCAGCACGCGAGCAGCAAATTTTTCATTTGGGGGAGACGCTGCGTTTACAAAAAAGTGAAGTGGAGCAGTTGCAAAACCGCTTTAAAACCGAGTTTGAGAATATTGCCAACCGGTTACTGGAAGAAAAATCACAGCGTTTTACCGAGCAAAATGCCCGGCAACTGCAAACAGTATTGTCGCCGCTGCGGGAAAAAATTAAGGAATTTGAGGAAAATGTCGACCGCAAGTTCCTGGAAGAAACCCGCGAGAAATCGAGTTTGCGGAAGGAACTGGAACAATTGACCCAGTTGAACCAGCAACTCAGCACCGATGCGCATAACCTTACCTCGGCGTTGAAAGGCCAAAGTAAAGTCCAGGGCGACTGGGGTGAATTACAACTGGAAGTACTGCTGGAAAAATCAGGCTTGCAGCGCGGCACCCATTTCCTGACCCAGACTACATTTCGCGATACGACAGGTGCGGCTAAACGCCCGGATTTTATTATCCAATTGCCCGATAACAAACAATTAATCGTCGATGCCAAGGTCTCGCTTACCGCTTTTGAGCGTTATTTCAACGCGGAAGACCCCACCCAGCGCGATCTGCACCTGCGCGCACATGTCACCAGCATCCGCAACCACGTAGATAATCTGAGCCGCACCAATTACCAGTCGCTGTACCAGATCAATACGCCCGATTACCTGCTGTTATTCGTGCCGCTGGAAAATGCCCTGAACGTAGCCTCCCAGGCCGATCCCAAACTTTTTACCGATGCGATGGATCGCAATATCATTTTGGTGACAACCAGCAGTTTACTAGCCACCATGCGCACGGTCGCGCATCTTTGGAAACAGGAAAAACAGACGCGTTCGGTACTGGAAATTGCCCGGCAAAGCGGGTTGCTGTACGATAAATTCGTGTCTTTCGTCGAAGACCTGAAATTGATCGGTGTACGCCTCGACAATGCGCGTACGGCCTATGATGACGCGATGAATAAACTGACGAGTGCTGTCCGCCCCGGCGATACGCTGATTGGCAAAGCGGAAAAAATAAGGGAACTGGGCGCGAAAAATACGAAAATGCTTCCGCCCGATTTAATAGAAATAGTCCAGGAAGAAACAGAATTGTAGCCCGGCGTTGGGTATTTTTGCGGCATCATTCATTATAATCCAGTCCCGCCGATGCGCTTGTTTACGTTGTTATTGCCACTGCTGCTGTTGATTTTTTTACCGCCGGAACCGCCACCGGGTATTTCGTTTCGCTTTAAGAATCAATCCATTACCCTACGCTACCCGATGCGGCGCGGCGTCAGTAAATATTTGCCGCGCGGAAACTTCAGCAACGCCAAACTGGATACTTTGAGCAACTGGTACGACCCGGTTTCGCATTATGTAGAAATTATCCGACAAGATGATGCGATCCATCCGACACTCGGCGTAGCCCTGGGTTTTGAATTTGATGAAACCAATGGCGAGTACCCTTACACGCCTTCCAGAGCCGTGTTACAGTTTAAGAATTTTGCCTGGGGTGGCGTAGAATTCAGTCCGCGCGATACTACCAACTTCACCGGGGTGTCCAACGATGTCAGTGATGATTTACAGGTTGAAATAACCGATTTCCGCAACGATACGATTTTCGGTCACTTTTCCGGATTGCTGCTGAGCGGCGCGGGGTCTATGGCTGCGCTGGATAGCGGTTTGTTTGCGTTGCGGGTATACCGGGTTGAACACTGATCACAACTGGCTCAACAATCGCGCTTTAACCTGCTTGAATTCTTCATCGGTCAGTACGCCGGCTTTGTGCAGATCGGCCATTTTCTGTAATTTATCCGCTGTTTCATCGCCATTGGAAACTACCGGAGGATTCGTCTGGCTTACTTCTTCGGTAATTTTTTTGCCGTTCTCGATTTCAGTTTCATAGCCTTTCTGGGCTTTTTTAATATCCAGATTTTCCAGACTGCCGCCCTGATGCAGATGATTGGCAATCACGCGTCCGAGCGCATACGTCGAAGCGCCCGACAAAACCGGCATGGTAAATTCGCCAATAACGGTGCCCACGCCGGGGATGGCTTTCACCAGACTGGCACCGAGACGGGCTGCACTGCTGCCAGCCACCGCCGAAACAATATTTTTTCCCAGTGAATCGATAAAACTAACGCCGTACAATTTGGCCAACGTACGCATCATATTGAGTTGTACGGCACTAACGGCCAGTAAATCTACGCCGGGTACGGGTAAAAGGGCGGCTCCAAGGGCGAATCCGACGCTATTTTTGATCACTTCCGAGGCTTTGGCCTGCTTTGCTTCTTTTTCCATGATTTTTTTGAGTTGCTTTTCCTGATAGATCAGATTGTATATAGCGAGTACAGTTCCGATGCTACCGCGCGACATAACTTTACGCATGATTGAATAGTCATTTGATATGCAAACATCGGGTACAAATAAAGTGCCAGACCCAAAATACCGACTGAAATCCGCGTAATACCGATGAAACATCTAATTTTTGAACATTCATTCAGCGCAATGCTCTGGTCATTTCCCGTTTCCCGGGTGGTCCCTGCAACCGTTCTACCGTGAAGCCTACGCTTTTCAGGGTCCTTTTGAAAGCGCCCTGCGCACAGTAAGTAACCAGCGCGCCCTCGGGACGAAGTGCGCGGTACATGCGGGCAAATACATCCTGCGTCCATAATTCGGGTTGGACCTGCGGGGCGAAGGCATCAAAATAAACGACATCAAAGGCGGCTTCCTGACTGAACTCCTGAATCGGGATTAAATGTTTTTCAAAGGTAAAATGCTCGGAAAGTTGCTGTGGCTGGCCCCATTCGCACTGGTGCAGGGCATAAAAGTCGGCCAGGCGATCTGGAACCTGTAATAGTTCAGGGTAATTGAGGGTCGTAAATTCGGCGGCGGTGACAGGACGCGTTTCTAATCCAACATAATGGATATGGAGATTGCGTCGTTCGGCCTCCAACCAGGTCATGAAGGCATTGAGCCCGGTGCCGAATCCAGTTTCAAGGATGCCGATATGCGTTTGTACTACTGCCTTATACCGCAATCCGGCAGCAATAAAAACGTGCGCAGATTCGGTTACCGCTCCATATTTGGAATGGTAAGTTACGCCGTATTGCTCGGAATAAAAAGTATGCGAACCGTCGTCGGTAGTGATGAGTGCCATTAGATTGCTTCCTTGTGCCGTAGGCATAACATACCAGTAAAGAAACACAAAATTACAGCATTTTAAAGTGCTGTGATGGCTAAAAATACCAACGGCACCTCGGAAAAACCGAAGTGCCGTAATAGGTGCGGGAAGCGAGACTCGAACTCGCACAACCGTGAAGTTATTGGTGTTTGAGACCAACGCGTCTACCATTCCGCCATTCCCGCAGTAGCCTGTTTCAATTAGCGGATGCAAATTTAGACAGATTTTCTAAAATTCGCAATAAATACTTTTTTTTCAAAAAATAATCTCGCACCTGCAATAATGCATCCATGCCACCGGCCGCTTCGGTCCAGGAATCCAGCACAGGGCGAATATTTTCGGTAAGTTGCTGTTCCAGTTCCTGGACGGCTTTATTTACTTGTTTATAGCGTTCTGCATCAAAGTCAAATTCCAGCTCCATTAATGTTTCATTGATATCCATCATGTCCATTAAAAAGGTCTGGGACAATGGCGGGTGCGTCGATTCGTCGCCGATTAACTGCTTTAGATTCAACACATACTGAATGCGGCGATCCATATCACGCAGGGTATTATAAGCGATATTATTTTGCGAAGACAGTTCCAACACCCGGTCTTGTTCTGCGGGGTCGGCCAGCGAATGAAAGTCCGGATGGTATTTTTTACTGTTTTGGTAAAATGCCTGTTGCAGGGCCGTCAGATCGACTTTCAGTGTAACAGGCATTTCAAAAAACTCGAAGTGGTTCATGCGTCTTTACTTGATAAAGGTCTTCCAGATGTCCAGGCCGTTGGCAAAAATCATCAGACCTAACAACAGGAAGAATCCTAGGGTAACAGCGCGCTCCATAAATTTGTCGCTTACCCGCCGGCGGGTAATAACTTCCCATAACAGGAATACCACGTAACCGCCGTCAAGTGCCGGAATCGGCAGCAGGTTCATAAAAGCCAGAATCAGGCTTAAGTTGGCCGTCATGGTCCAGAATTTTTCCCAGTCCCATTCAGAACCATATAATTTGCCGATACTGATCAAACCGCCTAGGTTTTCTTTTACGCCGATTTTACCACGGAACATCTGGCCAAAAGCCCGAAGTTGATTGCCCAGGAAATCAGTAGCCATGTGGTAACCGGCCGGAAATGCGGCCAGTAAAGAATACTTAGAGCGCTCGATCGGGAAAAGTCCTTCTGCCTGCGGTCTGGCGCCAATCAGCCCATCTTCCGTCAGCGTAAGCGGCAAAGCAAGGATATCCTGGCCACGCAATACGCCGATAGTCACTGCTTGCCCCTTCTTTTTACGAGCCAGTGGACCAAATTCATCAAAGAACTGCGTCGGTTGTCCATCGATGGATATAATGCGGTCGCCTTTTTGAATGCCGGCTTTTTCGGCAGGATTACCTGCTGCGAGGCCGTTTACAAAGAAAGGATAACGCGGCAACATCAACGCAGATTTCCCCGGATTTTGCTGGGTTAGAATTTGCGAAATATTAGCCGGCAATTGAATAGTTTGCTGCTGGCCATTGCGCAAAATGGTTATTTCCTGGGTATTATCAAGGATCACCGCCTGCATGAATGCACCGGGATCAACATAGGTAAAAGGCTTGTCGCCCAAACGCACAATATTATCGCCTTGCTGGAAACCCTGGTTGATCAATACCGAATCGAGGGCCAGACCATTTTGCAGCGATGCCGTTGGAATACGTACTTCGCCGTACTGCCAGAGCATCATTGAAAAAATAAAAATACCGAGCAAAAAGTTGACGGTAACCCCTCCCAACATTATAATCAGGCGCTGCCAGGCCGGTTTGGAACGAAATTCCCAGGGTTGTGGCTCATTTTTAAGCGATTCGGTATCCATGCTCTCATCGACCATACCGGCGATTTTTACATATCCGCCTAATGGCAACCAGCCAATCCCGTACTCCGTGCCACCCCGTGTAATTTTAAAAAGGGAATTAAAAGGAGCAAAATCGAAAAAAAGATAGAATTTTTCAACACGCGTTTTAAACCACTTGGCCGGCAGAAAGTGGCCCAGTTCGTGGAGGATAATCAATAAAGACAGGCCCATAATAAACTGGGCAATATTAATAAGTGTACCCATCGAGATGGTTTAGGTTAGGAATCGATACTGATCGTACGAGTACAATCGGCGCAAACATGAACAAAACAAACAAGGGCTTCCGAAGTTTGCGCAAAACTACGGAAGCCCCCGACAAAATTATAATTTCGGTTACTTATGATCCAATCTCGCGATACCGCTGCCCATTAGCGGGATCCATTTTTGTCATGATTTGGATAACGCGGTCTTTGGAGGTTTTAGCGCCGACTTTCCACATTTCAATCAGTTCGTCCCTTTTGGCATTGGAAAACATTTGGATGATCATGGAGTTAAAGTAAGCAATATTCACTTTGTCCACTTCTTCCAGCGCTAGCAAAATATTGGTTTTACCCTGTTCGATATTAGTAGAAAACAGGTCCAACCCTTTGCGATAATACGAGTACATTGAGGTACGATAGGGTTTTACGCGTGGGTTCAACAGGTTTTCCACCATCCAGTGCCGGTTTCGGTTCTTACCACCGTCAGCCGGCCGCCAGCCGGCCGGTGGGTTGGACCCGTTTTGCATGTTAGTAGTAATCAATTGTGCCGCAAGCAGATATGGATCGCCTCCCAGCGAAGCATAGGAATCGTAATCCATGGCCAGGATAATGTAGGCATAAAACGCCAAAATAGCCGGCAGATTTTGGTTGTCGGTTGCATCACGTAAAAACTCAATGGGTTGATTTTGCTCATAACTGAACACCACGTCTTTATCGAGGTGCGAGAGCAACGGTGTGTCGTACCCGCTGGCGAAGACCGGGCGAACCGATTGCACCGCTAATTCTGCCCTGAAAATATTATTATCCAGTTCTTCGGAAACCGTAATAATGAAGTTGCATTTGATGCGCTCCTCCGGCTCAAAGACATCGTTGGTCCATTTGGTAGTATTCAAAAAATCGCGCAGTACGACTTCCAACTGGTCAAAAACTTTGCGATCTGTTTTTTGTAATTGTGGCGTAGTGATACGTACCGAAGCATTCAGTTCGCCCTGGGCAAAGGTGCCGAATGCCAGAAAAAGCAGGGGTAAGGCTAAAAAAAGTCGCTTTTGCATAGTATAGAAAGAAAAAAACAGCGTGTTAGATTCAAATTGGTTCGCAACAGCTGTTGCACCGATAAGCCTTGACGCATTATATTGTTTTTGGGTTGGCTGTACGCACGATTTCTATAACAATATCTGCTGCAACGGACGTCTTGGATTTAAGGTCAAACGGCGTAATACTGCCGTCGCGCCGCAAAATGGTAATCTTATTCGTATCGTGCCCAAAGCCTGCGCCGGCATCCTGCAAGGAATTGAGCACAATGAAATCCAAGTTTTTGCGCGCCATTTTCGACAGGGCATGTTGGATGGCATCATTGGTTTCAAGCGCAAAACCCACCATGATTTGTCCCGTTTGTTTACGCTGTCCGAGGGCAGCCGCAATATCGATGGTCTTGGCCAGTTCCAGCGACATATCGTCGGCTTTTTTCTTGATTTTCTGGGCGGAATAGGTCAGCGGTTTGTAATCCGCTACTGCTGCTGCGAGCACAACGATATCCTGTTGACCAAATATTTTTTCACAAGCCTCATACATATCCTGCGCAGATTGTACGGAAATTACCTGAATACCGACATCTGTAGGGCGCAAATGCGTCGGCCCCAACACCAGCGTTACTTCCGCGCCGCGTTGCGCCAGTGCTTCCGCCACGGCAATGCCCATTTTTCCGCTGGAATGGTTGCCAATATACCGGACCGGATCCAACGATTCGAAGGTAGGGCCGGCAGTAACCAGGGCTTTTTTACCGCCCAGATCTTTTTGCCGGGCAAAAAAGTCGCTTACATATTGCACGATTGTTTCCGGCTCCGCCATCCGACCTTCTCCTATCAGTCCACTAGCCAGTTCACCGTAAC
This sequence comes from Chitinophagales bacterium, assembly GCA_038203695.1. Taxonomy (GTDB): domain Bacteria; phylum Bacteroidota; class Bacteroidia; order Chitinophagales; family Saprospiraceae; genus M3007. The sequence goes on from JBBRDQ010000074.1 coordinate 16,041, forward strand.
CAACTGGCAGAAAGTGTACACCGTGATCTTGCAGCAGCGCAACGTTGCGCCGGGTCGCTGGATGGTGCCACATATCGACATCCATGGCTGGCGCTACAAAAACGGGGCAGCGGGCGGAGAGGTAGACTGCGCTTAAGATATTGTCGCACAGACCATTGGCAAGTTTGGCAAGGGTATTAGCGGTAGCCGGAGCGATAAGCAGGGCGTCGGCCCAAAGTCCCAGATCGACATGGTTGTTCCAGCCCGATTCCGTGTGCACATCCGTTAAAACCGTATTTTTGGACAGGGTGGAAAGCGTGAGCGGCGTAATAAAAGCCGTCGCAGCATCGGTCATCAGTATCTGTACATCGTCGCCATTTTTTACCAGCAGACGTGTTAGCGCGGCCGCTTTGTAAGCAGCAATGGAACCACTGATCCCGAGAATTACCTTCATAGGTATAAATAAAAAGTATTATCGCAGCATCTTCCAATGAAATCATACGTCGGAATGACATTCAAAGCACCGGATGATTTGAAATCACCCGGTGCTTTGAATATCATTTCCGGTATTCACCTAAAGATGTACTGACAGGCAGTCAGATCTTATTGCGGCTTATCGCTGTAGCGCCACTGTACGTCATTCTGCAAAAATTCATTGGCAGCAATAATCGCCGTGTTGGGCAGTCGTTCGTAGAATTTGGAGATTTCGATTTGCTCTTTATTCTCCTGTACTTCTTCGATCGTATCGGTGTTTACCGCAAATTCTTCGAGTTTGCGCTGGATTTCCCATTTCAAATCGCTGGAAATCTGGCGGGCACGTTTGCCGATAATGTTGATACTCTCATAAATGTTACCCGTGTTCTGTACCAGTTCGAGTACGTCGCGCGGTTGAACATTCGGGTCGAGACCCTGGGCTTTGCTTTTAATATCGCTCATAATTGTATGGTGGGTGATTGGCTTGAAACGCTACACTAAGACAGATGAACAGTGTCATTGTTTAACTGTACTTTTCAAATCAACTGGATTTTAAACGTTTTTTGACTGCTTTGGCTTCTTGTTCCGCTTGTTTGCGAATGCTCTTTATTTCCTTCGTGTACTTGCCGGTGGGATATTTTTCGAGAAAATCATTGCTGCGCACGACAGTTTCCGTGTAACGTTCCTGTTTCTTCTCCACAATGCTGTTTTCGCTCAGCAGAAATTCAGATTTGGCGATCAGGTAACGCACCCGCTCCGCGTCCGGCGATTCCGGATAGTCGCGCAACAGATTGTCAAAAGAGATCACGGCGGACTGGTATTGCTTCAGGTCAAAATACAACTGTCCTTCCCCAAAGGCTTTTTCTTCCAGTTTGCGCCGCATTTCATCGATGAGCTTGTTGCATTCATCCACGCGTTTGCTAGTCGGAAACAGGTTGACAAAAACCTGAAACTCCTCAATGGCTTTCTCCGTATTGGATTGCTCCAAACGGAAAGTCGGCGATTGCTGAAAATTGGCATACGCCGACATGAAAGCGGCTTCTTCCCGAAACGGGGAATTGGTAAAGGTATTGGAAAACGTCTTGAAATAATACGCCGCGAGGGTGTAATCCTTCTGGTAGTAATGGCTGTAAGCGTAGTAAAAATAGGCTTTTTCCGCCCGTGGATCACCCCGCAAGTTGGTCAAAACCAGGTCGAAAAGGGTTTGTGCGCGGAGATATTGTTCCTTTTCGTAATAAGAAAACGCCTGATTAAGAATGCGTTCCCCATCGCCGCTGGTGCGAATTTTTTCGTATTCGCTTTTACAGGAAACAACCGAAAAAAGCAGGCTGAAAAGAAATGCGTAGCCGAGTGTTTTTGTCATAAGTCGCAAAGGTAAGAAATTGGTGGTTAATTATACAAATAAAAGGTTTTGGGTTGTAAAAGTTGCGGCCGCGTGTTTGCAACCTCACTTTACCCGGCGTTGCGCTCTAAACGGCGAACCGGTTCTAAAAGCGGCGTATGCAGGTGACGGATTTTTTGCAGCAGTAAAACTATTGACCCGGTCAGGTGTTAGTCTAAAAATAAATTTTTAACGATCTTTGCCAGACCAATTGTTGCAGTCGCTGGTTCTAATGTTTTCTAATTGGCTGATTAACAATAACCTAATCAATAAAATACATCCATACCATGCAAGTCCAACCAAAGTCGCCGGCCACCATATACTCATTGGAAGATGAGTTTCAGGCGAGAATAGACGCAGATGTCCGCATTGAACCAAAAGACTGGATGCCCGATGCGTACCGCAAAACCCTGGTGCGGCAGATCAGCCAGCATGCGCATTCTGAGATCGTGGGTATGCTGCCGGAGGGCAACTGGATATCCCGGGCCCCTTCGCTGAAACGCAAACAAATCTTGTTAGCCAAGGTGCAGGACGAGGCCGGTCATGGTCTTTACCTGTATGCGGCTGCCGAAACGCTGGGTATCAGCCGCGATGAAATGATTCGCGAACTGCACAGCGGCAAGGCCAAATATTCGTCCATTTTCAACTACCCTACCCTCAGTTGGGCTGATATGGGCAGTATCGGTTGGCTGGTCGACGGTGCCGCGATTATGAATCAGGTACCCATCTGCCGCTGTTCATACGGTCCGTACGCCCGGGCGATGGTGCGGGTGTGCAAGGAGGAAAGTTTCCACCAGCGCCAGGGTTTTGAGATTTTATTGACCCTTTCGAAAGGCGCTCCCGAACAACGCGCGATGTTGCAGGAATCCATCAACCGCTGGTACTGGCCGGCAGTGATGATGTTTGGGCCTTCCGACGATGCTTCGCCCAACAGCGCACAAAGCATGCGCTGGAAGATCAAGCGTTTTACCAACGACGAGTTGCGCCAGCGTTTCGTAGATATGATCGCGGAGCAGGTAAAAATCCTGGACATGACCCTGCCCGATCCAGATCTGCAATGGAATGAGGAACGTGGGCATTATGATTTTGGCGAAATCAACTGGGATGAATTCTGGAATGTGGTCAACGGCAATGGCCCCTGCAATAAACAGCGCCTGCGCACGCGGGTGAAAGCCTACGAAGAAGGCACCTGGGTACGGGAAGCCGCCAGTGCCTATGCGGAGAAAAAGGAACAGCGCCGGCAAGCAATGGCTTTGGAAAATACCAGAGTGGCATAAAATCAGAAGGGCCGAAGTTCAACGCATGAACTTCGGCCCTTCTTTTTGCGGATACAATAGATTTGTTCGACCCAAGACTGGGCGCAATCGATTGGTAAAGTTATTTAAAGCCCAAAAAAACAGGCGCCACTTCTTGCGAAATGGCGCCTGTTTTTATGCAAGAAATCAACCGTTCAATTTATTCGATTCTGATCATTTTCCGCGTTGCCGAAGCATCGGACGTTTGGACGCGATAGTATAACAACCCGGATACCGGCAGGACTTTATCTTGCAGCGTGAACTGGTTGTAACCCCGGTTACCCTTCATTTCCTGCCGGTAGATTAATTTACCATTTACATCAAATACTGTAAGAGTAGTTGCTGCGGCTTCTGGCAGGTTATAACCGATCATGGTCTCATTGACAAAAGGGTTCGGCTGGTTTTGATACAATATCAAACGCTCTTTTGCCAGAACCGGATCATTGGTACCCGTTACGCCTAAGAAGCGCAATACCACTTTTGATTCGGCCAGGTTGCCTTTGTAAGCCCGTGCATCTAAATCCGTTTCAACGATCGACAATACATTGCTCAACCGACCGCCACTTTGTAACGCTTTGAATTTCAGGCGGAACATCGGTGCTGCTTCGGAGAGATCGACCGTTTCAGTGCCAGCCCACAAGACATTGATAGTACCCTGATCCAGGGAATACAGCCCAAAATTATCGCTTGTCATCGGCAGTGCATCCAGTGACTGAACATCCACCAACTGCAAACGGCTGGCATCGAAGTGTAATCCGAACTGCAGTGCAGCCAGGCTTTCAATCTGATTTGCCTGGAAGGCCACTTCAAATTCGGCGCCAGCCTGCAAAATTTCATCTCCGGCAGTCATCACAAAATCCGGTTCTGCACCGAGGTTGGCCGGATTGGCAAAAATAGAGGTGACGTCTCCGATTTTGATACCGTAGAAATCCTGATTCGAATTAGCACCGCTCAAGCCGGAATACGTTATCGATTCCGGGAAGCCCCATGGCGGATTAGGCATTGTATACGAGGTCGGCACAAAACGCCAGGAGTTGATAAACTGTGCCATGGCTCCGGGGTTACCCAGGATAGATAGCTGAATAATATTGGCATCCAGTGCACTGATCAAATTATTACTGTTTACGTCCGCAGCCACTAACAGGTAAGGGTTAGTAATCAGGTTACCACTCAGGTGTTGCTGAATCCGGAAGACATCCTGTGCATTGACGCCGTTGAGTTTGTTAAGATTTTTCGTGGGCGTAATCGTAAAATTGGAGCCACCTGGAAAGATAAAGCCATATTTGCCATCCAGACCGGTGAGGGCGCTGGTCATTTGGTCGCCCGTTACCGTCACGGTCACGTCTTTTACGCCCGTGATATTGTCCTGTTTCCAGATGATACGGCCATTCACACAGGGAGAAATATTCACTGTAAATACGCAGTTCGTCTGGTTGCCACCCGCATCCGTAGCGGTATAGGTGACCGTGGTCGAACCGCTGTTGAACGTCAGGCCGCTGGCTTGTCCGTTGCCGCTGGCCGTGGTAGCGCCGCTGAGCACATAGGAGAGCGCAGCACCGCAGTTGTCGCCCGTGGTGGCATTAATACCGTTGATCACCGCATTACAAGTAGCCGC
>JBBRDQ010000075.1:0-20776 GCA_038203695.1 Chitinophagales bacterium
AATCCAACGGTTTTGCCACACTTTACGGCGGCGCAAAACCAAACTCGCCCCTCCTGCGTCGGGACTCAAACATGGTTTTGCTTCATCCGCCTCCAAGCGCGCAAAACCGGGATTTGCATAAGGCCGCACCCTAACCCAAACGAAGATTTGGAAGCCCTCCTCAATCTGCTCCAAAACACCTGAATATTCTATTCCCCTCCGATTGAGCAGGTGTCCTGCGGCCTTAGAAAAACCCCCATTTTGCTGCCTCAGCGGCGGATGAAGCAAAAAACTGTTTGAGCCTACTGAATCACCAAGGGCCAACGGCCCGAACAGACGCTGCGGCGAGTTTTTTTTGCGCCGCCGGTGAGGTGAGCAAAATGGTTGGGTTTTTCGAAAGCCAAGTCTTTTTGGTTACTTTTTGGACGCAAAAAGTAACAAACGCCCTGCAAAACGCTCGATTTTGCACATTACCCATCATCCTAATACGAACATTAAGAATACACCGTAATAAGTTTACCGTACGATTTAAAGCGCCCTAAGATCCCAGCACTGGCATGGCTTCGTACTTTTTGCCTTGACGCAAAAAGTACCAAAAAAGTCAAGGCTGTATGCAAATCCAACGGTTTTGCCACACTTTACGGCGGCGCAAAACCAAACTCGCCCCTCCTGCGTCGGGATTCAAACATGGTTTTGCTTCATCCGCCTCCAAGCGCGCAAAACCGGGATTTGCATAAGGCCGCACCCTAACCCAAACCAAGATTTGGTTAATACTATTAATTTGCTCCCGAATACTGGAATTTGCTATTTCCCTTCGATTGGGCAGTCCGCAGCATAAATAAAGCAAATGAGTTCTGTACTTTCGCCTCCGCTCAAGCGTACATCACACCACGCCTACACCATTGCGATGAAAAAACCCACACTTCTGTCTTTTTTGCTGCTGTTCGCCCTCACTATGACTGCCCAGGTACGACTTGCCCGCCTTTTTTCCGATCATGCCGTGTTGCAGCGCCAAAAGGCAATTCCAGTGTGGGGCTGGGCCAAACCCAATGAAACAGTGCGGGTGACGCTGGCGGATCAGATCCAATCAACGGTAGCCGATACGACTGGTAAATGGCGCGTCAATTTCGTCGCTATGGAAGCGGGCGGTCCGTACACATTATCCGTCAGTGCGCCTTCCGGAAAGATTGCCCGAACCGACCTACTGATCGGTGATGTCTGGTTGTGTTCGGGGCAATCAAACATGGAATGGACCGTGGCGCAGGCCAATAATTTTGCCGAAGAAAGCAAAACGGCCGATATTCCGCAGATCCGCCATTTTGGCGTGGCACATGAGGTGACTTTATCGCCGCTCAATGACCTGGATACCGGTCAGTGGACATTGTGCACCCCCCAAAATGTGGGTAGTTTCACCGCCGTGGGTTTCTTTTTTGCCCGTGAAGTATTCCAAAAGACCGGTGTGCCGATTGGCTTGCTGCACGCCTCCTGGGGCGGTTCGCAGATAGAAGGCTGGATCAGCAAAGAGGCGATGAGCGAGTCGGAAGACCTCCGCGATTATGCCCAAAACCTGCCGCAAACCTGGGCCGACGCCGACCTGCGCCTGGAGCGTATTATCAAGACCAAATTGCTCGGCAGCCCCGACGCCAACCCGACGTTGGCCGACGAAAAAGCCTACCTGAAAGCCGATTATGATTTTTCCAAATGGCTTACGGCCGATCCGATGTGGCAGTGGGACTGGAAAGGGGTTTGGGCATGGCGTGGCAATGGTTTTATGGGTAAAATGGTGGAGATTCCCGGTGATATGACCGACAAGATCACCACGCTTGGACTGGCGGAAAACTACAGCTACAATGAAGTTTACATCAACGGCGAACTGGTGTCGGCAGGTATTCTGAAAGGACCGCGCCGCATCCTGATCCCCGCCAATACCTGGAAGGCCGGCTTTAATAAACTGATGGTTAAAATGGATAAAATGATCGAACCAGAATGGTTTGGGCTGGGTTTGATGGGCTCTGAAAACGACCTGTTTATTAGTACCGACCGGCAGCGTATCAGCCTGGCCGGCAGCGACTGGAAACTGATGCCGTCTTTTGCGGAGTCGCATACTTTCGCCCATTCCAGCAACAATGTCGGCACCGCGATCTACAACGCCATGATCGCACCGCTGGTGCCGTACGCGATTCGCGGAGCGCTGTGGTACCAGGGCGAGTCGAACGCGGGTCGTGCTTACCAATACCGCAAGGTCTTTCCATTGATGATTGAGGACTGGCGCAAGCGCTGGAATGATGCGTTTCCGTTCTATTTTGTGCAATTATCCGCATTTGGCCCGTATCAAAACAGCAATCAGGGCAGCGATTGGGCCGAATTGCGCGAAGCGCAGACAATGACCCTGCAACTGCCCAACACCGGCATGGCCGTCACGACCGATATCGGCAACTTTCACGACATACACCCCACCAACAAACAGGATGTAGGCAAACGCCTGGCCGCTAATGCGTTGAAATTTGTGTACGGTCAGGACGTATTACCCAGTGGCCCGCTGTACGAATCGGTGCGTTTCAGCAAAGACGAGGCTACGCTGACCTTTAAATTTACCGGCGAGGGCCTCCTCGCCAAAGACAAATTCGGCTACCTCAAGGGTTTTGAAATTGCCGGCGATGACCATATTTTTTACTACGCCGAAGCCGAAATACAAGGCGATAAAGTAGTCGTAAAACATCCCAAGGGCCTGAAGCCAGCAGCCGTACGGTACGCCTGGGCCAACTCCCCGGAAGAAGCCAATCTCTTTAATACCGCCGGTTTTCCAGCCTCGCCCTTCCGCACGGATGACTGGGAAGGGGTGACGGTGAGGGGGCGGTTTGAATGATTAATGGTTAACGGTTAATGATTAACGGTTAATGGTTGTTCACAATTACAACATTATCAATGAGTTATGAAAAAATTCGTAATTCGTAATTCGTAATTCGTAATTCGTAATTAATAATTCATTCCCGAATCAGCCACCGCACGAGCACGGGCACCAGCAACAAATCACAGAATAACGCACCTGCCAGCGTGACACTGACCAATAAACCCACTACGACCGAAGGCGGATGGATGGAAAACAACATTACTGCAAAACTAAAAAACAGGATGATGCTGCTCAGGCACATGGCTTTGCCAGTTTCCGCCAGCGTCGTTTCCAATGCCTCTTCCACATTCAGGCCCCTACTTCGACTGATCTTGAAAGTACTCAAAAAGTGAATCGTATCGTCCGTAGCAATCCCGAATACGATGCTGAACACTGTCGCGATGCCTGCTTCCAGCGGGATGCCCAGATACCCGATCAAAGCACCGGCAAAAAAGAGCGGAAATACATTGGGAACAGCAAAAACCAGGACCATTTTCCAGTCTTTGAAGAGAAAAACCATGATCAGCGCCACCACCAGAATGGAAGGGATCAGTCCCTGCAACATATTATCGCGGATGTAAACCGAGTTTTTATCGAGCACGAGTCCCGTGCCGGTGATCCGGAATTTGGCTACCGTGGAGTCGGTATTGATGCGCCACCAGCGTTCAATCTCCTCCATCATCATAACCACCGTATCACGTCCGACATCCTGCATGCGCACGGCTATGCGGGCTTTGTCGTGGTTGCGGCTGAGCAAGACATCGGAGGCGGAAGCCGGTACTTTAGCCGCCATTTTTTTGTATTGTTCAAACTCTGCCAGGCTATCGGGCAGGCGATAGGATTCCGGGCGATTGCCAAAGTTCATCGCGTGTATACTGCGGTATACATCATTGACCGACAAGATGGTACGCATCGGCGGATAACTGTCGCGCAGATGCGTTTCCAGTTTATCCATTTCTTTCAACACGGCAAAATCGTCGGCAGCACGGCCGTTTTGGGGAAAAACTGCGAATTCCAAGGGCCGAAAACCGGAGAATTTCTCCTCAAAATACAGGAAATCGGCAGTCACTTTTTGCCCGCGTGGCAGGTTCTGTTTGATGCGGTAATTGGTGTTGATCATGGCAATGCCCCCCAGGCAAATGCCCAATAAAAGCAGCGACAACCAGGCAATTTTGCGGTGGTTGATTTTGGTAAAATGGTAGGTCCAGGTCATAAACTTGCCCCAGAACGCGTATTCGCGGGTGTATTTGATCAGTTGCTTGGCTTCAAAACGCGGCAGCATCGCCCACAGCCAGCCATAGATCACAAAAAATGCCACTACTACGCCCAGTCCCGCATTGATCCCAAATGCCTGAATGGGTGCCGTGCGATTGGTGAGCAGCGATGCAAAACCGATGGCCGTGGTAATGCAGGTAATAAAAGTGGCCAGGCCGATTTCCCGCAGGGTAATACGGATCGCGGTGTCCCGATCGTGTCCTTTTTCCAGTTCATCCAGGTATTTGGTCGTGATGTGAATCGTGTCCGCTACGCCGACAATACACATCAGAATCGGGTACAGCGCCGACAAGGCATTGAGTTCCCGGCCCAGTGCGCTGAGGATGCCGAGAAAAAACAGCAGCGATAAACCGATCCCCATCATGGCGATAAAAACCGTCCACCAGCGCCGGAAAATGAAGAACAGTACCGCAATGACCAGCAGCGCCGCGAGCAGTGTAGAGACGACGACTTCTCGTTTTTCCATCAACACCAGGTCGCGCTGGAAGTAGGCGCGCCCCAGCACGTGCACTTCATCGAACCCATACGAATTGGCCAGACTGTCCAATCCGTTCATTAGCGCTTCGGACTGTTGCTGCGAACTCTGATTGATCGTTTTAAGGACCACGGAAAGCGCCGTGCCATCCGCTGAAATAAAATTGTTGACCATGCGCCGGTCCTGCATGACTTTGACGCGGTCGGTTGGATAAAATGCAGGCTTGTCCAAGTGTATCGCCGGCACCACGGTAATGCCAAACGGCGTTTTCAGCGGGTACTGCACCTTGGTCAGCGACATGGCCGAAGTGACGTGCGGCAATTCGCCCGCTCTTACCGTGAAATCGTGAAATTTAGCCAGAAAAGTCGAGTCAAAAGCGCCTTCCCGTCGCTCCACCGCTACCAGCAGAAAGTTGTCGTCACTTTCGAAATCCTTGATGTAGTTTTTGAAAAACTCCCAGTCGGGATCGCCCTGCGGAAAAAACTGCTCAAAGTCGAACGTGAATTTCAGGCGCGTAAGCAGAAATAAACTGGTCAGGATCAGCAGGCCATAAAAGCCTAAGAGCAGGTTGCGGTTACGGTGTAGCATAATAAGGTTGGTTTTGTCGACAGACAACTGCCAAACCCTAAACCTGCAAAATCGTTGCGGACGCAAGCGGCATTTTTTAGGTTTGGAATGGGTATAAATTATAATAAGGTCTTGTTACGGGATATTTGCGCCAGTTTTTAACATTGCTATGCTTAACCAGATAGGCGTCAGCCTGCCCTAAAATCCGTTCTTTTCAGACCTGAAGGTATTTTAAATCCGTACCCATCCGAAAATCCGTTTGATCCGTTGTCCAATCCTGCCGCTACAGCAATACTCAGCTCGCATACTCCCCCGGATTCACCCCAAACTGCTCCCGAAACCGCTCCCGGAAATATTTCAGATCCGTAAATCCGACCTTATAAGCCACTTCCGATACGTTGTACTGGCGGGTGGCCAGCAATTGTGCGGCTTTTTTCAGGCGGACCGAACGAATGAGTGCGTTGGGCACATCACCGGTGATTGCCTTAATCTTGCGATACAGCTGTACCCGGCTCATGTGCAAGTCGTGGGCGAGTTGATCGACCGAATACTCCGAGTCGTCGAGGTGTTGCTCGATACTGGCGAGGATATTGCGCAGGAAGGTTTCATCCAGTGAATTACCCGAGACTTCCGACGGATTTAATTCAATGTTGCGACTGAATTTTTCGCGCAGTTTCTGGCGGCTAACAATGAGATTTCGCAGCCGGATCGTGAGTAATTGTAGGTTGAAGGGTTTGGTGATGTAATCATCGGCGCCGGTTTCCAGTCCGTCGATCTTGAAGATAAGTGAGGTGCGCGCCGTGAGCAGTACGACCGGAATATGGCTGGTAAAGACATTGGTTTTCAGTTGCCGGCACAGTTCCAGTCCATCCATTTCCGGCATGGCGAGGTCGCTCAGCACGATGTCGGGCGGATGCGCCAGCGCTTGCCGGAGCGCTTCAACGCCATTGGTCGCGGTGGCTACCACAAATTCGGCCGACAGGTTTTGTAGCAGGTACAGCGCGATATCCGCATTGTCTTCCACTACCAGGATACGGTGTTTGGGGGAGCTGGCTTTGGCGGTGGTTGCAGGGACGATTACCGGCGTAAAATCTGGCTGCACAAGATCAGTTGGCATTCTATAATGCCACGGATACGGCGGCGAAACAGCCTCCGGCGCGGCGAATTCCGCCATCTTAAAATGTTGTTTGCCCAGTGGAATAGCGACTGTAAACCGGCTGCCGACACCTTCTTTGCTTTGCAGCGTCACCGTGCCGTGGTGCCGTTCCACCAGTATTTTGACCAGGGAAAGACCAATGCCGGCACCGCGCTCCGCAGTATCGGTCTTGACCTGTTTTACCTGGTAAAAACGTTCAAAAATACGCTGGGTGTCCGCGTTTGGAATACCAGGACCGGTATCAGATACTGTGCAGTTTACGCTGCCTTCCGTGGCGTTTACCTGGACCTGCACGCGTCCGCCGGCCGGGGTGTATTTGAGCGCATTGGCCAGCAAGTTGTAGATCACTTTTTCCATTTGCTCGTGGTCAAACCACGCCATCTGACTGATTACGGTGGGTTCAAAGTCAAGTTCAATACGCCGCTGGTCGGCCCAACTTTTAAAGGACAGCGTGATCTCCCGAATAAACTGCACATAATCCGCTTCCGACACCCGCAATTGCATCATGCCTTCTTCGCCCTTGCGCAGGTCGAGCAACTGATTGATCATCGTATGCAGCCGTGCGGCATTGTGGTGCATAATGGTGTACAACTGGTGCAGTTTTTTGTCGCCACTGAACTCCTTGATCAGTTGTTCCAGTGGCGTAAGGATCAGCGTCAGCGGGGTGCGCAGTTCATGGCTGATATTGGTAAAAAACTGGAATTTGAGGTGGTTTACGGTTTCCAATTGGTCGCGCTGCATGCGTTCCAGCGCGAGATTGGCGCGGTATTCGGCCCTTAAATGGGCAATTCGCCAGCCGCTGTACAACAATGCGGCCACTAACAGCAAATACAAACTTTTGGCCCACCAGGTCAGCCAGAACGGCGGCTGCACCGTCACTTTTATGGAAACGGGTTCGCCCCATACGCCGTCACCATTGGCCGACTTCACCCAAAATGTATAGGTTTTATACGGCAGATTGGTATAATGTGCAAACCGTTTGTCGGCATTGGTATACACCCAGTCCTGGTCGAATCCTTCCAGTTTATGGGCAAAGCGGTTTTTCCTCGGCTCGGCAAAGTGCAGGCTGACGAATTCAAAAGAGAGCACGTTTTCGCGGTAATTCAGGACGATTTCCGGGGTTTCGGCGATGTTTTTTTCCAGAATAATACGCCCGTTTTCCATCGGCCCGATCGGTACGGAGCGATTGAACAACAGGAAGTCGGAAATAAGGGTTAGCGGCGGCACGGTATCCATCTGGATGGCATCCGGTGCAAACAGGCTCACGCCGCTCACGCCGCCAAAAGCGAGCACGCTCGAGGGCAATGCAGTCGCACAACTATTCATAAAGAAATTATCCTCCAGTCCGTCCAGCGCATCAAATGAACGGATCTGGGACTGCCCGTCTGGCAGCAAGGTCAGCGAGGCAATACCATTTTGGGTACTGACCCAAAAGTGCCCGCTGCGGTCTTCGACGATCGACTGGACGATGTTATTGGGCAAACCATCGGCGCGGGTAAAAGTGCGAAAGTTAGTTCCGTCGGCTTGTAACAGGTTGAGTCCCTTGCTGGTACAAACCCATATACGGCCTTGGCTATCTACCAGCAGGGCGTTTACTTTATCATTGCTGAGGCAGCCTTTCTGGCCGGAAGTAAAATGGTAATGACGCTCGAGTTGGAGTGCTGTCCCCGTCGGATCAAGTGCGCATTTCAACAAACCGTTGCCGCGGGTTCCGACGAAGAGTTTCATCTGTTCGCCTTCCTTTTTTTTCAGGAATGCCACATTGGGAAAAGCGGTCAGGCTCAGATCGCCCGCTTGTTGAAAATTGGTAACGCTACCGGTTTTTTTGTGAAAAAATTCCAGCCCCCCATCCCACAACCCGAACCATACGCCTTCGTCGCCATACTCCAGCAGGCTCATGATATAGTTGTCGCGGATAACGGTGGGGCCGCTTTGGGAGAATTGTTCGAGTTGGGTGAGTCGCCCACCGTTGGGTGGAATATCGCGTTCGCGGATGCGGAGCACCCCGGCGCCTTGCGTCGTGAGCCACAGCCAGCCGTCGGCATCGCGCCAGACGCTGGTCGGAAAATTGGCAAAATCGGCCAGGTGCGCCGGGGCCAGCGCGTAATAACTGGTACGGGGCTGCACCGCATCGTAGTCGATGCGATTGAGTCCACCGGTGGCGGCTACCCACAGGCTACCGGGTTTGCCGCCGTTGCACAGGCCCATAATATTGCTGTTGGCGGCAGCGCCTGACTTATCGAGGCGCACGCCCTGAAAGGGTTTGCAGCGCAGGTTGAGTTTATTCAGGCCCTTTTCGGTACTTACCCACAGATTGCCGGTGCGGTCCTGGAACAAACAGCGGATAAGGTTGGCGCTCAGTGTATAGGGTTCGCCGGCCTGGGTAAAATAGCGTTGGAACTGCCCGGTTTTTATGTCCAGCAGGTTCAAACCATGATAGGTAGCCACCCACAGGTTGCCGTCGTCGAGCTCCAGGAAATCGGGCACGATGTTGTGGCTGAGGCTGGTCGGCACGCCGGGTATATTGCGGTAGGCATGCACGACTTGCAGGAATGCAGGATCGGCATCGCTGTAGCGGATCTTTTTCAGGCCGACTTTGGTGGAGACCCAGAGCATATTGGGCTCCCGCTTGGCAGGACGGACGCGGTAAATAAAATCGTCCAGTGAACCCGTCTTCCCGTCGGGAGCGAGGCTGTAATGGTATAACTGGTAGTCGCGTTCGCTGCTGAATTTTACCCGTTGCAGCCCTTGTGGTGACGTCCACCAGATCGAGCCATCCGATGTTTCACAAATCGAATAAATATAATCAGACGTCGGGCGCGGGATACCGGTATCGGGCGCGGCAATGCGCAAAAAGGCGTTGGTTTGCGGATCGAAACGGTTGAGGCCGTTTTCGGTTCCTACCCAGATGTATCCTTTTTTATCTTCAAAAAGCCCCCACACGTCATTGTTAGACAAGGAGTTAGGGTCATTGGGGTCATTTTTAAAGTTGACAAACTGCTCCGTATCATGGTTGAAGCGGTGCAGGCCGGCATTGAGTGTGCCGATCCATAATTGTCGATTACGGTCCTCGAGGATGGAGCAAATTTGATCGCTTTGCAGGCTGTTCGGTTTACCGATAGCCTGTTCAAAAACGCGGGTCCGATAACCGTCGTAACAGACCAAGCCCGACCAGATGCCCAGCCACAAGACGCCGCGACTGTCCTGCACAAAACAGTTGACCGGCCCCTGCGCCAGACCGATCTCGGCCGGCAACTGTTCGAATTTAACGGGAACATGCTGGGCAATCCCGGCACAGGCCACGACCAGTAGCAGGATAATTACAGCAGTTATACGAAAAATGGATTTCATGTGCTCAATGTGCAGTAAAGGTAGCACAATGGCACTAAAGGCTTGTACGCTTATTTAATGTACGAATGCCTATTGTTCCTCCTTACATACTTTTGTACCGCCCGCAGTACCCGTGCGGTCATACTGACAGCAATCGCTTAGTTTTTTGTACGTCTTCTTTTCGGCCAGATACCCTGCATTATCGTAGCCGGCACCCGCAATGGCTTTTTCAATGGCATCCACGGAAGTTTTTGCCGGGTCAAAAGTCACGGAGATGATCTTGGAATCTTTATTCCAGGAAGCGGCACTTGCACCGGCACCGATAGCGGCTTTTTCAATGGTTTTCTGGCACATCCCGCAGTTGCCCAACACTTTAAACGTATCCACCTGCGTGGTAGTGACGGCTTTGCCGGTCTTTTTTACAAAACCGGTAGTAGACTGGGCGATGGAAACACGGACGGAAAATGCGGTTAACAGCATGGCTGCCAGCAGAAATTTATAATTTTTCATGTTGATGATGTTAAATGTGTGAATAACAAGCTGTCCGGTACTGATTGGTTGTGCCAGGGTTGTGTCAAAAGTCCCAAATCAAACCACTTTACTGCTTGGGTTGCGGTTCTCCCTTGGCTACCAGATCCATGTTGCACACGGGGCATTTACCCGCAGCCACATACATCGTATCGCCCTGGCATTTCATCGGACAGGCATAGGCGGCGGCTTTGATATTGGGCAGTTGATCTGTTGACTGTGCCGGTTTATCCATCGGAATCAAGGCCATATTACACTTCCGGCAAACGCCGGGTATGGTACTGACCTGTTCTGGGTGCATGACGCAGGTGTAGGCAGATGCGTCGCCGATATTGGCCGGTGGATTTTTGATTTCGTGTTTACAAGCGACAGCCAGCAGCAGGAACAGGGCGGCCGACAAAAGCGTTAACTGCTTCATTATTAGAAATTTTTTTAAAATTAATGGAGAAAGGAATGATACGGGCAAGTGGTGATTGCCTGTAGACGCAGGAAAATAACAATGCCACATCAAACACAAAAGTACGCGAAGGGGTTGTAAATTAAAACGAACGGGATCACCAGATCAGGTAATCTTGATCCATTTCAATTTACATGTCCCAAATTTCTCTCAAAATGCGCTGCATTTCGGTGCGCCAAGCTTTGTTGCTGCCGATGAAATTGTTGTGCATAAAACTGAATACCAGCATTTTACCGCGTTTGGTGCGCACATAACCGCTCAGACAGAGCACACCGCTCATCGAGCCAGTTTTGGCCCACACAAAAGGTTGTCCGTCGGGGCCGACATACCAGTCCTTCAGCGTACCGGCCACGCCGCCGGCCGGGAATAACGACAACAGGCGTGGTTGTGGTTGTTCGAACCAGAGCCGGCGCAGGATTTCGGCGTTGTTTTGGGGCGTATTCAGGTTGTAGCGCGAGAGGCCGGAGCCATCGACCCATTTAACCGGTTGCGGCAGCGTTTTAAACAAACTATCCTGCATCCAGCGCAGCACGGAATCTTGCGTGAGGGTATGGAAGCGCACGCCTGCGCATACCAGCAGCATTTGTTCGGCGATAAAATTGTCGCTCTGGTACATCATGCGCCGCAGGACGGTGTCGATGGGCGCTGAATATAACATGCGCCATGTTGTAGGGTCCGGTCTGCTTACCGCCCCGATGACCGTTTTGTGTAGGGTATCCGCCAGCAGCGCATTGATTGTTTTACTGGCAGCAAACACGGGTATCTCCCGTTCGAAATCGGGTTTGACTCTTAATTGGGGGCCGTATTGGAGGTGATTATCCGGGGTAATATTAAAATTTTCGTCCTTCCATTCGGGTGTGCTGGCAACAAAGGGTTCCCAGTACGCGGGTTCAACTCCCAGCGAATCGGGGCCAAGGGCGAAGACCCGGCGCACATTGCCGTACAATGGAAAAACCGTGCGTTCAGCCGAATAACCATACGGTGCATCATCCCAGGCCCAGCCTTTTCCAAGGGGCGTAATCTGGCTCTCCGGCAGCCGGTATTCTACCAGTACAGCCGGGTTGTTTTGCACAAATTCAAACGGCTGCTGCCAGTCCCGAAAGAGCGGATGCAGGAAAGTAGGGTCGCCCGTGGGACGGATCGTAATACTCTGCGCATCCGTTTGCTGGTATTCCAGGCCCGGCACGGAATCGCCCAACATGTGTAACACCGTGTACAGCGTCAGTATCTTGGTATTCGAAGCGGGAATAAAATATTTGTCGCTCCGTACATCGCACAGGCGTTTGCCGGTAGCAGGGTCAAGCAGCACAAAACCGCTGAGCGATTTTGCAAAAACGGGCGATTGTTCGACGTGCCGTTGCACTTGCCGGGCGCTATGCCGTTGGTATAGCCGGGAAGTGGCGCAGGCGGTCAGCAGCAGGGCGAGCAGGAGAAACGGGAGATAACGCATTCTTGCAGTGGGCCGAATAAGTACCGGCGGCTTTAGCTGTCGAGGTAAATTAGATCATTTCGGCGACTAAAGTCGCCGGTAAGTCTATTTTGTAAAAAGCGATTCTACGAAAGCGCGCTTGTTGAAAATCTGCAATTTATCGATCGACTCCCCTACCCCGATATACCGGATCGGAATTTTAAACTGATCGCTGATGCTGATCGCTACGCCGCCTTTTGCGGTGCCGTCCAGTTTGGTCAGCGCCAGGCAGGTGATCGGCGCTACTTCGGTGAATTGCCGCGCCTGTTCCTGCGCATTTTGTCCGGTCGAAGCGTCGAGTACCAGCAACACATCGTGCGGCGCGCCCGGCATTTTTTTCTCGATCGAACGGTGAATTTTACCCAGTTCCTGCATCAGGTGCGACTTGTTGTGCAAACGACCGGCCGTGTCGATGATGGCGATATCACAATTATTTTCGAGCGCGTAATTGGTTGTTTCGTACGCCACGGCTGCCGGATCGGCATTCATGCCTTTGGAAAAGAAGTCACAGCCGACGCGGTTGGCCCAGATGCCCAGTTGGTCGACCGCCGCCGCACGGAAGGTGTCCGCAGCGCCCAGCACCACTTTATAGCCCATTTGTTTGTACTGGTAGGCGAGTTTACCGATCGTGGTGGTTTTACCGACGCCATTTACCCCGATGACGAGCAGGACATACGGTTTTTTACCGGTGGGAATTTCAAAATCCTCCAGATCGGCCGTATTATTTTCTGCCAGCAGTTGCACGATTTCGTCGCGCAGTATCTGGTTGAGTTCCGACGTATCCATGTATTTATCGCGCGCCACCCGAGCTTCGATGCGTTTGATAATTTTGATGGTGGTATCTAGTCCGACATCGCTGGCAATCAGGATATTCTCCACTTCATCGAGCACTTCTTCATCGACCGTACTCTTGCCCGCTACCGCGCGGGAGAGTTTGCCAAAAATGCCTTCTTTGGTTTTTTCCAGTCCCTTGTCCAGGTCTTCCTTCTTCTCGCGGTTAAAAAATTTGTCAAAAAAACCCATGTAGGAAAATTGAGATTGAATGGTTTAAAAAGTTTATTATTCGCCTTGCGAACGTTTGATCGCCTCCAGTAGGTCGGCTTTTTTACGGCGCGACACTTCGATGGTCTCATCGGTTTCCAATACGAGATAACCGCCTTCGCCTTTGATGTAGGTTTTCATCGAATTCATGTTGACAATGTGTTTTTTATGCACCCGCAAAAAACTCAGCGGCGTCAGCATTTCCTCAAACGCTTTGATCGTGCGGCTAGCCGTGAGCCGTTCGCCGTTGCGCAGGATAAAATGCGTGTAATTATCTTCGGCTTCCAGGCGGATTACGTCGTTCAGGTTGACGAAATGGGTGCCATCCATGGCTGGAATGCCGATTTTTTTGAAGGCATTGGGCGAGTTGGGATTGTATGCTTCCTGGAGTATTTCAATGCGCTTCTTGGTATCGGTGCGGCGGTGGCGAATGCGGCTGACCGCCTTGACCAGTTCTTCGCCGTCGATCGGTTTGACTACGTAATGGATGGCCGCAAACTGAAAAGCGCGCAGGGCGTATTCATTGTAGGCGGTCACGAAAACAATATCGAACTTCGGATCTTCCAGTTCTCGTAAGGAGTTGAAAATCAATCCATCCGGCAAGTCGATATCCAGAAATGCCACATCGAAGCGGCCCTCGTATTGTTCGGTCAACCGCAATAGATCGGCATTCGAACCGCCCGTGGCCACGACTTCTACATCCGGACAATATTTAGCCAACTGGTTGATGAGATTTTGCAAGCCAACCGGCTCGTCTTCGATTAAAATAGCACGTGTGGTCATGGTAAACGTCGGTTTTAGCGTATGATTAAAAACTATTATTTCACGGTGCACTCTTCACTATTTTTTCATTCCACGTACACCACCAGTCCCTTCAAATAAGAACCTTCGGGATGGAATAAACTCACCGGATGATCAGCGCCCTGGGTCAGATGGTGCAAGACGCGCACCGGACGACCCGCTTCCATCGCAGCGGCAACAATAGTATGGTAAAATAACTCCCGGTCCACTACCTGCGAACAGGAAAAAGTAAATAGAATCCCTCCCGGTGCCAGGCGGCGAATGGCGGCTTCGTTGAGGCGTTTGTAGCCCTGTACGGCGTTGTGGCGTTTTTCCATACTCTTGGCAAATGCCGGCGGATCGATCACCATCACTTCGTACGTCGTTTCATTTTCTTTCAAAAACCGCTGCACATCTTCGGTATACCCGACGTGATCGCCCGGGTAAGGCGCGTTCAACGCGGCATTTTCGGCGGTGAGATCCATCGCTTTAGCCGACACATCCACGGAGTGCACCAGTTTGGCGCCCGCCTGCAACGCATACGCAGAAAATCCACCTGTGTAACAAAACGCATTCAGGACAGTTTTGCCGGCCACGAAATTTTGCAGCAGGCGGCGGTTATCGCGCTGGTCGAGAAAAAAACCGGTTTTTTGTCCGGTCACCCAGTCTATCTTGAAACGGACGCCATTTTCTTCCACTATTGTCGTGCCGGAAGGCTCGGTATCGGCCGTCCATAAGTAACCGTTCGTTTGATGCTCCGCATATTTTGGCGGCAATGATTCGACGCTCTTATCGTACACGGCCCGGATGCGCTCGCCCAGTACGGTGCGCAGGGCTTCTGCAATCAATGCGCGTTGCCGGTGCATGCCGATACTGTGACACTGCACTACGGCTGTTTCGCCATACACGTCGATGATCAGACCAGAAAGTCCGTCGCCTTCGCCGTGCACCAGCCGGAAACAGTTGGTATTGCCATCCGTAAGGCCCGATACCTGCCGCACCGCCAGCGCTTTCCCCAGTTTTTCGGTCCAAAACGGTGCTGCGGACACGTCGGCCGGTCCAAAACTCAATAAACGAACCGCGATACTGCCGTGGTGAAAGTGGCCGATCCCCAGCAGTTGTCCGCCGCGATCGTACACTTCCGCGACATCACCATCTTCCGGATGGCCCATGGTAGTGGCAATAGCCCCGGAAAAAACCCAGGGGTGAAAACGCAATATCGGGACTTCCTTACCGGGTTTCAGATATATTTTGATCATAATTTAGGTGCAAAATAACTTCGTTTATGGCGATTTGTCGCTACTTTTCCCAAAAAATTGAAAATAACATGGCGGAAGAAACGCAACCAGAACTTCGTATAGACAAATTGGCCGGGAAAGACAACCTGAAAACGGCTTTTGAGCAATTTGAATCATTTTCAAAATTGTACAACGGTCTGCAATATGCGGCGCGCAATTTGCAGGGTCAACTGGCCGAACTCGAGCGCAAAACGCATGAAAATTTGGTGAAAGGCGAAGATGAACGCTTGCAGCGCAACAATATCCGGCACGGTTTCCTGGCGGAGCTCGATGAATTCAAACAGGAGTTAACGCATTTCTTTGACCTATCTGAATACACAACCGCCTTGCAGGGTGTAACCAAACGCATGGATGTCGTGCAGGAGGTACTGGCGCAACGTTTTCGCAAACACTACGAAATCGAGCGGCAGATTAAAGAAGGTGATTCCACGCTGGTATTTTGTCTGCGCGATCTGTTCAGCGGCCGGCAGGTGGTGGCTAAAGTGCTGAAAAAACCGGAATTACAAGAAGACATCCGGGAAGAAATACGCCAGGTCGCGCGGCTGAAGCACCGCAATATTATCAAGTTGCTGGATGAATCGCTGGATCAGTTCCCCTTTTTCATTATCTGTGAATATGTCAACGGTGCTTCGATCAATGACGTACTGGTCAAATTTGGCCCCCGGCCTCCCTCGCAGGCCGTAGACTGGTTGTACGAACTGGCAGACGCATTGAGCTACCTGCGGCAAAAGAAAATCCTGCACGCCAACGTACGCCCCTCCAAGATCTACATCGACGACGAACAACACGTGATGATCTCGCCGTTCGACATTATCAAGGCGGGCATGGAAGAGCGAACGCTGCGTAAGTTCCGCGAAGATTGTCAGTATCTGAGCCCGGAATTACTGGCCGGCGACGGCGAAAAACTGCCCCTGGAATCCATGCGTGCCTCCGACCAGTTTTCACTGGGACTGATCGCTTTTAAAATTTTGACGGGCAAGGATTTGTTTGAAGGGCGCTCGGTGCAGGAAACCATTAAAAACCGCACCCAGTTCTTTGAAAACGAAACGTACCGCAGAGCGCGGATCGCGCTGGTTAATTCGGATGAACTCGGCATTATCCTGACCCAGATGTTGCAGGAAAACCCGAAAAACCGCTACTACGATCTGCACGATCTGCTGCTGCAATTTCACAGTTTATCTCGCAAGGAAGAAGACAGCCAGAGTGTGGTGCGCAATAGTTACCGGCGTTGTATGGGCTCGAACAAGGAGTTTATCGGCGAATTTTATGATGCTTTTGTGGAGAAAACCCCGGCACTGGCGCAGCAGTTCACCAACCGCGAACGCCAGCATGCCATGTTCCAAATGGCAGTCGATGTGCTGATCGATATAGATGTCAAAGCCGAGTTGCTACAGCAGATGATCGGCGGCAAAAGTGCGGGTGACAAACCCAATCACCATGCGCAATACGGGTTGCCGTTTTTCAAGGATTTTCTGGACACGCTGATCATTACGGCCCGAAAAAATGACGCCCGGCTCTGGAGTCCAGATATTGAATCTGCGTGGCAGGCCGTTCGCGACAAATCGCTGACGGTGATTGAAAGCACGCTGACGGAGGCAAGTAAGTAAATGAATTGCGTGCGTATTGCGTTAGTAGGGTCGGGGGATTCCGAATTTACCCCGACCCTACTACTGGACATTTTTTGAGGACAAAACCTGCCAGGTTTTAAAAACTGGAAAGTCTCGGTGGCGAAAAACGAACATGTCACTCTGCAAACGTGCTTGGTTTTTTACGCCAACCGGAAGCTCGACGCACCCAGCAGTCCCTTATCGCAGTAAATCGCTACGACGTAGTTTCCTGCTTTCAGGCGTTCATCGAATTTGTAGTTGAACGACAGGCGCTGGGTATTTTCCAGCACCACGGCTTTCACCTGTTGCGCCATGATCTCGACGGGGCCGGTGGGTGCATATACGGTCGCCTTGGTCGGGTTTTGCGAAATGACCGGATTGCCCTTATCGTCCGTAATAACCATATACAGTTTTTGGGCGCCCTGATAGGCTTGCGGCACCTCGGCGAGGTCGAAGAAAATACCGACTTCGCGGACCCGGCGCGCTTTGGTGGTCAACTTATCGTTGCGGCGCTCCAGTTCTACGCGAAAAGACGTGGCTTTGAAGGTAGCCGACTGCGTTTTGCGGATTTGCTCTTCCAATTGTTTCGCCAGGTCTTGCACCTGTCCGCTCAATTCGACTTTCTCGCCTCGCAATTGGTTATTTTCACCGGAAAGGCGGCTGTTTTCCGCTTTCAGTGCGTCATTTTCCGCTTTGAGCGTGGTTACGATGGTTTCGTATTCGATTTTGGTGCGTTGCAAACTGGCCACTTGTCCGCGCAGGGCGTCCAGGTCTTTGGCGGAAGAAGTTTTAAGTTGGCGAATTACCAATTCTTTCTGCTGAATGATCGCGGCGGTGCTGTTCACTTTTCCGTTCAGCGTTTCGTTTTCGGTACGCAGGCTGGAATAAGCATTCGACAGGCTGTCCAGTTCGCGTTCAACATTGGCTTTTTCCATCACCAGGGCTTTTTGCTCCGTGGCAAGGCGTTGGCTGTCAGCCATATATGTTTTTGATTTTTGCCAAAAGAAAAATCCGACGCCAGCGGCGATCAGTAACAGCAGGGTTACGATGATGCCATAGATGTTTGAATTTTGGTTGTCGCTCATAAAGTTTTGATGTTTGAAGATTAATAGAAATGACGATGGAAGGTGCTAAAAGATGTATGGGTTAAAGGCAAAGGTCGTGCCATCAAGTGTAGAATTTTTTCCACAGCAAAGGTAGGATGCTCTCCTCGTAAAAAAACAGCCTTTTACGCAAAAAAATGCCAATTTTTGGCATTTGGAAAGTGCACCTTTGCGCCACAATTCAAATCGGAGCAAATGAGCATACTTGGGTACCTGGGCGCGTTGGTGATGGGCCTGTCATTGGGACTGATTGGTGGAGGTGGCTCCATCCTGACCGTACCGATCTTAGTGTACCTATTCAACATCGAGGCGGTAGCAGCGACCGGGTATTCCCATTTTGTAGTGGGTCTGACCAGTCTGGCGGGTTCGCTGACGCATATCCGGCAGGGCAATATCGAATGGCGCAGCGCTTTGGTCTTTGGGATTCCCTCGCTCATCGCCGTCTCCCTGTCGCGCAAATTCGTGCTGCCGCTGATTCCCGGCGACTGGTTATTACTTATTTTTGCGGTGCTGATGCTGCTGGCTTCCTGGAGTATGATCCGCAGCGAAAAATCGGTTGTTCATGCAAAATCCTTCAATTATACCTTTACGATCCTCGCCGGCTTATCGGTGGGGCTGATCACCGGACTGGTGGGTGCGGGCGGCGGTTTTCTGATTATTCCAGCGCTGGTTTTCCTCACCGATCTGTCGATGAAAAAAGCGGTCGGCACTTCCTTGCTCATCATTGCCGCCAAATCGCTGACCGGTTTCTTGAGCGATCTGCACAACAATACCCACGCGGTGAATTGGCAGTTTCTGCTGACTTTTTCGGCCGTCGCAATTGCCGGAATCGTGCTGGGCAGTATGCTTTCCAAACACGTTTCGGATGAAAAATTAAAACCGGCGTTCGGTTGGTTTGTTCTAACGATGGGCATATGGGTTTTTGTGAAGGAACTGTGGTTGAAATAAGGGAACAATAAACGGTGAACAATGAATTTAACAACAACATTGCCATGAATATTGAGCAAATTTATACCGGTTGTTTAGCGCAGGGCGCTTATTACATTGAAAGTGCCGGCGAAGCGGTGGTAATTGATCCGCTGCGCGAAATAGGTTCGTACTTACAGCGGGCGACTAAAAACGGCGCGACCATCAAATATGTGCTGGAAACGCATTTCCACGCCGATTTTGTCAGCGGACACCTCGATCTGGCGGCTAAAACCGGCGCAACGATCGTGTATGGTCCGGGCGCAAAAACCGAATTTGCCGCGCACATTGCGCACGATGGTGAAATACTGAAAGTAGGAAATCTGACCATCCGCGTGCTGCACACACCCGGTCATACGCTGGAAAGCACCTGTTATCTGCTGTACGACGAAGCGGGAATGGAACAAGCACTTTTCACCGGCGACACCCTGTTTATCGGCGATGTTGGCCGGCCGGATCTGGCGCAAAAAGCCGCGCATCTGACCCAGGAAGACCTGGCGGGTATGCTGTATGAAAGTCTCAACCGACAGATCAAACCCTTGCCCGATCACGTGTTGATTTATCCGGCGCATGGCGCGGGTTCGGCCTGCGGCAAAAATATGTCGAAGGAAACGGTGGATACGCTCGGGCATCAGAAGCAGGTGAATTACGCCTTGCGCGCACCGACCAAGGCGCAGTTTATCCAGGAAGTGACGGAAGGATTACAACCGCCGCCGGCCTATTTTCCGCAAAATGTCGCGATGAACCGGGCGGGTGCGCAAAGCCTAGATGCAGTGCTGCATCAGGGATTGATGCCACTTTCGCCCGCAGCCTTCGAAGCCCTGGCCGATACGCGCGACGCACTGATGCTCGATGTGCGTCCGGATGGCGAATTTGCCAAAGGCCATATTCCCGGTTCGATCAATATCGGGCTGGGTGGACAGTTTGCGCCGTGGGTCGGTGCGCTGGTTCCCGATTTGCAGCAGCCTATTTTACTGATTGTGGCAGCGGGCATGGAAGCAGAAGCGATCACGCGGCTGGCGCGGGTGGGCTACGACCATACGCTCGGTTACTTAGAGGGCGGTGTGGCCGCCTGGGCCGCTTCCGGGCGCGAGACCGATACGGTGCACCGCATTTCGCCTGCTGCGTTTGCGGCCTTGTTACCGGCCAATGTTTTGCCGATTATAGATGTGCGTCGGCCCGGCGAATACGCGACCAGCCACGTCGAACATGCGGAAAACCAGCCCTTGGATACCGTCAACGACTGGATGCCCACGCTGGATCCCGACGCGCCGTTTCTGCTGCACTGCGCCGGCGGTTATCGCTCGATGATTACGGCTTCCATTCTGAAAGCGCGTGGCATTCACAATTTCACCGAGATTGAAGGCGGATTGGGGGCGATTGCCAAAACGGGGGTTGTGCTGGTGAGCGGCGTGTCGGAGGTGGTGTAGCCTTAGAGATGGTTACGCATGGCCAGATTTCCCGCTGCGTTCGAAATGACACGTGGGTAAGGGGCAATTGCGTCATTTCTCCTAACGAAAACGGTGAATCCGACCATAATACCGCTACCATTGACAATGCGTGATCGAGGACAATCATACAACGTTCGTGTCATTTCGAACGTAGAGAGAAATCTGGCCAGGCGTACGTTGCTCCCGGGCAGATTTCTCTCTCCGTTCGAAATGACACGCGGGGTAAGGGGCAATTGCGTCGTTTTCCCTAACGAAAAACGGTGAATCCGACCATAACACCGCGATCATTGACAATGCGTGACCACTAACACCCACCCAATGTTCGTGTCATTTCGAACGCAGTGAGAAATCTGGCCAAGGGTAACTTACTCATGGCCAGATTTCTCGCTGCGTTCGAAATGACAC
>JBBRDQ010000076.1:0-20572 GCA_038203695.1 Chitinophagales bacterium
GACCGACGCGTCGCAAGCACAAACCGATGTGGAATCATTTGCCGTGCTGGAGCCGGCTGCAGACGGATTCCGCAATTATTTTAAGCCCCAACACGCTACTTCGGCAGAGGAAATGTTGGTCGACAAAGCCCAACTGATGACACTGACCGCACCGGAGATGACGGTGCTGGTGGGTGGTATGCGCGTTTTAAATACAAATTTCGGTCAAGCGAGGCGCGGTGTATTTACCAAACGCCCGGAAGTACTCACCAACGACTTTTTTGTAAACTTGCTCGATTTTAGCACTACCTGGAAAGCCAGCCTGGAATCGAAGGATGTATTTGAGGGTCGGGATCGTATCACCGGTGAACTCAAGTGGACGGGTACACGGGCAGATCTCATCTTTGGCTCTAATTCAGAACTGCGGGCACTCGCGGAAGTGTATGGATGTGAAGACGCACAAGATCAGTTTGTCACGGACTTTGTAGCCGCGTGGGCCAAAGTGATGAACCTGGATCGCTTCGATCTGGCCTGATTGTACGAATTGTATACATAGCAGGAAGCGGTGGTCTGGCAACGGACCACCGCTTTTACTTTTAGGTCAGGGGACCGGAATGCTGAAATGCACCGTGGGCCATATTGCCAAACCAATGTTAGATAACGTTTTTAGTCGTGTATTTTGCCTAAATTCAGATATTTTGTCTCCACAAAAAAAATACTCCATTCTCCATATTCATAATTTCCTTTATTTTCGGCACGACTAAAAAAGAAATATTTTCCGTCTCTTGAAAATCTTGGGCTACTTTCTTCGTCTTTTGTATTCACTAATTGTCCTATAGATTTTGCCTTGCTCCAACCCTTTTTTGTCTTTTTTGAAACAAAAATATCTTCGCCACCGGCTCCGTCGGGTACACCAAAGGAGTTAAATACTAAATATTTTCCGTTAGGTGAGAGTACAGCAGAATACACGATATACTTTTCATCATTAAAAAGTCCGGATATAATTTTGGGTTCGGAAAATTCTTTTCCACTGAACTTTGTTTCATACAGTTTAATGGCTTTTGTGCCACGATTCATTGTTGTGAAATAAAATGTCTCATTATCATTTGTAAAGAAAAAATTATTGTTTGAAGATGGCCATTCTTCTCCTTCTATTTGTACATAATTAATTGGCTCTTCTAATGGTTTTGGTTCACTCCATCCTTTTTCTGTCTTTTCCATCATCCAAATATTCATATCAAAGTTTCCTTTGTTTGGTTTGTTGAGTATTGCACGTTCAGAACCAAAGAAAAGAAACTTACCATTTGGTGTTATTAATGGTGTTTCGTCTCTATCCGACGAAAATTCTGCGAGTTGTGGTGTGGTCCAATTGCCATTTTTAAAATCACTAACATAGATTCTCTGTTTTTGTGCAGGTGCTCTTCTTGAGAAATAGACTTCAAGTCCGTTGGTTGAAAAAGTCAGTTCGAATTCGCTGTTTTCTTTGGTCGATATTATGCCTTCTGCGAATGGAATTGGTTTAGATACAACCCCTTTGGAGTATTCAACACTTGGGATTTTTTGTGCTGTTTGACAACCTACAATACCAATAAGTGCAGTCAATAAAATGATGTTTGATTTTTTCACGATGTTCTTTTTTAAAATGTTGCCTAATGCGGGTGCATTTCAAATTGTGCAGCGCATCGGGCACTTACATGCGACGCTCAAATAAAATCAAATTTTCCCGTTGATTTCCCGAAATTCACGCCTTCTTTCCACGAACTAACTAACTTCCATGCGTCCTTTTTGGTTGCTAACCGCCGCTCTGTTCAGTATTATCCTGATGACCGACTCCTGTAAAAACGAGCCTAAAACGCCGGTCAAACCCGTCGCAAGCATTGCGCCATCGGTGGCAGTAACGCCCAACTTACAATACACCGATGTGCATTGCTGGATCGAAAACGGTATTTTTTTTGTGATCGGCATCTGCGAGAACAATGGCGGCGAATGGCAAAAGATCGCGCTGAAAGTAACGCCGACCGACAAAAAAGGGCAGGACCTTGCGATGACCAAAGACCAAAGTCCGATTGTCGCGCTCGTATCGGCTGCGGTGCCGCCCAAGGGCCGCAGTTCGTTTTTTGCCGGCTGGCCACTGGAAACATTCCGGGGCAGCACGCCGGATTCCTGCCGGTTGGAAGGCGCCAGTGCAACGGTTGTGCCCGCCGGACCGATTTTGCTGGTCGAACAACAAAGCGGCGTGCGTATGTATAACCATAAATCGGGAGGCGATCCCGCACCTTCCAGTGAATACGCCTGGCAAATGAGCGCCATATTGAACAATCCGCTACAGCAACCCGCCGCTCATCCGCGGATGGAGTTGCTGCTGTACGGCAAGGACAAACGCCTGTGGCTGAGTTTTTTGATCAATCCCGAAGACGCGGCCCTAAAACAAGGCATCAAACTGACCGAAGAACGCAGCGGTCCGCTGGCCGGACAGGAAAAACGGCTCTATTCCTGGTTTGTAACCTATGAAGGACTGCCGCAGGCCCTGCAAAAACACAAGATCGGGCGGACCGAAATGCTCGGTTTTGATGCCCGGTAGATTGGGACGCACAGCAGGCCTCCGCCTGCTAAAAATCCGTTATACTTCGTACACTCCGCGTAATCCGTAGTCCAACCCTGTCGTAACGGGCAACGTTAAGAACCATACCAGCGCCAGCCTACATGTGAATCGGGCGATTGGCAGTCGCGGCCAGACAGGCTTCTTTGAGCGCCTCGGTATAAGTAGGGTGGGCATGGCTCATCCGGGCACCATCCTCCGCCGAAGCGCGGAATTCCATCAATGCCACGGCTTCCGCAATAATATCGGCAGCGCGGGCACCGACAATATGCACACCCAGGATTTCGTCGGTGTCCTCATGCGCCAGCACCTTCGCCATGCCTTCCGTATCCATACTCGCGCGGGCACGGCCCAGGGCTTTGAACGGGAATTTGCCGGGTTTATACGGAATACCCATTTCTTTCAATTGCTCTTCCGTATAACCTACTGCGGCCACTTCCGGCCACGTATACACGACGCCGGGAATCAGGTTGTAGTTGATATGCGGTTTTTGTCCGACCATCACTTCGGCGACAAAAACACCTTCTTCTTCGGCTTTATGGGCTAGCATGGCCCCTTTAATGACATCGCCGATGGCATAAATGCCGGGAACTACGGTTTCCAAGTGGTCATTGACCGGAATCCGGCCTTTTTCATCGGCGGTAATGCCGGCGTTTTCCAGTCCCAGATTGTCGGTATACGGGCGCCGACCAATGGCAATGAGGCAATAATCCACGTCCCAGGAAAGCGTTTTGGCTTCGTCATCGCGACTTTGCGCCACCACTTTTACTTTAGTCTTGCCCGGTTTTACCTCCGTCACGGCATGGCGCAGGTGAAATTGCATCCCGATTGCTTTCAGCGCCTTCATCAGTTCGCGGCTACAATCGGCATCCATCGTCGCGATAATGCGATCCATATATTCCACCACGTGGACTTCCGTCCCGAGGCGCGCATAGACGCTGCCCAGTTCCAGGCCGATAACGCCGCCCCCAATGATTACCATACTACCCGGCACCTTGTCGATATTAAGGGCTTCGGTGCTGGTGATGACGCGTTTTTTATCGTAGTTAAAATTAGCCGGGACAATCGGTTTTGAACCGGTGGCGATGATCACTTTATCGGTCTCTATTTCGCTGGAGGCTCCTTCGGCTGTCGTGATCTTGATGCGGTTTTTATCGACAAAAGAACCGTGACCGTGCAGCACATCGATCTTGTTTTTCTTCATCAGAAAATCAATGCCTTTGTTATTTTCCAGCACCACGTCACTTTTCCGCTTGATCATTTGCGGCATATTCACGGTCAGATTCGAAAGGTCGATGCCGTGCATCTGGAATTTTTCGTGGGCATTGTGGTAATGCTCCGAGGAGTCGAGCAGCGCTTTGGACGGGATGCAGCCCACATTCAGGCAGGTGCCACCCAGCACCGGATAACGCTCGATAATGGCTGTTCTAAGGCCCAATTGGGCGCAGCGAATCGCGGCAACATAACCTCCGGGGCCCGAGCCAATGACGGTAACGTCGTATTTCATGTTTGTTACAATTTATTTTTTTGGATCTTTTGGACGGAAATTCCGGCGATCCTGTTCAATCCGGTTCGGGTCTTTAACAGCGTCGTTACCGGGTTTGTTTGCCTCGCCTTCACGGGGCGGCTTCGGCGCACGCGGTTCCTGTGGTGGGCGGTTGTCCGTACGCGGCGAGCGCGGCTCCTGGGATTTATTGTCGGTGCGTGGTGGGCGCGGCTGTTTTGGCTGCCCGCCTTTATCACCAGGTTGTTCCGTACGGGGCTGTTGTGGAGCTTTATCGCGCGGTGGTTGTTCCGTGCGAGGCTCATTGGTATCCTTGGGCGGTCCATCCGGGCGATTGGTCGCATCTTTTGGCGCACGATCGGTACGCGGCTTATCGGTGCGGTTGTCTGGCGGGCGATTCGCCTGTTTGTCGCGGCGATCATCTGGGCGCGGTGTACGGTTGTCGGGACGAGCCGATTGTCCTTCCGGACGCGGTCCACGATTCTCCGGGCGGCGGTTGCGATCGTCGGAGCGGCCACCTTGCGGGCGATTAGCCGAGCTGCGGCCGCGTTCAAAGTCCGGCGGTGGCGCATTTTCCAGTGCTGCGGCGGCAGATTGCGAGCGATCACGACCACTTTTGGTTTTTTTGCGCTTCTTTTTGCGCATTTCCATCGGCAGTTGGATCACGTCGTGCACATTTTCGTAGTCGTGCTCTATTTCTTCCGGTTCGTCGGATTCGATCACCGGTGCCATGGCTAGAATATCCTCCAGGCTGCCCGGGATTTTACCCAGTTTGATCATCGCCATTGCTTCCCAGATCTGGTCTACGTGAATGGGGTAGAATTTGCCCCGGTTTTCGGCATAGGTATAGAACATCAAGCGTTTGAAAACGTCGGTTTTTACCAGAATAGCCGTACCAGCCGTCGTTTTCAGGCGTTCGGCGCGATCCGGAAAATCTTCCAGCGCATCGATATACGTATCCAGCTCGTAGTTGAGGCAGCATTTCAAACGGCCGCACATGCCGGAGAGTTTAGTCTGGTTGATCGCCAGATTCTGGTAGCGGGCTGCGGCGGTGTTTACGCTTTTGAATTCCGTGAGCCAGGTCGAGCAGCACAATTCGCGGCCGCAATTGCCAATGCCGCCCAATCGCGCCGACTCCTGCCGGGCACCAATCTGCCGCATTTCGATTTTTACCTTGAATTTTTGCGCGTAGGAACGGATTAATTCCCGGAAGTCCACGCGGCCATCCGCGGTATAGTAAAATGTACATTTCCGTCCGTCGCCCTGGTATTCCACATCGCCGATCTTCATATTCAGTTCGAGGGTGCGGGCAATGACGCGGGCCTGGATCATAATTTGTTTTTCTTCGCGGCGCACCTCATCCAGGCGCTCCAGGTCGCGGTCGTGGGCTTTGCGCACCACCGTTTGCAGGCGTGTATCGGGGCGTACGCGTTTGCGCTTCATTTGCAGGCGCACCAGTTCGCCCGACAGCGTAACTTTGCCCACATCGTAACCGCCGGTCGGCGATTCTACCAGTACCCAGTCGCCGGTAGTCGTATGGGTATAGGGTGGATTCTTGAAAAACTCCTTGCGCGCACCATTTTTAAAACTCACTTCAACCGTATCGAACGGCTTTGGATCGGCGATGCCGAGTGCGGTAATCCAATCGTAGGTATTGTGGCGATTACACCCGCCGGTGGAGCATCCACCGCCGCCGCAGCCGCCTACTTTATCGTCACCACCAACACTACTGGTGGAACAGGAACATCCTAAACAGGCCATATATTTTTATAATGATTAACGGTTATGGTTAATGAATAATGGTTGGTTGGTAACTGGTTTACTGGGGCAGTATAACCCATAACGATCACTGCTTCAAGATGCGGTTCATTTGAATCGACGTATCCAGAAAGAGTATTTTTGGGTTTGCATTGCGTTCAATGTAATAAACGTTGTCGTTGAAAATTGTGGTTAACTGGGCAATTTTATCAAAATCAAGCACTTTTGCCATGTTCTGTGCCGTGGAAAGTTCTTCCGGACGCAGTCGCATCGCCGGATTGCCCGTCACGACCAGCGCCAGCATTTCGCGCAGAAAATGCAATCCGTACTGGAGGAATTGTTTTTGGTTTTCACGACCCAGTTTGGCAAAATCTTCGGTCCATTTCACCAGTTCCACCGCATTGCCGCGCCAGCATTTGCGCAGCCAATCCAGCAACAGGTGGGCATCGTCATTGTCGGGTGCGTCGGCCGCGACCAGGGCAGCACTAAAATCGCCGCCCGACAGGAAAGCGATCTGGCGGGCACGAGTCTCGTCGAGTCCGCGTCGGGCGCGCAGACCGGCCGTCACTTCTTCATCGCTGAGGGTATCGGTTTTGATGAGTTGGCAGCGCGATAGGATGGTGTTGAGAATGGCTTCCTGGTTTTCGGCGGCCAGCAAAAAAATGGTTTGATCGGGTGGTTCTTCGATGAGTTTGAGCAGGCGGTTTCCTTCTTTGCCGAGATATTCGGGCAGCCACATCACCAGGATTTTATAACGGCCTTCAAAGGCCTTGAAGCTCAGTTTTTTCAGGATCGCGTTGCATTCCTCTTTGTTGATATTGCCTTGTTTGTTGTCCGCGCCGAGGCGTTGCAGCCAACTGTTGATCTCCAGATACGGATTTTCGGTCATCGTAGCCCGCCACTGTTTCGAGAAATCAGTGCTAACCGCATTGGTGCCGACTGTTGGGAACGAGAAATGAATATCCGGATGTGCAAACTGTGCCGCTTTTCGGCAGGCCGAACAAGTCCCACATGCGCCTTCGGACGCTGGATTTTCACACTGCAACAGTTGGGCAAAAGCCGTTGCTAAAGCCAGATTTCCACTGCCCGTATTTCCCAGAAACAGCAGGGCGTGCGGCACCCGTTCACTGGCAGCCAACTGCAAGAGAAAAGGTTTGACCCGGTTTTGCCCGATTATTTCTGAAAAAAGCACTGGAGTAGGGGAGTGAAAAGTGAAAAAAAGTGAAAAGTGAACGTATTTGAACTGGTTTCCGTAATTTGAAACCAACCGCGAAGGTAGTGCAAAACTTGTGGACAATTGCGTTTTTGCGGGACGGAGATTTTGCAGAGTGTGGAGTGAAAAACCGGCTTGTGCAAACTATTTTACGGCGTTCGGGTTAATGCTACAGAAATTTAAAGCACCTACAACAATGAAAGTCGCCGTCATTCGCAAAGCCCATTTCAATGCCGCCCACCGCCTGCACAATCCCGCCTGGTCGGAGGAACAGAACCGCACCGTTTTCGGACTGTGCAATAACCCTAATTACCATGGCCATAATTACGAACTCGAAGTGCGGGTGGCCGGGGAGATCGACCCGGAAACTGGTTATGTGATCGACCTGGGCTGGTTGGCCGATCTGATCAAAAAAGAGGTTGAAAACCGGTTCGACCATAAAAATTTGAACCTGGATACCACCGAATTCCGCAACCTCAATCCCAGTGCGGAAAATATCTGCGTCGTGATCTGGCACATCCTGCGCGCACACCTTGCCGAACAATACGACCTGCAGGTACGACTGTACGAGACACCCCGTAACTTTGTGGAGTTTCCAGCCTGAACGGGTTGTGCAACCGTCTCTGCAATTGGTACGTATGTATCTTCACGCCAGCAATACAGCCACGGTATGGAAATTTTAGGGATTCCGCTACCTGTTTGCGCTAACCCCAATGCACGCTACATCAACCATTGATAATATGAACCGTCTTTTACGCCTGATTATTTTTTGTGCAATTATTTCATTGCCAACACTTTCTGCACAAAAAGCCTATTTTCAACAGACTGTCAATTATACCATTGCCGTCGCGCTGGATGATCAGAAACACACCCTGACCGGCACGATCGACATGGAATATATCAATAATTCGCCAGATGCCCTGCCGGAAATATGGCTGCATTTGTGGGGCAATGCGTTCAAGAATCGCCGGACTGCTTTTGCCAAACAAAAGCTCGAAGCCGCCAACGGTGAATTTTATTTTTCCGATGAAAAAGATCTGGGCTATTTCAAGAACCTCGACTTTACCGTAGACGGCCTGAAAGCAACCTGGAAAGTAGAGCGCGACAACCCCGATATCGCCAAACTCACCCTCGCGCAATCGTTGGCGCCCGGTGCCCGCATCCGGATTGCTACGCCGTTCCTGCTGAAGATACCGGCTTCGTTTTCGCGACTCGGCCACGTCGAAACCTCGTACCAGATCACGCAGTGGTTTCCCAAGCCGGCCGTGTATGACAATCGCGGCTGGCATGCGATGCCATATCTCGATCAGGGTGAGTTTTATTCTGAATTCGGTTCTTTCGACGTGACGATCACCTTGCCGGAAAATTATGTGGTCGGTGCGACCGGCCGGTTGGAAACAGCCACCGAAAAGGCGTTTTTAGTGCGCAAAGAAGCGGAAACCCGCGAAAAACTGCGCAAGTATAACAGCACTGCCCGGATTAAGATTCCGGCAAAACAAGCGCTCGCGCTCGATACATTCCCCGTTTCCAGCAGCACGATGAAGACGATCCGTTACACTGCTTCGCGCGTACATGATTTTGCCTGGTTTGCCGACAAACGTTTCAATGTAACCAAAGATACAGCTCGGCTTGTTTCTGGCGAAACGGTCGATTGCTGGGCCATGTTTACCAATTCAGACCTTAATCTCTGGCAAAAAGGTGCTTCTTACGTGCGGCGTTCTACGGAATTCTACTCCGAACACGTCGGCGCTTATCCTTACCCGCACGCTACCGCAGTGCACTCGGCGCTGAGTGCCGGTGGCGGTATGGAGTACCCGATGATCACGGTGATTGGCGATGCAGCCAATGCCAAATCACTGGACGAAGTGATTACCCACGAGGTGGGGCACAACTGGTTTTATGGTATTTTAGGTTCGAATGAACGCGATCATCCTTTCCTCGACGAAGGCATAAATTCCTACTACGAGCAACGGTATATGCGCCAGTACTACGGCGGCGGCGACCTCACCGACGGGAAGGGTCTCCCCAAAAAACTCTGGAATGTAGCCCAACAGGGTTCGCCGGTGGAAGTCGGTTGTCTGATGCTGTCCCGCGAACATATTGCTACGCCGCCAGACTCCTATTCTGATGATTTTACCCAGCTGGGATATGGTCTGCAAGTGTATATGAAAACGGCGAAGTGCCTGCGCTGGCTCGAAGAATCGTTGGGCACGGAGCGTTTTGACCAAGCCATGCAGGCGTATTATCAGCAATGGCAATTCAAACATCCCTATCCCGAGGACCTGGCGGCCGCCTGGAAAACTACCGGATTGCAGGCCGACTGGTTTTTTGAAACGATGCAAACCGAGCGGCAAGCGGATTTTGTGCTCACCGACATCAAACGCGCTGCCAATGGTGACTGGGAATTATCGGTGAAAAACGCGGGCGACTTGCAGGCTCCCTTTGCAATAACTTCCTTAAAGGACGA
This sequence comes from Chitinophagales bacterium, assembly GCA_038203695.1. Lineage (GTDB taxonomy): Bacteria > Bacteroidota > Bacteroidia > Chitinophagales > Saprospiraceae > M3007. The sequence goes on from JBBRDQ010000076.1 coordinate 9,521, forward strand.
TAAGCCGACCGGTACCCAATGGTACGAAGCGAATACCACCACCGCCACCTTTGCCGCCACCGATGCGGATCAATTTGTGATTGATTACGGGCATAATACCCTGGATATCAATCGAAGGAACAATCAATTGCGCACCACGGGTGTCTTGCCTGGTTTTGAACGGCTGTCGTTCAAGCCGCTGTCGCCGATCCAGAATCCGACGCGCAATGTGATCTCTGCTACCACTTGGATCGGTTGGAACTGTTACGATAAAACCATGCTTGGGTTACTGATCTATAATTCGCCGGTACCCTCCCGGAAATTGCAATACTATTTGCTGCCGGGTATCGGCCTCGGCTCCAAACGTTTTACCGGTCTGGCCGATGTGCGTTATAAATTATTTCCCGGCGGGTTTTTACCAAAAATTACGGTGGGAGTGAGCGCTAAAACCTTCGATATCGATTACAACGCCGGCAATGATTATTATCTGAAAATGTTCCGTATCGTACCGCAGGTCCGCTTCGAATTCCGCGATCGCTCTAAAACGTTCCGGCATTTTGTGAATGTCCGCACCTTATTTATCGATCGCGAACAGGCGCAATTCACCGGCTCCGAATTTGCCGGTAAGGAACACACCCAAAATACGATTTACGAATTGCGGTACGAGGCCACCCAGAAGCGCTTCCCGAATCCCTGGAAACTGACGGCGGCGCTGGAGACCCAGAATTATACCAATGCTTTCGGCCGGCCGGCCGATTATGTACGCAGCACGCTGGAATGGAAACAACAGTTCTATTACGCAGAAAAATACAAGATTACGGCGCGCTTTTTTGCGGGTGCTTTCCTGCAATCCAGTGAGCGGCATCGCAGTACAGATGAGACAGCGCTTGCCCTCAATCCGCAGGGATTCAATGATTACAAATATGACCAGGTCTTTTTGTACCGCGGTGGCGGCAGCGAATTTCTGGGCCGGCAGGTGACCCAGACCGATGGCGGTTTTAAGGGCGCATTCGGTTCGCAGTTCGCCGGTGAAATTGGCAACTCCAACAACTTTATCATTGCGCTCAATCTGAAAGCCGATCTGCCCCAGCGTTTGCCGCTGGGTATCCCGCTCAAGCCGTATTTCGATATCGGTTACTTCGACGATGCGCGCCTGCCCTTGAGTGCCGATCGCTCGAGTAGCGAACAATTGCTGTGGAGCGGAGGTCTGATGTTCGAATTTTTCAAAGGTGGGCTGGAATTTTATTTCCCGCTGGTCAGTTCGCCCTACCTGAATGCCCGTTATTGCGAACAGGGCGGTGGTAAAAACACGTCGGCTATTTTCTGCGGCGGCAATATTCTGAAGATGGTTTCCTGGAGCGTAAAAGTGCCGTTCCGGGAGCCGGGGGAGGTGGTGGACACGATTTTCCGGTAGGGTTTAGGAAAAGCAGCATTTTTATCGTTCGCAAGTCCCTACGCATGGGGGCAGCGTCCAATGCCGATTTTCAACGCCGTCGCAGTAAACGATAGATGAAATTTTGCAATACCCCCAATCTGTTGCGGGAGATATTGAAATACAATACCTGCCTGGGGTTAAACCCGAGCAGGTATTTTTCTACATTTGAAAGCATGGAACCTTTGAAGTCCAGCTCCTCTATTCCCAATGATTTGCATTTTTTAATGGCCTCTACTACCAGCAGCGAGTTCGACCCGAAATGCCGCTGATTCCGGTCCAGTGCCGACGCTATAAACACGGCTTTTTGTTGATCGATCAAAAATAAACCACTGCATTGGATATGTCCATCGGGCCCGGTTACTTCCAGTAGAAAACCCCGGTTATGCACAACAGCATACTGCCAGAGCGATTCCAACGATTGCTGTTGCACACGGGTGCGGATAAACCGGTACGACAACATGCGCTCCGACAACACCCGGATGTTGGATCCTTCCTGGCACAGCAGGCCATTTTGACGCGCCTTTTTCAGATGATTCAAGATGCTGGAACTAAAACCCTGTACTATTTGCACAAGCGAAGGTGTAAGCGACAGTACCAGATTTATCCGTGGTTTTATCAGAAATCCGTTGCGCAGGAAAGGCAGGAAATAATCGAATGCAGGGCTAAAATTGTAGGAAAACAGGGATATATCCGGCGATAAGGCAGTGATAAGCAGTTGCATTACTTCGCGTTTTTGATGCAGAATATGATGCCCCTTGCCGGACAAGGGCGCAAATAACACCCCCGTGTACTGTGAGAAGGCCGGCTGTAAAGCATAGCCAATCCCGTATTTCCAGCAAATGCGCAAGGGTAGGACGGCTTGCCACTGTGCGCCGCGCGAAACCACTACCGCACGCCAGCCGGGCATCACTATATTTAGAAACCAGCACTGTGCATAGAGGCTTCCCTCTGGCGATGTAGCGACAAAATCATCCCACTGCTGCGGTGGGATTTGTTCGTGGACAAGTAGTTTTGTGCTAAACATAGGGCTAGCGTTCAGTACAAAACTTCAATGCCCAATTTTCTGGTGTGACGCAGGAGGCTGGCAGGAAGCGGTTTTTTACGGAAATACTGATAATATGCTTCAGGGCGCTGTTTCATAAAGTGGAAGTAGGCCAGTCCAGCTTCGTTGGCAAGTAAACAAGTATTAAAAATAGCCAGTTTCTCCGGTGCATCTTCGCCAATTCGAAAAGTAGCGCGGTGGAAGAGCCGTACATCAAAGACCAGCAGGTCGCCTAATTGATGGGGGATGTCGACCTTGGCCGGATGTTTTTCCAGGGCGTCGAACACCGATACGTGCAACATCTTCAGCATTTTATTCCAGGTCCGTTTCCATAGATTATCACTGTATAGATGTAGAAATGGGTCTGGCAATCGGTGTGAACCTGGAATAACGGTCAGACCGCCGCCCTGACCGCTATTCCCCTGAAAATAAGTCGCAAATTGTAAGATAAGTCCGGCATCCGGTGCGTTATGGCTTTTTAATCCGGCCATTTCCTGCACCGTCGTGTCTTTGTGCCAGTGAATGTAACGCGCGCGGTGCACCGCGCATTCCGGAATTAAAACTGCCCCGGCACCCAACAACTCCCTGGCGATCGCGCAATATTTTTCGTTGAAAACCAAAGTTTCCAGACTTGGAAAATGCCGGTAGATATCGGTTAATAACGTAGGCGAATCAAACTGCGCGTCGTGCAATGTTTTTTCAGAAAATGCCTTTTGGAATAAATCGCGGGCAGCCAGCAGTTCATTTGGAGCATATACGTGTGGGACCAGCAAAAAACCTTGCTGGTGTAATTGTGCGTGGTCGGCGTCTGATAAGATAGGCATGGTTTCGTTCGGTAACCTGTTTCAAACGAATGACGCCGTACTTGTGCTGCCGAAATGCCTGCCAACTGTCCGCGAATTGTATAGTTGCCACAGATCACTATAAAAAATTAGCCGCCTTTCCAAAAAATACCCATTTTTGCAATCTGCTTTACGATCATAAAATCCATTACCACATGCCGACCATCTCCACGTATCGCGTCGTCGCCGGCGATACACTTTTTAAAATAGCCGCCAAATTCAGTATGCGCGTCGACGATTTGAAATCGCTCAACGGATTGACTTCCAATAATTTTAGTATTGGCCAAACGCTCAAAGTGCGGGTGGCGGGCAATGCGCCTACACCAACTCCTACACCGACCCCGCAACCGCCCGTCAGCAGCGGCAGCGCTACCTACCGCGTCGTCGCAGGCGATAGCCTGTTCAAAATCGCCAATAAATTTGGCATGACGGTCGATGAACTGAAATCGCTCAACGGCCTGACCTCCACGAATTTAAGTATTGGCCAAACCCTTAAAGTGCGTGGTAGCGGTGGCACCAGCATCCCGACGCCCACGCCGACACCCACGCCGACCCCGACGCCGCAACCACCTGTTTTTGATAGCGGCACCGGTAATTTACAGGCTGCGCGGCAGGAATTTATCCCGGAAATAGTACAGGATGCCGGTTTCCGCCGCTATATCATGCGGGTACGGGTGGCCGGCGGCGGAATGGTCGTCGCCAGTATGCGCGACAATGTAAATTCAATTCACACGATGTTTCCCAATGGTATCACCTACGGCGGCCAATCGCAACTGACACTGGATGCGATGACCATCCAATCGCTGGGGGTGACGCCACAAGTCGTCAAAGCCTTACAGTATGTCTCCAGCCACGAGGGCCAGTTCGACGCGATCAACAGTTATGACAAAGCGATTTTTTCGTACGGATTTATCCAGTTTACTGGCTCGACAGCGGTGGGCGGCAGCCTCAATCGTGTGCTGAGCAGTATGGAAACCAATGCCCCTCAGGCATTTCAACGCATTTTTCAGCGGGTCGGCATCGACACCGAAGGCAGTGTGGTAACCGTAATCGACAACAACGGCAATAAACTGCGCGGCGATGATGCCTGGTTGTTTATTCAACGGGATGTGCGGTTATACGGCGCTTTTATCCAGGCGGGTTTCGAGCCTGCGCTGGTCAAAGAACAAGTGCGCATGGCCAATGAACTCTTCGTGCAGCCTATTCTCAATTTCAAATTCGACGTTATGATCGGCGGTATCCGCATTTCGATTCCGCGACTGCGCGATGTCATTACATCCGAGGCTGCACTCACGGCGGCGATCGCACTGGGCATCAATAAAGGCGCCGGCGGCATGAGCAAAATCTTCGCCGTTTCGATCGGCAATGTAGCGGCCAGATCGGGCATTTCTTCCAGTCAGGCACTGGCCAATATCAACGAAATGGCGGTCATCCAAGACATCGCCGCCACCAATTCCACCGATCCGCGTACCGTGAACCGGATGAATGGGGTGTTGAATTCGGGAATGAGCTTTGTGTAAATTACGAATTAGGAATTAGGAATTATAAATTACGAATTACGAATTACGAATTACGAATTACGTTTTTTGGTAAATGCCTGATTATCAAGTCTATTCACCATCAAAACCGTAATTCGTAATTCGTAATTCGTAATTATTTCATTGTTTCACAAAAACCAGCCCCTTGCCGCCATTGGCTACGCAATAATACAATCCGGCCGGCAGGGCTTCCACGTCGAAAGGTAACAGGTTAGTGCCTGCTAGGAGGTCGATATCCTGCTCCAGCACCAATCGGCCATCGTAGCCGATTATTTGAAAATGAATGGTTTGTTCCTGAAGAGCATTGTAGGCGACATAGATGGTGTGCTGTGCGGGGTTGGGTGCAATGCTCAGTATGCCTTCCGGCGCGGCGCGTTCTAGTGCGACAATATTGGAATACTGTTTCGTGCCATCCAGGTTGCGGATGCGCAGCCGGTAGTAGCCTCGGGCGTATGGTTTCAGATCGGTACATTGGTACGCGCGCTGCGTGGCAATACCAGATTGTGGCGATTGCTGGCAGATTGGTTCCCAACCTTTAATGCCGTCTGCGGAACGCTCCACGATAAATTCGTCGACGTCCTTTTCCGCAGCGGTGATCCAGTGCAACACATTTGATTTTCTATCCAGTATGCCGGTAAACGACACGAGTTCTACCGGCAGGGAAGCATTGCCTAAAATAGCGCCCATTTCAGAAAAAGAAGGCGACTGGAAATCCAGGTAAAAATAGCCTGAACTACCAATGTCCGTAGCGGCCACGGAGGTAATTACGGTGTAAGTATTCGCGCCGTTATTATTGGGGGTGCAGTCCTCATTCGTACCGTCATAATGGGATATATTCAGGCTTTCGGCAGTAGCGCTACTTTGCCCGGTAATTGCTTTCAGCGCGTCTAACTCGGTATTTTTATAAAAAAGCCGGATTTGTTTGGCCGCTGCAGCATTCTGGGTACACTCAAAATTATAGTACCGCTGCATGTAATACACGTTGCCATTCGAAATCGGTACACTGGCATTGACGATTTCCTGCACGGTTACGGTGCCGAGATTGACGCTGCTTTTGACCGCCGCTACCGGCAAACCCACATTCCCACCGTCGGGTTTGGTGTAAATGTTATACCATTTGGTAGGAGCGGTGCTGCCGTTCACGCTGCTTTGCGCATACGAGGTGCAACCGCCCGGATCGGGTACGGAGAATGTTTCATGCACTTCGATGCAAAACGTGCCGACATCATTTTGCCAACCATCTACTTGAATGAAATAGACTTGTCCGGCGGTCAGACCGCTGTAATAACCGAGGGTGGCATACCCATTGCCCAGTGTGCCGCCGTCTTCATTGGAAACCAGATGTGCTGCAATGCTGGTCGGCGAACCAGTGGTGTAGAGCGCAATTTGTGTATCGTCCAGTGTACCCAACGGACTGATGTCGGTGGTGATTTTTACCGTACCGGAGGTCGGCGCAGTAAATTTGAACCACACGGTATTGTTAGCGGCAGTAATCCAGTAACCGCCGTTGGCAGTGGATGGGCTGAATTCTCCAGAGGATAGCGTTGCGCCTTCATTGGAGTAAATATTGGTGCCGGGACAAGCCGCATTTACAATAAGATTGACTGCGCCGGAGGACAGGTCGTTCTGGAACGGCGTGCTAAATGTGCGTGGGCCCACCCAGGTACTATTGCCCTGCGCACCACCACAGGCTGCGCGGACATAAAAAGCATACACCGTACCAGTAGTCAATCCGCCCAGTACGTACGGTTTGCTGCTGACGGTCACGGCAGTGCCCGAACCCAGGGTAAATCCGCTGGAGCCGTACTCTACATTCCAGGTAGTGGCCGATCCTATTTCGGTCCAGTTGAGGGAAACCGACGTGCTGGATACGATCGTTGAAGTAAGGGTGATAGGTTCAGGACAGGCAGAACTGGCAGTTTTAAACAAAATACCGGTGGCAAAAGCAGATGGTACTGCACCGCACACAGCTTGCACCTGGGCCTCATAAATCGTCGCCGCCGCCAGACCGGTCAAATTATAAGGCGGGGTAATGCTGGCAATCGTCGTCCAGCCGGACGATTGCGTCAAGCGGTATTGCAGGGTGTAGGAAGTAGCGCCGCCGGAGGCATTCCAGTTCAGCAATGCGGAATTAATGCTGGATGAAGTTACGGAAAGATTGGTGGGTGCCGAACACGAATAAGTGGGGCAGGTACTGGCGATGCAACCGAATGACAAGGCCGAGGTAGTGGCGGTTCGAATGGCGTTGCCTGGCAAAGGACCGAATCCGTTGGCGAGATTGATGCCGACCGAACCTACCAAATGGCAATAACTCATGATCGTGCCACCGCCGGATGGTGGGGTCGGTGCCGTCGTACAGGTCGGCGGCGTTTCAAAATCATACCCGGCGGTTGGGCCGCAGTTGTCGATCGCGCCGCCGGACCAGCCGCACCAGTGGGTGTGGTTGGAGGAGAAATTATGCCCTAATTCATGCGCCACCACATTGACGGTCCAGGAGTAGGTCGGATAAGACTGGAAAGAGCTGTTGATATTGCTATAGCCGTAATTGCTGGAATTACTGCACAGTACATTAAGGTAGGCTACGCCGCCCAGGCCGCTACCGCCCAGCGCCGTCAAATGGGCCAGATCGCCGTCGAAATTCGTGCGAAAGGCCTGAAAATCATCCAACGCCGTGCTACTGCTGGAGGTGGAATAGGAATCAGCCGTCGTCCAGACATATACTTGCGAAAGTGCAATTGACACCGTTTCACTGCCATATATGGCGGTCACGGCATTGAAAAATCCAGTCACATAATTCACCGTAGCGGCTACGGTGCCCTTGTTTTGAAACAAGGCGTAATCCGCCTCTATAAAGATGCGCACACAACCGGCGACCAGGTTATTTTCAGGCTGATTTTGCTGCTTTTCAGTTTGATGCCCTTCCCGCACAACACAGTCGGCAAAAGGTTGGGTCGGCAGCAGATTTTCTGCGTACAAGGTATAAGCGGTTTGATTATCGGGGCGGTCCAGGCGACCGAGATTGAGATTGCCCCATTCCGGATGCGCCAGCACGCCGATCACTTCATCGTCGAAAAAACTGATAGCGACGAGGGAGTGCGGCACGCCTTTGATAATACCGCGGTAGTATGCGCCGGCGGTGTAAGGGGTGGTTTTCCAGTCGCCGGTTTTCACCGTGAATTCATTGGTTACTACCGCTGCCTGAAATAATTCCACGGTCAGTATTTGGCCGTTATAGGGAATTTCCAGGGTCAAGGCATCGGCGCGGCTGCTCAGGATGGTATGCAGCGTTGTTTGGCTGAGCAGCAGGTGCTGCGCCTTTCTTTGTAGGTCATTTTGGGGGCTTTTGGGTCCGGGTGCTCTTGAAAACAGGTCGTTATGGAGTTCAAAAACAGCGCCTGATAAATGCAGGTCGGCAATTTTTTCATCGAGTTTGGTCGTTTGACCGTACACGACTGTAGCGGATAGCAGTAAAAAAAACACACATAGGCACAAAGACAAAAAATTACGAATCATGAGCAACGTTAAAAATAAAATTTAGAGAGTGGCCATGCGGCCAGGTTTGTACAAAATAAAAAACGGACAACCTGCTAACCCGCAGCATGGCGAAGTTTTCAGATGTCCGTTTTTTGTTAAGGTAAACAGTTGCAATATTACGAGGCGATATTTTGCTCGTCTTCCGGTTGCGTCGGAGCATCGGTAGCAGTGCTTTTTCTCGGCTTCGGCATGCGACTGGCTTCTTTGAGGGATTTGGTCAGCAGCCATTCGATATGCCCGTTCACACTGCGAAAATCATCGGCTGCCCATTTTTCCAACGCAGCAAATGTAGCATCATCAATGCGCAAAACAAACGATTTTTTTGTGGCCATGATATTTTTTATCTACTGATTGAGCGTTCCGGTGTTCACGACGGGTTGCACATTGCGATCGCCGCACAAGACGACCAGCAAATTGCTCACCATAGCGGCTTTGCGCTCTTCGTCCAGATGGATAATTTGTTTGTGCGACAACTGTTCCAGGGCCATTTCAACCATTCCCACGGCACCTTCCACGATTTTACTGCGTGCCGCAACCACCGCAGTGGCCTGTTGACGCTGTAACATGGCACCGGCAATTTCCGTAGCATACGCCAGGTGATTGATACGCGCCTCGATCACTTCGATGCCGGTCAACTGCAGGCGTTCGCTGATTTCGGAAGCCAACTGGTGGTTTACTTCATCCGAACTGGCCCGCAAGGTCACGTGCGCCGCTTCATCTTCCCAGTTGTCGTAACTGTACAATCCCGCCAGTTTGCGCACCGCTGTTTCACTCTGAATTTTCACAAAATACGCGTATTCCTCTACCGCGAAAGCGGCTTTGAAAGTGTCCTGCACGCGATACACGACCACTGCGCCGATCATGATCGGGTTGCCTTGTTTGTCGTTCACTTTGATTACCGGCAGGTCGAGTGTAACTGCGCGCAGTGAAATTTTCTTTTTGGTATAAAACGGATTGACAAAAAAGAACCCGTCCTGCTTGATGCTGCCGGTATACGTACCAAACAGATTAAGGACACGGGCGTTGTTGGGCTCGATCGCCACCAGACCAAGTGGCAGGATCGCTCCCGCTACGACTAGTACGATGGGCCACAGCCCAAATTGTTTACTGGTTAAAAAGATAACGCCGCAAACGATGAAAACGAGGCTCAGGAGTAAGATGGTCCAGCCTGAAAAGGGTTTGATAACTTTTTCCATTGCAAATTGATTTTATTGTGATATTGTTTTGACATCACAAATGTACAGCGGATTTTCAGCCTTGCAAGCGCGGTCGGCTATTTTTCGGCGAATTAATGGGAATAAACGATGAAAGACTGGATTTTAGCCAGTAGACTGTGCGCCGGCCATTAGGCCGGTGTTTCCGCATCCAAATGCAGCATCCCACACCAGGTGGCCTGGCACTATTGCTTAGCGGATGTCCGGTAATTTCCACCCAAACCGCAGCACCGCCAGCCGGAATGCGACGATAAAAATGATCGATAATGCAGTCGCTAACGGCGCAAATATTTCCAGGCTGGACAAGATTAGAAACAGTACACCGCCCAGCAACGAAGCGGATGCATAAATATCCTGGCGGAATATCAGTGGAATCTCGTTGAGCAATACATCGCGTACTACGCCTCCGAAACAACCGGATACCATGCCCAGGGTGACACAAACCCCGGTCCTAATCCCGCTTCCTGCCCGCGTTGCAAACCGATAATTGTGGCAAATCCCAAACCGATTGCATCGAAAATGGTGAGCGTAATCGCCAGTTTTTGCAGCAGGGTTGTTTATCCATAATACCGGTACATTTGGCCTTCGCCGGAAAGCCGTAATGAATAAAATTTGTAAATTTGCTGCCCGGCATTCCATTGTACCCTGATAAGCGTCCACACATCCAATTTTCACCGAACACCTGCACATGCAAAAACTATTCTACTTGCTGCTTTTTCTCGTCATGGGCTTCTCGGCCAGTGCGCAACTGAATGTCCTTTTTGTCAACGACAGTGGCGATGCTTTTGATAATGGCGAATACGTCGCTTCAGCCCTCGATTCCTTAGGGTACGACTACGTCTTTTTTGATGCGTACGCACAAAATGTCAGTCCGACCCTGGCAGAGATGAACGATTATGATCTGGTCATCTGGTACACTTCCACGTGGGGACTAAGCCTCCAACTCTGGAATGGCGGCGACTCGACCAATATCGAATTGCAGGCGTACCTGGCGCAGCCAAACGCTAATCTATGGCTGGTCGGACTGGATTATTTATATGATCGGTACGGCGGGGCTCCCGTATCGTTTCAGTCGGGCGATTTTGCTTACGATAACCTGGGTATTTCCAAGTATGCTGTGCAATCCTACGCCGACGACAACGCAGCCGGCGTGCCGTTGGTGACGCCGGTCTCCGGGCAACCTATTCCCGGTTTAACCGATCTGGACTGGCAATTCAGCACGTTGTGGTACGCCGACGGTTTTGAATTGCGCCCGGAAGCCACACCGATCTATCTCTTTGGCGGTAGCGGCTATGCCTTGAGCGGCACACCAACGGCCGTCTGGTATCATCCGAGCGGCGAAGCGCGCGTGCTGACCTATGGATTTGACCTGGCGCAAACCTCCAACTTCAACCTGCTGCGCAGCAACGTGGCTAGTGTGCTGACCTGGTGGAATGCGGAACTGACGGCAACCCACGCACCGATGTCC
>JBBRDQ010000077.1:0-20552 GCA_038203695.1 Chitinophagales bacterium
TGCTTGCACCTGCACAGTTACGGTCAGGGTCTCAGGTTGTTTCACGTTGACCGTGGCCGTGCTGGTGGTGCCGGTAGCATCAGTGAGCGTCAGTTGATAATCGCCGGCGGCCACATTGGCCGGGGTTTCTCCGCTCAGCGCAGGGTTGCTCCAGGTATAGCGGAACGGCCCTTTACCACCGCTCACTTGCGTAGCCAGACTGGCCGATTTTTCACCCGCACACTTGATCGCATTTTTTTCCGCAACGAAGACCGTCAGTGGCAGGATATTTTCGGAAATGACCACCGAAGCCTCGGCTTTGCAGCCGTTTGCGTCGGCTACGGTCACGTTGTTTTTGCCCGGTTTTAGTTTAACGGCCGTATTGCTGCTTTCACCACTTTCCCATTGAAACAGATAAGGACCGACTCCGCCGACGGGCTGTGCAATCGCTTTACCGTCGGTATTGCCGGTACTGGCGGGTGCCTGCACCTGAACTGTCAGTGCCAATGGTTCCGGCTGTTTCACCGTAACATTGGCCGTGCTTGTTTTGCCGGTAGCGTCGGTCAGGGTCAACTGGTAGGTACCCGCCGCCAGATTGGCAGCCGTTTCACCCGTAAACGTCGGATCGCTCCATTGATAGGTGAACGGACCTTTACCACCGGTCACCTGTGCTGCCAAAACAGCCGATTTTTCACCGGCGCATTTGATACCGGATTTTTCCGCAATCGCCACCGACAGGGCCTGAATGTTTTCCGCAATGGTGACCGAAGCCTCGGCTTTACAGCCATTCGCATCGGTGACCGTTACCTTATTGAGGCCGGCTTTCAATTTGATGGCGGAGAAAATGCTTTCCCCGCTTTCCCATTGAAACAGATATGCGCCGGAACCACCTTTTGCCTGCGCAATGGCCTTCCCATCGGCGTTGCCAATACTCGCGGGGGCCTGAGCCTGGGCAGTCAGCGAAAGCGCATCGGGTTGTTTCACCGTAATATCCGCGCTTTTTGACAGGCCGGCAGCATCGGTCACGATCAAAGTGTACGTTCCTGCGGGTACATTCGACGGCGCTTCTCCGGTCAGCGCCGGGTTTGCCCACTGGTATTTGAAGGGCGGCGTACCACCATATACCTTGGTAGTCAGGGCCGCAGATGGTTCACCGGCACACTTGATCGCTGTTTTTTCGGAAATGGCCAGTTCCATCGGTAATGCTTTGCCGCTAACTACCACCGTACCGACTGCCGTACAACCCTTGGGGTCAGTAACCGTAACAGTGTGGCTGCCGGCGGTCAGCGTTTTGGCTTCCACGAGTGATTCGCCATTGTCCCATTGAATGACCAGCCCAGAGGCGTTGCCTTCAATATCGACGACCGCACTGGCATCGTTTTTACCCGGCGCGCTGGCGGCTTTTTTTTGTTTTACGGTAATGACCAATCGTGCATCCGGTACATTCACCTGCGTGGTACGCACTTTGCCTTTGCTGTCCGTAACCGTGACATCGTAATTACCCACGCCTACGTTTTTAGGGTTTTCACCGATGAGTCCGCCGCTCCATTTGAAAGTATACGGCGGCACGCCGCCCGTAACTTTTACGCGCAGTATGGCGTCTTTGCCGGGGCCGGTGCAACTGATTGGTTGTTCGACATAACCATTCAGCGTCATCGCCGAGGCTTTGTCGACGGAATACAGCCCTTTATCATCCGTACCTACCCATACGGCGCCGTCGAAATCAATGGCAATAGAACTGCCGTATTCACTGGTATAATATTCGGGGCCGCTGAAGGTTTCGTAGGCTTTATCCAGTAAATCGAAGCGGGTTAAAATTCCCGAAACAATCCACATTTTACCAGCGGCATCTACATCGAAATCGGCGATCTGGCCTTCTATTTTTTTGGTATCCAGGGCCATGTCGACCCATTTTTCTCCGCCGGTCCCTTTGGAAATTTCCCCGTCGGCCAGCACGTAAATATCGGTACCGAACTCGCGGACGCGTTGGACTACGTATTCATTGAAGTCAGTTTTCCAGCGGCCGGGCGTGCCGTAAAACAAGCCCTTATCCGTGCCGATCCAGAAACGGCCGCTTTTGTCCTGAAAAATATTAGACACGTTATTGGATTTGATCTTGGAATTGCTGGTGGTATATTTTTCCACCAATTCCAACTGCGGCGTCGTTTTGAACTGATATACACCGGCCTCATCGGTACCCAGCCACAATTGCGTCGTTTTGGCATCGTACCAGGCGGAAATAACCGTACACGGTGTCTTGACGATTTTGCGGAAAGCATCTTCCGACCAGGTAATATCCGCATTGCCGCCACGACAGGCGAGCACGGATTTTTCGCTAGCCGGCACTACGCGCTGGGTAGCGAAGTCGGCGGCTTTCACCTGAAAAACGCCTTTGCTATTAGCCATCCACTTCTTACCCGCGCCGTCGAGGGTTACGTTATACACCGGTGCATTGCGATCTACGCCACTGCAACGGGTGACTTCGAGGCCGACTTTTTGGGCAAAACTATGCGTGAATGAAAAGAGAAAGAAACTGCACAAAAGGGCCGTTGAGCGGCAAAATGTGTTAAAAACCATCGTAAAAGTTGGAAAAATACTATAAAAAAAACCGCGAAGATACGCGGCAGGTCAGTAGAATTCAGGCATGAAACGCACAACCGATTCGTTAAAGTGTGGATATGTTAAAATAAGGGCCATTTCTCCCGGTCGAATAGCGGGTAGAAATGGCCCTTGCAAAAGCGATAAGTACGGTTAATTACATGGCTGTCCGTTACTGCGTAAAATGCTGTGCCATATCTGGGGTGAGCGGTCTACCGGCTTACTTACCATCCAGTAAATTGCCCAGTCCGCCGAGGATACTGCCTTCCTCTTTGCGCGGCCCGGCACCATATTGCAAGATTTTTGATGCCAGGCGACTCACTGGCAGCGACTGCAACCAGACCGTTCCGGGTCCGCGCAATACGGCAAAGAACAACCCTTCGCCGCCAAAAATGGCATTTTTTACGCCTTTCATCAACTGGATATCGTAATTAATCTGCTGCGTAAAGGCCACAATACAGCCCGTATCGATGCGCAGCGTCTCGCCCATGCGCAAGTCGCGGCGCATTACGTGTCCACCGGCGTGCACGAAAGCCATGCCGTCGCCCTCCAGTTTCTGCATGATAAACCCTTCGCCGCCAAAGAGGCCGGTACCGAGTTTACGTTGGAATTCAATGCCCATTTGTACGCCTTTAGCCGAACAAAGAAAAGCGTCTTTCTGGCAAATTACTTTACCACCTAGTTGTTGCAGATCGAGCGGCATGATTTTACCGGCGTACGGAGCGGCAAAAGTAACGCGCTGTTTGGCGGACACCATATTCGTAAAGGTGGTCATAAATAGACTCTCACCGGTGATCAGGCGTTTGCCGGCCGACATCAACTGGCCAAAAAAACCTTTATCCTGTCCACTGCCGTCGCCAAAAATAGTTGCCATTTCAATGCCTTCATCCATAAACATAAAACTGCCGGATTCGGCCACGACCGTCTCCTTCGGATCCAGTTCAATCTCCACGCATTGCATTTCCTCGCCGTGAATGGTGTAGTCAATTTCGTGATTTCTGCGCATGTTGGTTGTGTTAAGTGAAAATTAGGAAGGGCAAAATTAGGTGCAAGCGGGTAATCAGTCAAGGATATTCCCGACGAGCAGCCCGTTTTTTTCGCCCAGGAACTAATTCCTATTCCCACTTAAAATACAGGCCGGCGCTGTAGGCCGGTTGGGCGGGCACATTGCGCCCCCAGGCCGCGCCGGCAGCGGAGAGCGCGACGCCATAAAACCGGTGCAATTCGACTTGGCTTTTAAAGCCGATCGACAGGTAGCCCTGGTTATGGACGTACAGCCGGGTAAATGAATTGGCGCCAGGTAAGATCGGACCGTCGCCCGTATTTTTCAGCGGCAGGTTCAATTCGGAAAATCCGGTCAACCACCATTTTTTAAAGTGCCAGCCACCTTCGATGCCGGCGTGTAAAAAATCGTTGTACGCATGGGTCCGCATACCATAACCGGCATACGCAAATACATAGGCATGCCGAAAACCGCGCCCAGCATTCAACATCGGAACAACCGTAAACGCATTGTAACCGGTCCGAAGGCCCGTTTCCGCATCGTTGCTATTAGTAGGTGCATCGAGGCGAACCGTACCGGCCAGGGTAATTTTTCCGGTGTACAGGGTGCGACGGAGGGAAAGCGAGACATTGCCCAGGCCAACCAACGTGCCGGCCGCATATCCATTCGGAAGCGGATTCACGATGGTCTGACCAGCCCGCAAAAAACGCAGTGGCAACGCGATGGTCAGCGTGGCGCGACGGGTCAGCCCGTATTCGCCATACAATTGAAACGTGCCTTCGGAAATTTTGCGATGCAGCGGCACCGTGCCGGACACATTATTATCCGGATATACCGCAGCGTAAGCCGGAATAAATTGCCAGGCAGCCTGGGCATAAAAACCTGCCCGGCTGCGTACCCAGGGACTCTGGGCACACGCAACAACGGGAAAACAACTGAGCAACAGCAGGGCAATTGCAGGACTAGCACGCATACAATTACCCCTTGTATTCAGCGGCAATAGATTGGCGGGTCACGCGCAGGAAGGTTTTTTCATCGACCATCAGGCGAGCGGCTTTATCGTCGATCTTGGTAATGCGGCCGATAATGCCGGAAGTGGTCACCACTTCCATCCCTTCCTTGAGACTGTCGTTGAGTTCCTTGCGCTCTTTCATTTGTTTTTGCTGCGGGCGGATCATAAAGAAGTACATCACCACCGGGATGAGCAGCAAAAAAATCAGACTGGTATTCGAGCCGCCACCGGGCATTGCTTGCAGCAATATAAATTGTAACATGGAAATCTGTTAAGTGAACTGTAAAAATCGAGCGTGGACGTCCTAAGACGCACCTTGCGCAGCCGCAAAATTGCTACTTTCCAGGGTAATTCTGTAGCCTTTATAAAAATCCGGGTCTGACCCGGTGCATTCGGGTATTTTCATACGCGAAACCAGCGGATCAGACCCGATCATTCGTGATAAGTCATCGGTTATTACAACTTGAAAATAGCATCGTCGATACCGGCATTGGCCTTCATTTCCGTCGTGGTAACTTTTACCGGTACCGGAAAAAGACCGGTAATATTCAGGGTATGCGGCATTTTCACGCCATTCACTTCCTTGTAATCACCGATATCGATGGTTTGTGTAGCCGGCTGGCCGTCAGCGCCGGTGCTGGTGCTCATTTCCCGCACTTTCAGACTACTTTTCATATCGTAGTACTCCGTAGATTTTTTACCGTCCGGGCGTTCTACTTCCACTACATAGGCATTGCTGCCGTTCACATCTTCAATACCCTTCAGCGTGAGTTTATAACCGGCTGATTTGTAGTTGACTTCTTTGGAAAAAGCCGCCTGTTCTTTAATATCGCCCAAGCCTTCGCCTTCGATCGGTTCCGTAGCGCCACCCATACCCGATTGCATGGCTTTTTCACCGTTGTAGACTTGTTTAGACACCATCTGACCATTCATGGTCATTTCGACCACAACTTTATTACCGCCTTTCTGCCAGGTTTTGATGCTGAATTCAGGGCCGCGGGTTTTCATGCTGGCCGTCATTTGCACATCGGTCAGGGTCGCGATTTTGGCCGCGCCGCCGATGGCATTGATATAATCGTTCAACACTTTATCCGCCGTCATATCAGCCGGTAAAACCGCATTATTCACTTTTACCGGATTGCCGTACACATCGTAGAAATTGATCTTTCCGTCGGCACCAAATTGCAGGAGACGTTCGGCTACATCGTCTTTGTTACCGACTACCAGGATGTGCGCGCGGTCGGCACGGATGTATTTTTTCGCCATCGACAATACTTCTTCTGCGGTTACGCCTTGCAGTGTTTCCAGGTATTTTTCGTAATAATCAGCGGGTAATTTGTAACGGGCCGTATTAAGCGCAAAATTCGCGACCGTGCCGGGTTGTTCCAGGCTTTGGGCAAATTGACCAGCCAATACATTTTTCACCACTTGCAATTCGGCTTGTGGTACTTTTTCCGTGCGCATACGGTTCATTTCTTTCAAAAACTCGATCAGGGAACTGTCCGTCACGGCATTGCGCACACTCGCGGAGCCGCTGAAAGAACCGACCAGGATGTCCGGCGTAAGGGCTGAACGCGCGCCGTACGTCCAGCCGTGGCCTTCGCGCAGATTGGCGTTTACCCGGCTGTTGAAGTAACCGCCGAGAATGGCATTAGTGACCCGGCTGCGGATCACATCGGGCGTACCAGGTTGCAATTCAACCGGGTAGTTGATATTAATCACTGACTGTACAGCGCCTGGTTTGGCCACAAAATCAACTTGCGCTTTCTCGGGCGGACGCGGCAGGGTGTAGTTATTTTTTGGTACTGCACCTGGTTGCCATTTGCCGAAATATTGCTTGGCCTGTTTCATCGCTTTGTCCTTCGAAATATCACCGACGATGACGAGATAAGCAATGTTTGGCTTGAAATAGGTTGAATGGTGCGCTTTAATCTGATCCAGGGTGATTTTACCCAAGGACTCTTCGGTCATATTTTCGCCGTACGGGTGGCCTTTGCCATAAGTCAAAACACTGGCAACGTTGCGGGCGATGGTATTGGCGTCGTCTTTAGCCGAGGCCAGGTTACTCTCCTCGCGTTTCTTGGCTTTGTCCAGTTCTTCGGCCGGGAACGTCGGGTGCAGCAATACATCGGACATCAGGTCAAGCAGTTTGTCCGAGTATTTGGAAAGACTGTTGCCCGAGACACCATTGGCATCCGAGTTCAACGATGCGCCGATAAAATCCACCGACTCATCGATCTGCGCTTTGGTGCGGGTTTTAGTGCCTTTCGAAAGCAGTTCGCCCATCATCTGGACATAACCGGCGGCGTCTTTTTCCGTCACCGGATCGTTGTCGACAAACAAGCGGTACGAAACCGTGGGCAGTTTGTGGTTTTCCACCACGATCACCGTCAGGCCATTTTCCAATTTGGTCGTTTCGGCTTTCCCGATCTGGATTTTCGGGGCATCGCCGGCCATAGGTGCGGCTTTGCGCACATCGCCCGTTGGCAGGGGGATTTTAGGCGACTTCATCGCTCCGGCTGCCGTTGGCGTGGTCGAAGCCGGCGTTGTGGCCATTTTACTACCCGTTTTGGGATCGCAGGCGGCCAGCAACAAGACAAATAATATCGTGAAAAACGAGAATTTTTTCATTGTAAAAATTGAAATAGTAAAAATTGAGCGAATGGGTTGCCTATTGTAAAACCCTGAAACTGGTTTTTACAAACGATTCCACTACCGATTAAGGCTGCTTTGGTTTAGGCAACCAATAGAGCACTACACGCGCATTTTTGGTAAAGTATTTATTGGCAGCGGCGCGGATGTCCTCCCGGGTCACTTTGCGGTAGCGCTCCAGTTCAGTATTAATCAGGTTAGCGTCGCCGTAGTACATTTCATAATTGGCGAGGCTTTCGGCAATTCCGGCCACGGTATTATTGGCGCTGACGAAGTCGTTTTCGAGCTGATTTTGCAGTTTCTGGAATTCCATCTCTGAAATCAGGGTGGTTTGCACCTCCGCAATAACTGCGTCCATAGATTTCTCAAGATCGGCCGGGTTTACGCCGACATTCGCGATCGCATAAACGATGTTTGCACCGGCGTCTTCCAGTTCAAACGGGAATGAACCGGCCGCTACGGCTTTTTGCTGTTCATCCACGATTTGTTTTTGCATCCGGCTGCTCTCGCCCTGGCTCAGCAACTGGCCGAGCATTTTTACCGCATAAAAATCCTTCGTACCCTGTGCCGGAATGTGATAACTATAGACGATGGCGGGCAGCTGCACATTATCGTAAACGGTATCGCGCTGTACGCGGGTCATAGCCGGCTCTGCAGGAAATTTACGATCGATCGTCACCGTTCCTTTGGGAATATCCTTGAAATAAAGGTCGATTAATTGTTTGGTCTGCGCAATGTCGATATCGCCGGCAATCGATAAAATCGCGTTGTCGGGACGGTAGAATTTGTGGTAAAAATTGACATAATCCTGTTCTTCTGCTGCATCCAGGTGGGCCATCGAACCGATTACCGGGTGATGGTATGGGTGTACTTTAAAGGTCCGAAACATCGTCTCTTCGATCAAACGGCCATACGGCTGGTTGTCGGTACGCTGACGGCGCTCTTCCTTAACCACCTGGCGTTGGGTTTCTACGCCGATCTTTTCCACTTTGGCGTGCAGCATACGCTCACTTTCGAGCCAGAGGCCGAGGGCGAGCTGATTGCTGGGCAATGCTTCATAGTAATAGGTGCGGTCGTAGGTGGTATTGGCATTGTTGTAACCGCCGGCGTTGTTGATGTAATCGTCAAATTCGCCGCGTTTGATGTTGTCCGAACCCTCGAAAAGCAGGTGCTCGAAAAAGTGCGCGAAACCGGTCCGTTCCGGCGCTTCATTTTTAGAACCGACGTGGTACATCACTGAGACAGCAACAATCGGCGTGGTGTGATCTTCGTGCAGAATCACTTTCAGCCCGTTGGGCAAATCGTATTCTACGAATTGAATATTTTGGCCGCTGACTGTACCAGTAAGCGCAACAAAAAGGACTGCGAGCAACAAAATTCTCTGCATAACCTGTTTTTTATGGTGAAAAGTTAATGGTCTGATCTATTTTACGGTACGACACAAGACAGATCGAAAAAGCGGCGCAAAGGTCTAAAAAATGCCGCATTCTACCAGCGATTTTTCGATGAATCTACTGGTATGCTCCGATAGATGACCATCGCAAAATACGTGAAGGAGGACGCGATGAACACGTTCTCCTTCACAACAGATTGAATTATAACAAATTGACGGCTTACCCAAATGGAAACGGGCACTGCACAACTTTTAATTTACGTCTTTCTTTTTACCGCGTGCTGCCCGGATTTTTTCCATGTGTTCCGGGCTCATCCCGCGTTTCTTCGGCGTACCATCCGCATTTAAAACGGGTTCTTTTTTAGGCTTGGGAGCCGGTAAGGTGCCGGCGCTGATCGCCTCGGCGCGTTTAGCCATCCGCGCCGCCCGGATTTTCTCCATGTGCTCTGGGCTCATGCCGCGTTTCTTCGGCGTTTCATCCGCGTTGACGACTGGCGTTTTCGGGGCTTTTTCCACTTTTACTTTCGGCGCTGCAACCGGCTTGGTGACCATCGGTGCAAGACCAGCGGCGGCGCGTTTAGCCACCCGCGCTGCCCGGATTTTGGCCATGTGCTCTGGGCTCATGCCACGTTTTTTCGGCGTTTCATCGGCGTTGACGGCCAGCGCTTTCGGGGCTTTTGCGGCCTTTACTTTCGGCGTTGTTACCGGCTTGGTGACCATCGGTGCAAGACCAGCGGCGGCGCGTTTAGCCATCCGTGCTTCCCGGATTTTGGCCATGTGCTCTGGGCTCATGCCACGTTTTTTCGGCGTACCATCCGCGTTGACGACTGGCGTTTTCGGGGCTTTTGGCGCTTTCGGTGCTTTTGCGGCTTTTACTTTCGGCGTTGTTGCCGGCTTGGTGACCATCGGTGCAAGACCAGCGGCGGCGCGTTTAGCCATCCGTGCTTCCCGGATTTTGGCCATGTGCTCTGGGCTCATGCCGCGTTTCTTTGGCGTACCATCGGCATTCAATGCCGGTGCCTTGGGCGCTTGGGGCGCTTTATCAGGATTCGGTTTCGGACCGCGCTTTTTCGGGCCTTCTGCTGCTTTGGCAGCGGCCTGGGCGGCATTGTCAGCGGCGATTTGCTCCGGCGTACGGCGGATGCGTTTTGGAGTGGCCGCTACGGCGGCGGCAGGGGCCTTGGCTTTCGGACCGCGCTTTTTCGGACCTTCCGCCGCTTTGGCGGCGGCCTGGACGGCATTGTCGGCGGCGATTTGCTCCGGCGTGCGGCGGATGCGTTTTGGAGTGTCCGCTACGGCGGCGGCAGGTGCTTTGGCTTTCGGACCGCGCTTTTTCGGACCTTCCGCCGCTTTGGCAGCGGCCTGGACGGCATTGTCAGCGGCGATTTGCTCCGGCGTGCGGCGTGCGCGTTTCGGGGCGGCAGATACGGCAGGTGCCTTGACTTTGACCTTAGGTCCGCGCTTTTTCGGTTCGTTTTCGGCCTGAAGTTGTTTCTTCTTCGGTTTTACCACTTCCTCGTCCATCACTCTGCCTTCTGCCACAATACTAATGTGGGCAAGGTGATGTTCGCTGTGCCAGCTGTACAGCGCGATGGCTTCCTGCATCCCGATCACCCGTTTCGATCCCGGATGATAATAGGTACTTTTCAGGTCGTCGGCAGAAAGTGCCTCCAGAAAAATCGTCCAGCGCTGGTGTAAGGCAGCGAGTAATTTCAAAGAGACCTTTACGGAAGCGTGTTTGGCATCTTCCAGTTCCGCCCAGCTTTGTTCGTCGTATGGTTTAATGGTCGGGTTATCCTCCGTTACGGCAAATTTGAAACGGATATATGCATTGATATGGCTATCGGCCATGTGGTGTACGACTTGTCTTACGGTCCAGCCACCGCGTCGGTAAGGCATATCCAGTGATTCCCCGCGCATCTTTTTCAGGACTTTTTTCAGTCTTTTGGGAAAGGTGGAAAGGGTTTTTATATGTTTTCGGGTTTCATCAAGGGAGTACTTTTTGCCATACTCGAAATTTCCGATCGGGTAACGGCTACTGCTGTTTTGTTCTTTCATTAGTTGTTATTTATTAATAAAATGGTTGTGGCAAAATGTGGTGGTGGAATGTGGGGACATATAATACGCTGGATGCGAAATCAACCAGGTAAACTATCAAGTACGATCTTATTATCTTTCCAGCGCCACAGATAACGGCAGGCGATGGTGCGCCACGGTTGCCAGGGCTCGGCGTGTTCCAACATTTTTATTTTCAGCGCTTTGGTGGTCGGAGCGTCAATTTTAAAGAGGCGTTGCATGCCTTGCTGGATGCCTAAATCATCTACCGGAAAAATATCCGGACGGCCTAGCGAGAACATGAGCAGCATCTGTGTAGTCCATTTTCCCACGCCTTTAATCTGGGTCAGAAAACCGATAATTTCTTCATCGGTCATGGCACCCCAATTATGATTTTCCAGATCGTTTTGCTGGGCGAAGGTGGCGACGTTTTGCAGATAGCCGGCTTTTTGGAAAGATAAGCCAACCGCTCTGAGTTGTTCGGCGGGGACTTGATGCACTAATTCAGGATGCGGATAATGGTCGGGAAACAAGGCACAGAAACGATTAAAAATAGTCGTTGCCGCTTTTACACTCAACTGTTGTGAAACTATAGAATCCAGCAAGTCATAATAAATTTTACCGGATGGTGCAAAGTCAGGCACATGGGTATTGGCTATTACATGCCCAATTTGGGGCTCTTGCTGTAAGTGCTTGATTGCCAGTTCTATATTCATTGTGCAAATGTAAATGGATTATTGGAATAAATTGTGTATTAAAACTTTGAACAAAATTTAAAAATTATCAATCCGTTGCTATTTCAGTCCTAAAGATACAATACAACATTAAAAAATGTCATCGTTTAAGCCCATCGAAAAAACTATAACGTATTGAAAGTCAATATTTTATTAATTAAATGTAACACTTGCGTAGCAGGTCTTCGGCATTTGCTAATTTACTGTATTTCAATAGAAGCAGGCTAAAAAAATTACGATTACTACTTTGATCACCCTTAAAAATTCTATAAAAATTGCAGCAATTTCTACAACGGTCACCTATTTAGCATTTGTTAAAGATAGATAAATCACCCAGCCCCGACGTATATACGCATAAAAGGCAAACGTAGATTGTAGTTTTATCCTACACGTGGATATTGTATTTTACAGTAGCAAAACCCTTTACCCGCAATCTGCGAAACTGATGCTGCTCCATATTATGAGCGGAGCGTTATTTGACCCCGCCGTACTTGTTTTGGCGGGCGTCAAACGGGTCCCAAAAAAAGTTGGTTTGAATTTTCTGTAGAAAAGAAATAATATTGCCCGCCGGATTCTTCACACTAAACCATTCAGGCAGTAAGGAAATATGGGATTTCAAAAAGTAAACACAGTAGAAAGTAAGTCGGAGATGCTGCATTTTGTGCGCAGTTTGCTCGATGATGTGCAGGCGTTTGAGTATATGCTCAACCATGACTGGTTTGAAAGTGACATTACGCGTATCGGTGCGGAACAGGAAATGTGCCTTGTAGACAATAAGACGCTCAAACCTGCCACCATCAATATGCAGGTACTGGAACATTTGCAGGATATGCCCTGGTGCGTCACGGAACTGGCAAAATTCAACCTCGAAACCAATCTGAGTCCGCGTGAATTCGTGGGAGATTGTCTGAGTCAGTTGGAAGCGGAAAACGTCCATTATCTGGACATCATTCAGCAAGTGCTGAATAAATTTGACGCCAGCATTGTGCTGACCGGGATCTTGCCTACGCTGCGCAAGCATGACCTGGAGATGCACAACCTCACACCGAAGGATCGTTATTTCGCGTTGATGGCCGCCATTCAGAAACACCTGCTCGGCACTTCTTTCGAGCTGCGGGTAGAAGGCGTGGATGAATTGCTGGTCAAACACGACTCGCCGTTGCTGGAGGCGTGCAACACCAGTTTTCAGGTGCATCTGCAGGTAGCGCCCAAAGAGTTTGTCAAAATGTACAATATCGCCCAGGTATTGGCCGCGCCAATGATCTCCATTTCGGCGAATTCGCCGCTGGTTTTTGGCCGGCGGTTGTGGCATGAGACACGGATTGCCCTGTTCCAGCAAAGCCTTGACACGCGCACTACGCACGACCACATGCGCGAGCGCCTGCCGCGGGTCAACTTCGGAAGTGGCTGGCTGAAAGGCGATATCACGCAGATTTACAAGGAAGACATCAGCCGTTTCCGGGTACTTTTGGCCGGTGCCATTGAAGAGGACTCCCTGGAAATGATCCGCAATGGTCAGGTGCCCAAACTGCGCGCCCTGCAAATCCATAATTCCACGGTGTACCGCTGGAATCGTCCGTGTTACGGCATTTCACCCAATGGCAAACCACACCTGCGGATCGAGAACCGCGTGATGCCCGCCGGCCCCACCCCGGTCGATGCCACTGCCAACGCGGCATTCTGGCTGGGTGCCATGATCGGCATGAGCCTGCACCACGACGATATCACCAAACAAATGGATTTTGTCGATGCGCGCGATAACTTTTTGAAATCGGCCAAATTTGGTATCGATACCACTTTCACTTGGTTCAAAGATCGGAAGGTGCCAGTTACAGAGTTGATTATCAACGAATTACTGCCGTTGGCCCGCGAGGGTCTCAAACACCGTAAAGTAAAGACCGCCGATATCAACAAATACATGGATATCATCGAAGCCCGCGCCCGCGAACACAAAACCGGTGCCCGCTGGGCGCTGCGCACCTTTACGGCGCTCAAAAAAGAATTCACCAATGACGAAGCCGTCACTGCGCTTACCGCTGCCATGCTGAAAAATCAAAAAGAAAATAAACCCGTACACACCTGGGAGGAAGGTACCATCGCCGATCTGGTCAACTGGCAGCCGTCTAAAATCAAGGTCGAAGAGTTCATGTCGACCGACCTGTTTACCGTACAAAAAGAAGACCTGATCGAGATTGTCGCTGAAATTATGGACTGGCGCCGCATCCGCTATATGCCGGTGGAAAATCCGAAAGGCGAACTGGTCGGACTGGTTTCTTCCCGCCTGTTACTGCGTCATTTTGCCCGCCGCCACCAGATCAACGAAGAAGTGGCCGCTACGATGGTCAAGGATATTATGATTGAAAAACCCATCACCGTATCGCCGGAAACCAGCATTATGGAAGCCATGGAAAAAATGCGGACGCAGAAAATTGGCTGTCTGCCGGTGGTACAAGGCAAGGAATTGGTCGGAATTATCACGGAAATGGACTTTCTGCGCATTACGAACCGGCTGATGGAGCGATTGGAGAAATAAACTCAGTATGGCATTACGGCTTACTTTACAGGTAGTTAAATGCATATTTTTAATTTTTAACAAAACATTGTTACAAATTAAGTCAACAAAACAGTATCCTTGCAATGCCATTCAGCTTCGGCTGAATGGCATTTTTAATCAATATTTTTAAACCCATTTCAATTTTTTCTGTATGAAACGAATAGTGTTTACACTACTCATCACTTGCCTTGCCGTGCTTGCTGCTGTCGCACAACGCCGCATTGAAGGCAGGGTCTACGACCCCGCCAATGGCGATCCGATCATCGGTGCCACTGTCACCGTCAAGAACACTACGGTGGGAACCGTAACGGATCTGGACGGCAAATTTGTCATTACCATTGCCAAAAACGAGGATATTATCTCGGTCAGTTACACCGGCTACGTCAGCACGGAAGTGGTAGTAGGCAATCGCAACCAGTTGGATATCGTCATCAACCAAAACACCAGCATCCTGGATGAAGTAGTGGTGGTCGGTTACGGTAAACAGATCAAGTCTACGCTGACGGGTAATATTGCCAAAGTATCGGGCGAGAACCTGAAATCTATGCCCGTAGTATCCTTCGAACAGGGATTGCAGGGGCAGGCGGCCGGCGTATACGTCGAGAGTGTGAATGGCAAACTGGGTGGCGCCATGCGTATACGGGTACGTGGCGTAGGTTCGATCAATGCCGGTACCGAACCGCTGGTCGTCATCGACGGTATCCCGATTTCCAAGGATGCTACCAATGAGTCGGGAGCGCCCCTGAATCCGTTAGCCGATTTCAACTTTAATGATGTGGAATCGATCGAAGTCCTGAAAGATGCTTCGGCCAAAGCGATTTACGGTTCGCGTGGCTCCAATGGCGTCATTCTGATCACCACAAAATCCGGCAAATCGGGTAAATCCCGCATCGAATTTGATATTCAAACCGGTATGAGCCAGGCGACCCACAAGCGTGAATTTTTGAATTCGAAAGAATATGTCGAACTATTCAGCGAAGCCGCCTACAACTCGGACCTGTTCGAAGGGGCGGATTCGTCCGATTCCGGTTCCTGGTCGCGTTTTGTACGCAGCCGTTTCAACCGCTACGACGGTAATACGAACTGGAGAGATCTGAAAGATCAGACGGATTGGCAGGAACAGGCTTTTAGAAAAGGAAGCGTAAGCAATGCCACGCTGTCCTTTAGCGGCGGTAACGATAAAGTGCGTTATTATGCCAGCGCTAATTTTGGCAAAAATGAAGGCATTCTCATTGCCAACGACCTGGAAAAATCCGGCGGTCGCGTGAACCTTGATTTTGCGGCTTCCAAACGGCTGCGGGTCGGCGTAAACCTGAATGTCGCCCGGACTAAGCTGGATCAGTTATCCGATGACAATGCGTTTTCCACCCCGATTCAACTGGTAGCGATGGCCCCGATCACTCCGACCCGCGATGCAGCAGGTGTATTGTACGACCGGCCAACGACTACCTATTACAATGGCCTGATCGATGTGGAACAAGGCAACCGCAGCATTCGTACGCTGCGGACAATTGCGAGTGTGTTTGGCGATTACAGTTTCAACGCCCATTTGGGCCTGCGGGTAGAAGCGGCTTCCAATATCTACACCCTGAATGACGATGCGCATTTTGGCAACCGGACCGACAACGGCAATGACAGTAACGGATATGGCTACTCAAGATGGTCGCAGGGCGACGATTATAATACCAATGCGGTGTTGCACTGGGACAACCAATACAACAAACATGCCGTTGGTTTTGATGCAGGGACCGAGTTTTTCAATAGCCGTACCCGCCGTACCCTGGTGGTAGGCGAGCAATTCCCGAGCAATGATTTCAAAACACTGGCCAGCGCTGCCCTGATTACCGCAGGTTCTTCTACCTTCACCGGCTATAGTTTCCTGTCTTATTTTGGCCGGGCGCGCTACAATTTTGACCGCAAATACCTGCTGAATGTATCCGGCCGCGTAGACGGTTCTTCGCGTTTCGGTGCCGACAATCGCTACGCATTTTTCCCGGCGGTATCGGCTGGGTGGGTACTGACCGAAGAGGACATTTTGAAAGGCAATAAAACACTTAGTTTTCTGAAAATTCGCGCATCGTGGGGACAAAGCGGCAATGCGGACATTGGTAATTTCCAGTCGCGCGGTCTGTACGACGCCGGCAAATACGACGGTATCAGTACGCTGGCACCGAGCCAGATCGCTAATCCTGCACTGACCTGGGAAAAAAGCCAGGAAGTAGATTTCGGAATTGACTTTGGGTTGTTTAACAACCGTTTGTCAGGCGAACTGGATTATTATGTGAAAAATACGACCGATTTATTGCTCGACGCGCCGATTCCCGCTACCACTGGTTTTGCCAGCCAAAGCCAGAATATCGGTAAATTGCGGAATAAAGGGGTGGAGCTCGTGCTGAATTCCAACAACCTGGTGGGTAAATTTACCTGGACCACGTCTTTCAATATTGCCGCAAACCAAAATGAGGTGATTGCTTTGGTCGCCGATCAGCAAATCATTGACAATGGCGGTTCCCGCTATATGAATGTCGTTAAAGTCGGCGAAGCGATCGGTACGTTTTATGGTGCCGAATACGCCGGCGTAGATCCACAAAACGGCGATGCGATCTGGTATGTCAACGGGCCAGATAACAACGGCGCCACGACCAATGATTATGCGCTAGCCAATTCCGTGGTACTTGGTTCGCCATTGCCAAAATTCATCGGCGGTCTCAGCAATACGTTCTCCTACGGCGGCGTCACGCTCGATGTCCGTTTTCAAGGCCAATACGGCAATAAAATTCATAATTCCGGCGGTGGATTTATGTCCTGCAACGCCTGCTGGTTCGATAATCAGACTACCGATCAACTGGACCGCTGGCAAAAAGAAGGCGATATCACCCAGGTACCACAGGCGCGTCTGGGGTATTCCAACGGTGACCAAAGCCGCAGTAGCCGCTACCTGAGCGATGGCTCGTACCTGCGTTTGAAAAACGTTTCGCTGTCGTACCAACTTCCAAGTCGCGTTTTTGGCAAATCCGGTGTCCGCGACGTGCGTATTTATGCCACCGGCACCAATCTGCTGACCTTTACCAAGTACAAAGGCTGGGACCCAGAAGTTACAGCAGATTTCCTGGCCAGCAATGTGGTGTATGGTACTGATTTCTATTCCGCGCCACAAGCCAAAACCTATGTGGTCGGCCTGCGAGTCGGGTTTTAATTAAAAATTACGAATTACGAATTACGAATTACGAATTACGAATTTTTGCTTGCCACCAGTCAACCAATCACCAGTAACTGTTTATTAAATTCTACAACAATGAAACGTAACATATCAACCATATCGATTGTCGCCTTGTTGCTGCTGGCAGCGGCGTGCGATAAAAAACTGGACATCGAGCCGGCGCAAAGTATCAGTGAAGGGCTTGCGCTTTCCACGGATGCCAATGTAAAAACTGTTTTACTGGGCGCGTACGACGCGTTGAGCGAAGGTGCACTGCTGGGTGGCAGTGGCGTGACGTACAGCGAATTGCAGGGCGCTGATGGGGAAATACGCTGGGTGGGCACGTATACTGGGCTGCGCCAGATTTTCAACCACCAGATGGCCGCTGAGAATGACGATGCGGATGCGCTGTGGAAAAGAGGCTACACTGCGATCAATATTTGCAATAATGTACTGGAAGTACTTCCTGTGGTAAAGGAAGCAGATCGCGATCAGGTGAAAGGCGAAGCGCTTTTTATCCGGGCCTTCAGTTATTTCCAGTTGGTGCGTTTTTATGCAAAACCATTCGAAATCGGTGGCGCTAATACACAATTGGGGATCCCCATCGTACTGCGCCCTACCCGTGGTATCGACGCTTCCAGCTTTGTGGCGCGCAATACGGTGAAACAAGTGTACGATCAGATTGAAACGGATTTGCACGAGGCGATGGATCTGTTGCCGGAAGACAATGGAACGCGCGCTAGTAAATACGCCGCTATGGCGCTGCTGGCCCGTTTTCACCTGCAAAACGGCGTCTATACCGAAGCCCGCGAACTGGCCGACGCAGTGATTGCCTCCAATGTCTTTGCGCTGACGCCGACCATTGCCGACGAGTTCAATAATGATGAAAATACTTCGGAAGATATTTTTGCCGTCCAGGTCTCGGATCAGGATGGCGACAATGATCTGGTGATCTATTATTCCATCCCAGACTTTGGCGGCCGCGACGGCGATATTGAAATCGAACAAAAACACCTGGATTTGTATACCAACGGCGACGAACGCAAAGACTTTCACTATGAAGGTAATGGTGCATTGCGTACGACCAAATGGCGCGACCAGTATAAAAACATCCCGGTCCTCCGGCTAGCCGAAATGTACCTGATCAGTGCAGAATGCGCCGTACGCGCCGGCGCATCGGGCGATGCCGCTTACAACGCTACGCACACCCGCGCCGGACTTGCGCCTGCCGGCAACGTGACCCTCGACGATGTACTGCTGGAACGCCGGCTCGAACTGGCCCACGAAGGCCACCGTATGCACGATGTGAAACGCTTGAAAGGTTCGGTCGATGGACTGGGTTACAATGATCCCTCACTCGTATTCCCGATCCCTGCGCGGGAAATTTCGGCGAATAAAAACCTGGAGCAAAACGAAGGATATTGATCTGGCGTGAAGCGTAAAAAATGAAATGGCCCGGGGCTTTCGCTTCGGGCCATTTCTATATTGACGCTTGTATGCTTACCATAAAAATGGCCCGAAACAATCGTTCCAGGCCATTTTTTATTAATATTCACACCTTCATTTTTTCATTCCTTACTGCCTGACCGGCAGCCCCTCTGCTTCCCAGGCATTTAACCCGCCGTCCAGAATAGCGACATCGGGATAGCCGTGCTCCAGCAGAAATTTGGCAGCTTGTGTGCCTTTAATACCCATGTTGGAAACCAGTACCACCGTGCGGCTGGCCGGCAGTTCGCCGAAACGCTGATCGAGTTCGTCAAAAGGCAGTTTCACTATTTGTTTTACGTCAATTGTTTTAGTGCTGGCAGCGTTTTCACGCACGTCGACCAGAATGCTGCTGCCCAATACATAGGCGGCATAGGCTTCCCGGGGAGAAAATTGTTTGACTGTTCCCATATCGTGCAAATACTTTGGTTAAACGAATAATAATTGTTACTTTCGCTTGTAAAGTTATACTTAATTTTTCTGAAAGGCCCAATCGTAAAATAGGTTTTTTATATCCTTTTAAAATTCAAGTGGATTGTCAGTAAACTTAATTTTTCGAAAAATAAATTTAACCTCCAATTAGCATTCACCAAATATGGTTTGGAATCTGTAATGGCAAAATGCCGTACTTTTGCAGTCCTATTTGCCTTAACCAAATTCATAGTATGCAAGAAGTTTATATCGTATCCGCTGTACGTACGCCTATTGGCAGTTTTGGCGGTATTTTATCGGGTATTGCCGCGCCACAACTCGGCGCAACGGCCATTCGCGGCGCACTCGAACGCGCCGGCGTCACCGCCGATCAGGTCGACGAAGTTATTATGGGCAATGTTGTCAGCGCCAATCTCGGGCAAGCGCCCGCACGTCAGGCAGCACGTGCCGCCGGTTTACCGGATTCCGTTCCCTGTACGACCATCAATAAAGTGTGCGCTTCCGGCATCAAAGCCATTACGCTGGGTGCGCAGAGCATCATGCTCGGCCTGAATGACATCGTGGTCGCCGGTGGGATGGAAAATATGTCGCAAGCCCCCTATTACATTCCCAATGCCCGCTGGGGTTACAAATTTGGCCACGGTGAAATCATCGACGGCCTGTCCAAAGACGGCCTGACCGATGCGTATGGCAATATGGCTATGGGCGTGTGTGCCGACGCTACGGCTGCGGCGTACCAGATCAGCCGGGAAGCCCAGGATGCTTTTGCCATCGATTCGTATCGCCGGGCGGCGGCGGCTTCGGAAGCAGGCTTGTTTAAATCGGAAATTGTACCGGTGCTGCTCCCACAG
The DNA here is from genome assembly GCA_038203695.1 of Chitinophagales bacterium. Taxonomy (GTDB): domain Bacteria; phylum Bacteroidota; class Bacteroidia; order Chitinophagales; family Saprospiraceae; genus M3007. The sequence goes on from JBBRDQ010000077.1 coordinate 19,948, forward strand.
AAAAAAGGCGATGCGCTGTCGATTGCCGAAGACGAGGAGTTTAAAAAAGTGATGTTCGACAAAATCCCTGGTCTGCGGCCCGCCTTTACGCCGGACGGTACGGTGACCGCAGCCAACGCCAGCAATATCAACGACGGTGCCTCGGCGGTGATCCTCGCCAGTGCCGAAGCGGTGAAAAAATACGGCTTAAAACCGGTGGCTAAAATACGCGGTTTTGCCGACGCAGAACAGGCCCCGGAATGGTTCACCACTACCCCCACCATCGCGGCACCCAAGGCCCTGAAGATGGCCGGCGTAACCAAAGACGATATCGACTTTTTTGAAATAAACGAAGCGTTTTCGGTGGTGGTGCTGGCTTTCGAGCAAGTGATGGGCGTGGCACACGAACGCACCAATGTATTCGGCGGTGCCGTATCGCTCGGGCATCCGCTCGGCGCTTCAGGTGCGCGGATCGTGACGACCCTCAACAACGTGCTGCACCAGAAAAATGGAACACTTGGACTGGCCGCAATTTGCAATGGCGGCGGCGGTGCCACAGCGATGGTGATCGAACGGGTGTAATGCGTAGCGGCTGCTTTAGCCTGCCGATTAATTAATCGGCAGGC
>JBBRDQ010000078.1:0-20439 GCA_038203695.1 Chitinophagales bacterium
AATCAAAACGTATCTTCGCCACAAATCCGTCTTATGTATCCATTGATCCGCCTGTTTCCGGCCATTGTACTGACTGCCTGTACCACTGTATTTCTGGCCTGCGAATCTTCAGCGCCGCCTGCCGCCTTTGCGGCACCCCGCTTCGTCCTTATGCCAGCAGATACATTCCGCTTCAACAATTTCGTGGATTGCAATATGGCCGAAGCCTGGATTGGCGATACGTTCCGCATTTTTCCCGGCAAATACGGCGAAGATCCGGTGTGGGGCGGCTATTCCCGGGAACTGAAATTCGCCGACGGCCGCCATGCCGATGAAACCTTTAGCAATCCGGCCGCTGCTTTTACCGAACCCAAAATGCCTGCCAATGCGCCTACTGGCACGCCCGGCCTGCACGGGGCGGTTTGGTTCGAAACGGTCTACCAGGATGCCAGGGATGTTTCCGGCCGGACTTTATACGCCATTTACCACAACGAGAACTACCCCGCCACGCTGCCGTACGATCCGGCGACCGGCGAAGGTTATGTGGATAAATACTGGCCACAGGGATTGCGCGGACCTACTTCGCCAGCCGCCGTATGCCGCATCGGCGTGATGAAGTCGACCGACGCGGGGCGGAGCTGGGCAAACAATGGCTTGTTTATCGAAGATAAGCAGCCGCGTATGATCCTGAAGCCGCACAATACCTCGCTGACTTTTGCGGGTGGGGTGGGCGACCCTTCGGCGGTGGCCAGTGGCGAATACCTCTATCTGTTCTATGGCGAATATGGTTATCCCGGCGTATATGATTCGATTGGCTATGATCCAGCCAAAGAATCGAGCGGCCAGTGTATCAGTATCGCGCGCATCCGGCTGAGCGACCTGGACAGTCCGCAAGGCAAGGCACAACGTTGGGACGGTCAAAACTTTACGGCGGCGTGGGACGGCGTCGGTAAACCCATCGCGCCGCTCCAAATTCCCGTAACGGCGGGCGGCGGCGCGGCTTCCTCTCCGGGCGGCGGCTTCCATTGGGGGCCGTCGGTCAGTTGGAATACCTACCTGCATTGCTGGGTCATGCTGATGGGTAAGGTGACCGGGCCGTCGTGGCAAGGCAGTAGTCTGTACATTTCGTTCAATCCGCACGAAGACCTGGGCAGCGGCACCAATTCGCAGGACTGGACCAAACCGCAATTGCTGGTCGATAAACCCGGGCATATCATGTGGTATCCTTCCCTGCAGCCGATGAATACGCCGGAAGACATTGCCAACAAAAGTACCTGTCTGCGGTTGGGCAAGAAAGCCCGACTGTTTTTCAAGTATTCCGATTTGGGTAAGTATATATCGGAATATACGATTGATTTTCAGCAATGATCACTCGCTCATCAAACTCACAAAACACGCCGCACCAATCGAAAAGCGGGCGGTGCCGCCAGTCACCGGGATCAGTTCGCCGCGTTCCATGCCCTTACCCTGATCGGTAGTGAATACGCGCAGGTTTTTCAATTTTTCAGGCAATCCAGTCAGCGTAAGATCGCGGCCCTGTCCTTCATTGACGACGTGAAACGCGTAGATTTTGCGTTTTACATCACCCATAGCCGTGACGTACAGTTCCTCACTGTCGCTGGTAATCGGTAGGATGGAAAGACCGGCGGGGGTGCTGGACAATTGTTTCAAATTCCAGAAACGCTGGGTCGGGCGCAGGGGGATACTATCATTTCCAAAAATGCCGCCGCCCGTAAGCGGAGAGTAATCGGACGTTAATTGCCATTGCAAAATGGTTTGCGGCTGACAGATCGCCAGCATGCGCACGTACAATTTGATCTCATCCAAGGCATAGTGCACCTCCTCGAAGATGCCCGGATAACGCCAGGCAGCCGCGTCGATACTGCCTTCTCCGACAATCAGCGGCACATGAAGCCGGTCGGCGACATTGCGCCATTCCAGCAGCGTGGCTTTTTCCCAGCCGCGCCAGGAGTGGAACGAAACCGCGCCGATGTAGGCCCAGGTGTCCGGATCTTCAAGTGCCGCATCGACAAAGGCAAACCCGTTGGCATCGGACGTATCGCCGAGCAACAGCTTGGTTTTGAGCCCTTTGGACTGCATGTACACGCCAAGCCCTTTGATGAAACTGGCGTGTTCGGCACTGGTCTGCCGCACATTAATGCCCAGATCGGCCTCATTGAAGGAAAACAGGGCGATTTCGACCTGATAGGCTTCCTGCAAGTACAGGATGTAACTGGTAATGCTGGCATAAATGGCCTCCAGGCGATCCTGTCGCAGGGGATTGCCCCACGTGCCGTCGTCATTGCGTGGATTGCGGCTCACCTTGCCTTCGGCCGCCCAGGCGGGCGGATACCAGGCCGACAATATAATCGGCATTTTCATTTTGGACAGGCGTTGCGCCATTTCCATCGCCGCCCTGACCTGCCGCCGCAATTCGCCGCGCCGGGCGGCTGCGAGCGGATCGAGGGAGTCCACCGGGTGCCAGGCTGCCCAGGGCATTTCTACGCGCGCCATGCGCACCTCCATGTTTTGCAGACAATAGTCGATAACTTTAGGATCGTTTTGGGCGTTTTGCAAACGAAAATTACCACCCATGCCCAAAAAGGCGCTTCCGGGGTATTGTGGAAATAACTGCAAGACTGCCGGCGTGGAACTGCCTTGTCCGGTGACGGTAAGGGCAAAACGCCGGGTGGTCGTCTGGCCAATTTTTACCGCGCCGGCCTGCAAGGTAAAATACACGCCGATGTCGTGGGTGACGGGATTGGATTTTACAATGATCATAAGCGCTTCTTCGGCCAATACGGTCATGCCTTTTTGGGCCGTGCCGATCTGTAGACCCTTTGCCTTAACCCGGAGTAGTTCGTTGGCTCCGACCGGGATGACGATGTTTTCGGCCAGGTTGAGTTCAGCCGTTTCCAGCGGCAGGATGCCGGCACTGGCAAAACTGGCAGCCGGTAAATTCAGGTGAAAAAATACGCCGGTAAATGCCTGGTCCTCATGCGGATCAAGCGCGATATCGATCTGTACCTTTCCCGGTGCCTGATCGCGCACGGTTTCGGTTATAAATAAACTGTCGGTGAGGGTGCGGACAATCTGGGTGGCGCCTTGTCGGCGGTAGTTGGTCCACAGGCGTTCCCGTGCGGAGGCGCGCTCGGTATTCCAGTCGTTTTTAACGATCCGCAGGCTGCTTTCAAAACGGTGCAACTGGCCATTGGCGCGGATACCGGTGATGTTTCCCCAGGCTTGCACTTCGGTTTGCGCCGGTAGGAGCGCAGGATGGGTGAAAAAAGCGCCGGTGAAAAGAATAAATGAAATCAGGTAGGAGAGACGCATGGATACGGGTATTATCTGAAGCGGTACAGTTTTTTTGATGCAGGTGATGCCGCAATAATATGCTATTGACCCGTATTGCGCCCGGTCTTTGGTACGTTTTTTCAAATAAGATCTGTATCATAACAAAGGCATCTGTTTGCTGTTTGGCAATGCACGCATTTGCTACCCTACATTTCAGCGGTACATAATCACGACAACTACGCAAATTATGCTGTTTACTACCCGCTTACTGCTCTTTTTTTTACTATTAACCGCCTTACCCGCCGTCGCTCAATCGGACAGCAGTGTCTGGTTCAACCGGTTGTTGAATCGTTTTACCCACGATAACCTGCCGCCCGACCGGCCGCGTTTGCTGATTTACCCCACAGTGGGGTTTTCACCGGAGACCAGCCTCGAAATTGGGGCGGCCGCTTCTATCCTTTTTCACGCTAAAAACGATTATGCGAACAACCGGCTGAGCGAGGTCACCGCGTTCGGCTTTTTTACATTGCGTTCCCAATATGGTTTATTGATCGACAATGCCATCTACAGCGACCAAAATCGCTGGCTTTTTCTGGGTAAACTGCGTTTTCAACGCTTCCCGTTGTTGTATTACGGCATCGGACCGAAAGCGCCGGAAGCGGATCCGGTAGTCGTGGATGGCAATTATATTTTGTTGCGCGAAAGGGCACTGCGCCAGGTAAAGGGCAATTTTTTTGCCGGCCTGGAAGTAGATATGCAGTACTTGTGGAACGTTGATTTTGGCGGCGAGCAGCCGGCTCGTCCGCTGCCGCTCGGCGCGAACGGCTCTTCCAGCATCGCCTTTGGCACAAGTATGGTGTACGATTCGCGGCCCAATATGCTTAATACCCGCGAAGGCTGGTTTGCGGAATTGTCGTGGTTGCATTACGACCGCATCTGGGGCAGCGATCATGTTTTCAACGATTTCAATGCCGAGCTGCGCCGTTACCATACCGTGCGGAAGGGGCAGGTATTTGCCTGGCAGCTAAACGGGAATATCGTGCAGGGTGATGCGCCTTTCAATATGCTCAGCCTGATGGGCAACGAAATGCTGATGCGCGGCTACTACGCGGGCCGTTTTCGCGATCGGCATTATTATGCCGCGCAGGCAGAATACCGCTGGCTGCCTTTCCCATTTAGCAAGCGGGTAGGGGGCGTCACTTTTTTGAGTGCAGGCACGGTGGCTCCATCGTTTAGCGCGCTCCGTACCGATAACATCCGGTTGGCCGGCGGAGCGGGGCTTCGCTACCTGATTTTTCCCCAAAAAGACATCTTTGTGCGGCTGGATGTAGGTGTTACGCGCGAAGGAGCTAGTTTTTATCTGTTTACCGGCGAGGCATTTTAGTCGCCCGCCAGGTCTGGGCGGGCTAAAATTTTCTTAACTTGCCGCTAAAAACGCACACTATGATCCAACGCAGGAAATTTATCAAACAAGCCGCCATTAGTACGGCCGTAGTCGCTACCGCCGCAGCCGGCTTCTCCCAGATCATTACAAAAAAGAAAAAAGAACGGCTCGGCGTTGCGCTGGTCGGACTGGGTTATTACAGCACTGATCTGCTGGCACCCGCGCTGCAACTGACGGAGCATTGTCAACTGGTAGGCATCGTCACCGGTACGCCCGCCAAAGCCGAAGCGTGGCAAAAGCAGTACAATCTGGCCTCGAAAAACATTTACAACTACGAAAATTTCGATCGCATTGCTGATAACCCGGATATCGACGTGGTGTATGTGGTGCTGCCGCTGGTGCTACACCACGCCTTTACCCTGCGTGCCGCCAACGCCGGGAAACACGTCTGGTGCGAAAAGCCGATGGCCATGACGGCCGCAGAATGTGAAGCCATGATCAAATCCTGCAACGATAACAAAGTGAAACTCGCCATCGGTTATCGCATGCAGCACGAACCCAACACACAGGAAATCATCGGCTACGGCAAAGACAAAACCTTCGGCAAGGTGCGCCTGATCTCGACCGCCGCCGGTTATTTCGACGGCCGCACCGACCACTGGAAACAAAAGCGCAACATGGGTGGTGGCGCGATGTTCGACATGGGTGTGTACTGCCTCAATGCCGCCCGCTATGTGGCCGGCGAAGAACCACTGGCCGTGCTGGCGCAGGAGACCACCACCCGTCCGGAGATTTATACCGGTGCCGACGAGACCACACTTTTCCAGTTGGAATTCCCTTCTGGTGCCCTGGCTACCTGTGCTACCAGCCTGGGTATGAGCATGAATTACCTCCACGTGACGGCCGAACAGGGTTGGTACAAACTCGAACCGTTCCAGTCTTACACGGGTGTTCAGGGCCGTACCAGCAAGGGCAAAATACTCGGCATCACCATCCCCAATGAGCAAGCCAAACAAATGGACGACGATGCGCTGGCGATTATGAACGACACAGCGCTGATCGTACCCGGCGAAGAAGGGCTGCGCGATATCCGGGTCGTGGAAGCGATCCATCGCTCGGCGATAGAGGGTAAAAGGGTATTGATTGCTTAAGAATGCGAATTTTGGATTGGCATTATTAAGTGTTTGACAATCAATTGCTTATTGACGGGGTGACTTTAAGTCACCCCGTCAATAGCCTTGGCAGTCAAGCATTTATCGTAACCCAATATTCACATTAATACATTACAAATTCATCCCGCCCGATACTTCAATTCGTTGCCTGTTGATCCATCTTGCCTCCTCTGTGCATAAAAAAGCGACGACGCCACCAATATTGTCGGGCAAGCCCACACGGCCCAAAGCGGTTATCTGCACTAGGTGCGCGTTCATATCTTTAGCGTCTCTTACCCGGCCATTGCCGAAGTCAGTTTCGATAACGCCGGGTGCCACTACATTGGCGGCAATCCCACGTGGCTCCAACTCTTTGGCCAGATATCTGGTCAGCACTTCCACTGCACCTTTCATGGAACCGTATGCTGAAGAACCGGGCAAAGAAAAACGCACCAGTCCCGAGGAGATATGGATGATGCGACCACCGTCATTGATAAACGGCAAGGCTTTCTGCGTCAGGGGAAACACACCTTTGTCTAATATTTTGTTAACATGCCGGTGTAATCCACCAGCCCTCCTTACTTTTATGCGATATCGTATATAAAATCACTTTCATGAAGTCAATTATCTTAGGTACCCTGTTTTTGCTGGGTATGCAGTTTTCAAGCATGGCTCAAACCGAGCCCACCACGACCGGCGGCCTTACCTGGTATACCGACCTGACCAAAGCCCGGGAGTTATCCGATGCCACCCATAAACCCATCTTTGGTTTCTTTACCGGCAGCGACTGGTGTGGATGGTGCCATAAGTTGCAGTCCGACGTTTTTTCGAAAAGCGCATTTGTTGAATGGGCGAAGAAAAATGTAATTCTGCTTGAACTGGATTTCCCGCGCCGCAAAGAACAACCGGCCGAACTGGTGCAGCAAAACCAGTCTCTGCAACAAGCCTTTAAAATTACGGGCTACCCGACCATCTGGCTCTTTTACGCGACTACCGACAGCAAAACTCAGGGCCTCAACCTGAATGCACTGGGTTCGCTGGGTTATCCACAGGGATTTGAAGTTGGAAAGGAAGAAGTGAAATTCCTGAGTACGGCGAACGACATTTTAGCAAAAGGTAAATAGTAACCAGGCGTACATTTTCTTCGCGCTGGTTAGTCACGCGTTCTCTGCTGTATGCAGGGGGCGCGTGACTTTTTGTATGTATTGGAACCGGCGTCCAACCATTTTAATTTCCCGGTGTTTGTAATGAATATGAAAAATCTGAATGGAATGACCGCCCTCATCACCGGGGGCAGCAAAGGTATTGGTTACGGCATTGCCGCCAGCCTGTTGCAAGAAGGTGTAAATGTGGCCATCACCAGCCGCCATCAGGATGCTGCGGATGCCGCAGCACAGGAACTCGCCAAAATTGGCCCGGGTAAGGTGATCGGGATCGCCGCTGATGTGCGCGATTTTGAGTCGCAGAAAAATGCGGTAGCCAAAACGCTCGATACTTTCGGTCGGCTCGACATCCTGATCGCAAATGCGGGACTTGGTCACTTTGCTACCATTATGGACATGACCCCGGAGCAGTGGCATGAGACCATCGACACCAACCTGACCGGCGTTTTTTACAGCCTCAAGGCAGCAATGGATGGGTTGATCAAGGCGCAGGGTTATTTTATCAGCATCGCCAGTCTGGCCGGCACCAATTTTTTCGCCTCCGCCTCTGCCTATAATGCCAGTAAGTTCGGGCTGGTAGGTTTCACGCAGGCAGTCATGCTCGATCTGCGCGATGCCGGTGTCAAATGTTCCACGATCATGCCGGGTTCGGTAGCGACCGAGTTCAACAACCATGAACTGAATGCCGAAGATGCCTGGAAAATACAACCCGAAGACCTAGGCCAGATGGTGGTGGATCTGCTGCACATGAATCCACGGACGCTGCCCAGCAAAATCGAGGTGCGGCCGAGTCAGACGCCGAAGAAGTAAAACACGTTTATAGCAATAAGAAGGGGAACCTGTCATTTACCGGTATGAGCCGATGTGTGACAGGTTCCCTTTTTTATTGCTACCACTTAATGCTGTACCGCCACTTTTTGAAAAGATCGCCCATCGGCGCTCCACACTTCGACAATGTAGAGTCCGGTCGCTAAGTCGCTTACATCCAGCAGGTATGTTTCGCCACTCAACGGCATGGAGCGTAATAGCTGCCCCTGCACATCGAACAGATGCAGTATACCGGCCTCCCTGGCCGCTACCGGTACAGATATGGCTAGCTCATCCCCGCTGACCGGATTAGGGGAAACCTGAAGATTTCTCACATCTCCGATGCCTGATACGCTCACGACCTTCGACCATGCCTGCCTGCCGTCGAAGTCCTCTTGGCGCAGCCGGTAGTAAGACTGTCCGGGCAGGGCACGGTCGTCCGTGAAAGCATAGTCCTGTACCCCAGCACCCGTTCCCAGGCTGGCGACGAAACTGAGGTCCGACCAGTGCAATCCATCGCTGCTGCGCGCGATATAAAAACCCTTGTTGGATTGTTCGGCAGCGGTTGCCCAGTGTAGCCGCACTTGCGTATCTGCTCGTTTCCCGGTAAAAGAAACCCAGGTGACCGGCAGTACAGCAGAGCAGTCCAGCCCCGATGGGGTATCCCCGCTAATCGTCCAGTTTTTGGCAATGTCCAAATTGGTATGGGCAGCCACGGCATTGGTACCATATTGTCGGCCGTTAGCGCCCAGGTCGAGGTTATTAGGCGTGGCGGGGTTGTTGTTCCAACCGATCAGGGTCGTGCTGTAGTTGGTACAATCTATGCCGGAGTCGTCCAGCATGTTGCTTAGATCGACACCTGGCGCCAGGGTCCAGCTGCCGAGCGGCTGGTTAAAGGCGCTGGCAGTGTAAAACATAAAACTCATATTGGTTACGGCGGCGGTATTCCAGCTGTTGAGGGGCTGATTAAAGGCAGTGGCGCCGCCAAACATGCTGCTCATGTTGGTCACCGCAGTAGTGTTCCAGCTGTTGATGGGCTGGTTAAATACAGTGGCGGATATAAACATAAAACTCATGTCGGTCACAGCGGCGGTATTCCAACTGTTGAGCGGCTGGTTAAAGGACATAGCGCCACTAAACATACTGCTTAAATTGGTTACTGCGCCGATATTCCAGCCATTGAGCGATTGATTAAAAGCATTGGCGGAGGCAAACATAAAGTTCATATCGGTCACGGCGGCAGTATTCCAGCTGTTGAGTGGCTGATTAAAGGCAGTGGCCATGGCAAACATGCCGTTCATATCGGTCACGGCGGTAGTGTTCCAGCCATTGAGCGGCTGATTAAAAGCACTGGCATTCAGAAACATGCCCGACATCTGCGTCACAGCGGCGGTGTTCCAGGAGCCGATATTGGCAGGGCTGTTCAGGATGGAACACCCCCAAAACATAGAGGACATATTAGTCACTCCGCTGAGGTTGGGCAGATCGGTGGCGCTGATATTCAGGTTCGAACAGCCAAAATAAGCACCCGACATCTCCGCCCAGGCGATGTCGCCCCATTGGCTGATATCCAGTAGTTTCTGGCAGTCACCCCCGCCGGAGAAAACAATTCCCGGGAAAGTACCCCGGATGCGGATAGTGTACGTACCGGCTGTACCAAAATCATGGGTCACCTCACCCGTAAGACCAGTCTCGTCGTATAGGCCGTCATTGTTCCAGTCCACCTCATAATTGTAGGTGCCACTGCCTGTCGGAATGGTAATAGCGGTAGTGCCCGAGCTGCCCGGATTGCTGGTTTGCCAGGTAGTGATGAACGGCTGCTGACCAGCGACAGCGCCGGCCCATAGCAGCGTCAGGTACAGTACGGCAGATTTGGGTGCCAGGAAAAATGCGGCGGTGTTTGTAAGGGGCAAAAAGAGCGATTGTTGCATTTATATTTCGTTGATTTCATCGGTTGTTAGCCCTGTCATGTCGGATATTCATCCTTTGCGTTTCATTTGCCGGGCTATTTTATTTGCGCTTCTTTTCTTGCTTTTGCGAGCCTCAATCTATCTTCTGTTTCCCTGATGCCGGCATAATCATAGCGTTCAAAAGGGAAATCAATAGTCCCCTTAGGGCTGGTTGCTAAAGATTTTTCGGAAAGCGCTGTCGTTTTTTACGACTGCGAATTTCATGCGAAACATTTTGATGTCAAAATACAAAAGATCCTGGGCTTTGGCAGCGGTTTTGTCCAATTTGTGACTGAAAAACACAGACGGCCTGGAAGCGAGCATTGTGGTTTTAAGATCCGATTAAATCCGCAACATCCGTTCTATCCGGGTGCTATACTGCCGTTATGGATAACCCGCTATGCGTCAAATCAGCACAACGCAAAGACGTTCGATTTCTGCTAAGTTGTAAAACACACAAATTAATATGCAGGGCACTCATGCTGATCGGCTCAGGGGCGCACCAAAAACGCCGCCCCGCTCTCCACCTCTGCGGCCAATATCCCCACCGTTTTCACCGACATGGCTTGTAACATCCCGTCGCGACAAAGCGCAAAATCGTGGTGCAGGGGGCACGGGTGATGGACATCGCATCGTTTGATATTCAATGCGCATTGGTCAAAAATTAGACTTCCGTCGGTGATTTTCAGGATATTCAACAAAGGAGTTTCCAGCGTTTGCAAATTGAGGTAGAAGCCACCGCTCGGCCCTTTCGCAGAGTCCAAGATGCCGTGCCGCACCAGGTCCTGCATTATTTTTCCCAGAAAATGGCGTGGAATGTCCAGGCTTTGGGAGAGTTCCAGCAGGCCTGTTTTATAACCGTCTTTTCCCTGCAGGGCTATAAAAGTGACGGCGCGAAGCGCGTATCCGAAGGTTTTGGAAAACATGGCGTAAAACTAATACAGTTTCCAGATTGATCAACACCTCATTTAATCTAGTTCCTGTTTTTCTCAGCCAGTGCAATATTTTCAATTCCTTTAATTAAAGCATCGGGCGTAAAGGAAATGCTATCGATTCCATTTTTAACCAAAAACTGCGCATACGCTGGATAATCGCTCGGTGCTTGTCCGCAAAGACCAGTATGGGTTTTTGTTTTCTTTGCTTTGGATAAGGTCATTTCAATCAGTTGCATGACAGCCGGGTCAAATGGACTGAAAATTTCATTCAACAATTCGGAGTCTCTGTCTGCTCCAAGGGTAAGTTGGGTAAGGTCGTTGGAGCCAATTGAGAATCCATCAAAATGTTTGGCAAATTCTTCGGCAAGTAATGCATTACTCGGTATTTCGATCATTACAAACAATTCCAATCCATTTTCCTTTTGTTTCAATCCACAACTACGCATTACTTCGATGACCTTTTCTGCTTCAGAAATTGTTCGGCAAAAAGGAATCATCAATTTAATGTTGGTCAAACCCATTTCATCTCTGACAATTTTCATCGCTTTACATTCCATTTCAAAGGCATCTTTGTATAGAGGATGATAATATCGGGATGCGCCTCTGAAACCAATCATTGGATTTTCTTCATTCGGTTCAAATTGCTTTCCTCCAATCAAATTCGCATACTCATTCGATTTAAAGTCACTCATTCTCACAATAACATCCTTTGGATAAAACGCAGCAGCCATTTTTGCGGTTGCCTCAGCCAGTTTCTGAATAAAAAAATCTTCTTTGCTATTATACAAGCGCGTAATCGTTTCAATTTTTTCTTTGGCAGCCGAATCGTTGATTGTGTCGAAATGCTTTAAAGCCATCGGATGAATGCCAATCGTATTGCTAATAATGAACTCCATGCGCATCAATCCTACCCCATCGTTTGGCAAAAGCGATATTCTAAAGGCCTCATCGGGATGTGCCAGAATCAGCATCACCTTTGTACTGGTTTTGGGAATTGTTGTTAAATTTATTTCTTTTTCTTCCCATTTTAATAAGCCATCATAAATCTCACCCATATCTCCTTTGGCAGTTGAAACGGTAATTATTTGTCCATCAACAATCGTCTTGGTTCCATTGGTAGTTCCCACCACCGCTATAGCACCGATCTCTCGGGCAACTATGGCCGCATGCGATGTTCTTCCTCCCTGATCGGTAATAATCGCGGCTGCTTTTTTCATCACCGGGTCCCAGTCAGGATCTGTGCGTTCCGTAACAAGAATTTCCCCTTCATTTAATTTGGCGATCTCAGTGGGAGAACTTAGTATTCGTGCTTTCCCGGAAACTATTTTATTGCCCAAGCCTGCACCCGTACAAAGTATTTTTCCTTTTTCAAGCAGCTTATACTCTTTAAATACGGTTTGTTTTTTATTGCCATGCACAGTTTCCGGCCTTGCCTGTACAATGTACATTTTTCCATCTTCTCCATCTTTTGCCCATTCAATATCCATGTGGCGATTATAGTGTTGTTGAATAATACCAGCCCATTTTGCCAGTTGAATTACTTCTTTATCATTCAAAACATATTGGTCTCTTTTTGCCTGGGTTGTGTCCAAGTTCACGATAGCCTCTTCCGGCTTTAAGATATCATTGGCATGAACGGAAGAATAAACCATCGTTTTTATTTTACTTCCTAGTTTACGGGCAATGATGGGCTGAGCGACTTTTTCTAAAAGGGGTTTAAAAACCAGGAACTCATCGGTATTCACGCTTCCTTGCACGACGTTCTCACCCAATCCCCAGGCACCCGAAACGAGTACCACATTTTCAAAACCTGAATCAGGATCAATCGTAAACATCACTCCCGAACTGGCAATATCGGAACGAATCATGGCCTGAACACCAATAGAAAGTGCAACTTTCATGTGCTCAAAACCATTATCGGCTCGATATTTTATAGCTCTGTCAGTAAACAAGGAGGCATAACATCGATGACAGGCCTTTATTAGATTTTCCGCACCTTTCACATTCAAATAGGTTTCTTGCTGTCCTGCAAAACTTGCATTTGGCAAATCTTCGGCGGTAGCACTACTGCGAACTGCAAATGTTTTTGCTGGGCCTACCGATAAAACTAATTTGGAATATGCTTCAAGGATATCTTTAGTAAGCGATTCGGGGAAGGCCCCAGCGAGAATCAAACTTCTTGCCTTTGTACCAATATCTGATAAATTATCAAATGAAGTAGTATCAAGTTTTGAAAGCAGTGCGGTTAAAGGAGGGACAAAATTATTTTCATGTAAGAACGTCCAATATCCTTGAGCGGTTACTGCAAATCCTTCCGGCACTTTTACGCCTTTCGATGAAAGCGCGGTGTACATTTCACCCAGGGAGGCATTCTTGCCACCAACAAGAGGAATATCTTGTATGGTTATCGCTGAAAAATGTTTTATAAATTCTTTCATTTTTTATTTGTAAGTTTTTTTACCAGCGTTAAAGAATGCTTTAATGAATGTATATTTTCCAATCGCACTTGACTTTCGGTGTATTATTTGCTGGTGGTTTGTAAAATTGCCACCTACTCAAAAATATACGAAGTACCCTAACACCTGCACTTTGTAATATCTACAAAAATAAGGCGGATATATGAATGTTTCGAATTTTTATTTTTTCAAAAATCCATATTGTCTAAGGGGCTTCTAATTTTATTCAAATCTCTGGTCGGTACCTGCTCCAAAACGACCACTACATTGCCCGTTTTTTGCCCCGTTTCGACATATTGGTATGCTTCCACGATTTGTTCGAGCGAATACTGCCGGTCTATGACGGCTTGGTAATGCCCTGCCTCGATCAATTCTTTAAAAAAGACAATATCCGCTTTGCTATCCGTCGGAATCGGAAATTTCACCTTTTTCCCGCCCGAAATACCCGTCCAGAGCGGCAAAAAGACGTTTTGCATTAAGTAACCCAGTTCCGATGAAATATAGATGCCACCCGGTTTCAGTATCTTTTTGCACTTGAAAAAAGAACTTTTACCGACGGTGTCAAATATAAAATCGAACTGTTGGCCACAGGCGGTAAAGTCTTCTTTGGTATAATCGATGACTTCACGGGCACCCAAGGATCGCACCAGGGCAGCCGTTTGGGTATTGCAGACGGCTGTAATGTCGGCACCATAATACCTGGCCAACTGCACGCAAGCCGAACCGATAGAACCGGAAGCCCCATTGATGAGGATCTTTTGCTTTTGGTTGAAATCCACGTTTTTTATAAAATTCATGCCCAACATCAAACCATCGCAAACCGCCGCCGCCGCATCGTAATTCATATTGCTGGGTTTGGCCGCGATAGATTTTGATTCCGGTATGCAAATATATTCAGCATGGGTACCAAAGCGATAGGTACTCAACCCAAACACCGGATCGCCCGGTTTAAAGGTTTTAACCGCTGGGCCGACCGCCGCTACTGTTCCGGCAAATTCGCTGCCCAATATGTGTTTTTTGGGCTTGAAAAGCCCGTGAAACAGCCGGATAATAAAGTATTCGGCCGACCTAAATCCGCAATCGGTGCGATTGACGGTCGTGGCGTGTATTTTGATGAGCACTTCATCGGATGCGGGTGTTGGCGTGGCCACGGACTCGACCTGAACCACTTCCGGCGGGCCATATTGGGTGTAGATGGCAGCGCGCATCGTGGCGCTACTTTTATTGTCGGGCATAACGGATGCTTATTTATGTGTTTTGATCGCTGCTAAAAATACAAGCGGTACAAGATATTAGGGAAAAACCCAAACTGGGTAACGTAACCGATGGAGTTTGGCTTTTTTGCATCGTAATACTCCGACAGTTTGCCTTTGGTATTGGTCAGGTTGTCCATATTCAGAAAAATCTCGTGCGTGGTTTTACGGCGGTTAAATTTGTAACTGATGGTGGCCAGCACCTGATACACATCTTCAATTTTGCCAGCATAGGCTTTTTCATAATCCCAAAATCGGTTGTTCGCCGGGTCCACCGCTAAAGCGCCCTGGGCATCCCGCAACAACGGAATCACCTTTTGACCGCCGCTAAATGACACCTTGGTGTTGATGCCCAAGGTTTGGTTTTTCTTTTTGCCCAATCGCACAAATTCTTTACCCGCCAGAAAATTGAATAAATAATCGCCACTGAATCGGGTATTGCGTGTGATGCCTTCGAGTGCTTTGTATTTGGATTGGTACAAGGAGGTATTGACCAAAAAGTAATAATTGTTCTGGAAGAAACGCTCTACGGTCACTTCTACGCCGTAGTTTCTGCCAGTCCCTTTGTTCACCAAATCCACATAACGGAATTCAAGCCCTTCATTGATGGTCGAGTAATAACTGGTATCCAGGTTCTCCACCGGCAGGTTGTAGAGGTGCTGATAATAGACTTCTACTTTGGCCATGAGGTTTTGGGTGAAGCGTTTTTCATAGCCAACCACAAAATGGTCGGCCTTCAACAGGCCAAGGTCTTTGTTGGGGCTGCTCACGCTGCCATCGGGCAAGGTTACCTTGGTAAAATAGTTGTGTACACTTTCCATCATACTGTGTTTGCCATAGCCGGCACTGATGGTATTGCGCGGGTTCAATTGCCATTTTACGGCAAGTCGCGGCTCCAGGGTGCTTTTTTTATTGTACAGCACATTCATGTTGTGCGCACCGGCCACGATGGTAATGTCCTCATTTAAACGGTGTTTCCAACTAATGAACGTACCGAGGGTGCTTATATGCTCTTTAAAATCTACTAAACTTGTGCGGGTCAGTGCGTCGTCCGACAGTTGACTTTGCGCAATATCGAGGTCAAAAAAATTGAATTTTGCCCCGATTTGGAGCTTGTTTTTCGCGTTGATCTTATTGCTGTACGTCACCGCGCTCCGGTATGTAGATCGCTGCAGGCGGTTTTTAAAATTCAAGGCCGTGCTTACGATAGAGTCGCGTAGGAATGTCCCGTCTTTATCGCGTATTTGTGCGGTTTTTGATTCGAAAATATCGTCTTTAATGCCTTCGCTCGAATAAGACAGGGTGGTTTTGATAAAACTGTTATCGCCGATGGAAAGGGTATGATTCATCCCGATATTGGCCAAATGCGTGCCTTTTTTATAGTCTTCCCGAATATTGCCTTTCATGGCATTGTTGCCCGGTGTAACCCATGTGGATGGTTTCACATCTTCAAAAGAAAAACTGCTCAGTCCACCCAAGCCAAAGAGTGAGAATAGGCCGGCTTTTTGAGTAGGCAATACCACTTTGAACGCTGCATCCTGAAATTTTGGGATACCGCCGATGTCTACCAGGCCGAGGTTGGAAAGGAGGGTAATCGTGGAATGGCGGTAATTGACTAAATAGGATCCGCCGTAGCCTTTTTTAAAAGGGCCTTCCAACGTGAGGTCGGTACCTGTCAGGCCCAACCCGAAAACGGATTCAAATTGCTCATTGTTTCCAGCCCTCAATTTTACGTCATACACGCCCGATAAGGCATCACCATATTCAGGGGAAAACGCGCCCGTATAAAAATCGGAAGCGGCCAATAAGTTGTTGTTCAGCACACTGACTGCGCCACCCGCACCGCCTTGGTCGGCGAAGTGATTGGGGGTGGATATTTGCGCGCCTTCCAAGCGCCATTGGACGTATTTGGGCGAATTGCCCCGCACAATGATGTCGTTGCTACCATCTTGGGTGCTGGTCACGCCCGCAAAATTGGACATGATCCGAGAAGGATCATTGAAGCCGCCCGCATAGCGATTGGTTTCTTCTGCCGAAATGGCCCGCCCACTCAACAGCGACATATCATTGATGACCTCGCCCTTTTTGACGTTTGCCACTATCAGTACTTCGCCCATTTTCACCGTGGATTCCTGCATTTCTATCTCCAAAAGGACTTCTTTGGCGGAGTTGACCACGATGTTGGGAAGGGTGGTGTTTTGGTAGCCAACGTACGAGATCTGTAAGGAAACCCGACCAATCGGCACCTGGCTCAACCGGAAGTGACCTTCCGTATCGGTACGGGCACCGATAGCCGGCTCTATATCCATGCTTTTGACAGTGGCCCCAATAAGCGGCAATTTGGTATCGGTGTCCACAATAGTTCCGCGGATGGTTTGGGTCAGATTTTGGCCCCACGATAGGCTCGCGATGAATAGGCTTATTAGAAAAGCACCTAGTTGTACCTTGTTTTTGAGCATGACTTTTGTTTGAAATGAAAGAATGAAACAAAGGTCTGCGACTGAAAAACAGGGTTCAACTCAGATAGGCAACGCGGGCTTAGTTGTCTGCAAACGGGCGTTTGGTATCTGCAAAATAAACGGGCTTACTTATTAATTTCCCGAAAAAAAGCCTCCCGGTACGTTTCAGAAATGGGGATCAACTGCTGTGCAATTTTGATCCGGCTCCGTTCAATGGATTCGATTCGATGCAGCGACACCATATATGATTTGTGGACGCGATGCACCAAGTTGGCCGGTATGATTTGTTCAAATTCACGGAAATTTTGCAGGGTCATGATTTTTTTATCCACCGTGTGAATTCTCCGGTAGTCGCGCATGCCTTCAATGAAAACAATATCCGCAATGGTTATTTTCTCTAATCGGTTTTCTGTTTTGACAAATATAAAATCCCTGGGCGGTTCCGCGACCCGTTGTCGGATATTTTCTTCGGCGGCATTGACCGCTTGCAAAAAACGGTTGAAGGTAAATGGCTTGAGCAGATAGTCCGTGACGCGGAGTTCATACCCCTTCAAGGCATATTCCTGATATGCCGTCGTGATAATCACCTGACTTTTCAGGTTCGCACTTTCCAGGAGTTCGATCCCCGACAATTCATCCATGTTAATATCCAGAAAAAGCAAATCCACGGCGTGTTGGTTTAAATAAGACAAACCGTCCAGGGCATTGTCGAAAGTAGCGTCGAGCTGCAAAAAAGGTATTTTTTGCACAAAACCGCTGGTTCTATCCATCGCCAGCGGCTCATCTTCAATAATAACACAGGTATATTTATCCATTGTCAATTGTCAAATTTACGCGGTATATATGGTTGTGATTACTTGTTACCAGGGTGTGTTGATTCGGGTAAAGCAGTTGCAGTCGTTTCTGAATCAGGTTATTACCCAATCCATTGTGGTCTGCTTGTATGTTGCCCTTCGGTTTGTATTTATTTTCGCAAACAAATTGAATGCACTTATGGGTGATGGAGATGGTAATCTCAATGGCATTTTCTATTTTTTTGTTGTTCGTATGTTTAAAAGCATTTTCAATAAAAGGAATAAATACCATCGGCGCAATGGTTTTAGCGCCGGTATGGCCACACACCGAAAAATGCACATAGTCGGCATTATAAGTCCTGATCCGTTGCAGGGCTATATATTTTTCAATATACGCTAATTCCTTGGATAGTAAAATCTGATCCGTTTTGGTTTCATAAAGCATAAACCGCATAATATCAGATAGTTGATTCAAATACGCAGATGCGGCATTGGCATCTTTCAAGATCAGCACGTCAATATTATTGATGGTATTGAACAAAAAATGCGGATCCAATTGCGATCTGATCAAAGCCATTTCCATTTCATGATTTTGTGCTTTGAGGGTTTCTTTCAGCTTAATTTCGTCCAGCCAGGTGACAAATCCTTTGATCACCAGCGCGACGATGCCACTCAACAAGGCAACAAATGTGATAAAGAAAAAACTGCCGACCTGCGTACCCACACTACTGTCTACGCAGGTGCCTTCGTAAACGGCCTGCACCAAGACAAAGCCGACCAAGCCGGCCACCATCGCAATTAAAGTACCCATAAGGACAGCGGGCAGGTATTTTTTGCGCTGAATATACTTCGGGAACAACAGCCAGTAAAAGGCATAAAAAGTGATCAGTCCTGGCAGAATGGCCAGGCAACAAAAAAACTTGATGTAGTACTCAATCAGCCGTTCATCTTCACTATCTTGAAGTAGCACCGCCAAAATGACGATCACCAGTAAAAAATAACAGGCCCAAAAACCGATATGTAACAGGGCGACAATGGACTTCTTCATAATTTTGACATTGGGAGCGCAAGGTCAGGTTTTCGCGGTTAGTAGCCGAAATATTTATGCCAAATCGGGATATTTGTCTGCAAGCGGTGGATATAGCGAGCCGGGTAGCCCAATATAAAGGTGAAGAGGATAGTACTCTTATACTGTTACAATTTTAAATATAAATAGTCCATATAAACAAATAAACATTAAGCCCTCCCAGATAGAAATTTTCTTGTCTTGGGTCAATAAATAAAATAGAAGCCCACAAGCCGCCATCATTGGTAATGAAAACTGAATCAATTTGTCTGGAACAGAAATTGTCCCGAAAATGGAAGCAATAGCAGGAATGACTAATGTGTTGAAAATACAAGAGCCCAAAATATTCCCTATCGCCATTTCTGCTTTACCTTGTCTAATAGCACTTATGTTAACCGCTAGTTCTGGGAGTGTCGTGCCTAGCGATAGTAATGTCAGCGCTACAATAGATTTTGGAATCGATAAATCAATTGCAATTTTTTCAAGGGAAGAAATTGTAAAGTCGGCACCAAAATAAATCCCTATTGCCGATAATGTCAAAATTAGTAACGAAATTGCAGGAAGTTTTTTTATTGTTTCCCTTTGGTGTGAGTCTTGCGTTTCGCCTTTTATAAGATAGATGCTGTAAACGATAAACATTAAAAGTCCAAAACAAGATTCTACAAGGCCAATATATCCGTCGTAGGAAATAATATAGAAAAACAGAAAACTTCCAATTAAGTAGTTTAAGTCAATATATATGTAACCACTGTTTAAAGAAATATTTTTTCTGTTAATAACTACAGCCATCCCTGTAATAAGTAAAATGTTTGAAATGTTTGCCCCAATTATGTTTCCTGTTAAAATTTCTGAAGACTGATTATTAACAGCAATTATTCCTGTTATAAGTTCGGGTAATGAAGTTCCGATTCCAACAATGAATACTCCAATGACAAAGGGTGGTAGTCTCAAATAGTTTCCAATTGTCTCGGCAGACTTTGTAAAAAAATTTGCCGAAAGCAAAAGTCCTATTAGAGCGAGTGTGAATATTAAATAATGCATCTGTTTTAATGTTATGTTTGCTAAAAGAAATTATTATAGAACCGCTTTCACAAAGAAAGACTACGGATTTACACGGACAACATGGTCGCGCAAAAAATTGAATCGGCCATACGCTTTGCTATCCGATGGCGTTTGGCTTTTCTGCATCGTAATACGCCGACAGTTTGCCCTGAGTATTGGTCAGGTTGTCACAAAAGTCAAATCGCCATAGTGCCGCGCCTTAGAAAAGAAGCATCACCATAGCTCAAAAACCGATAGTCGGCTTGTAGTGCTTCAGCGTACATCGTTCGCCAGGCATCGCCTCCTACGAATGCGGCCACCAACAAAAGCAGGGTGCTGCCGGGTTGGTGGAAATTGGTGATCAAGGCATCGACGACCCGAAACTGGTAGCCTGGCATGATGTACAACTGCGTCGTTCCATGCAAAATAGCGCTATCGGTGCGCTCCATTCGGTCCAGAATGGCTTGCATCGCGGTCGGCAGATCGGGTAATGGCTGCTGAGACAGCGTGTAAGCATCCGTCTTTTCGATGACAAATGGCGTTTCGGGCGCGCGTTGCAGTTTTACACCATACCAATACAGGCTCTCCAGGGTACGCATAGAAGTGGTGCCGACAGCCACGACGGGCTGCTTCGTACAAAGTGCCGCCACTTGCGCGTGCGCCACCACTACTTGCTCAAAGTGCATGTCGTGTTCGATCGCGTTTTCG
>JBBRDQ010000079.1:0-20393 GCA_038203695.1 Chitinophagales bacterium
CAGGCGGCGTTCCTGCACTACGCGCAACAAGGCTACCTGAACGTCGTACGGCAAATTGGAAACTTCATCGAGAAATAAGGTGCCGCCGTTGGCCATTTCAAAATGCCCGATCTTAGTGGACAAAGCACCGGTAAATGACCCCTTTTCATGGCCGAATAGTTCGCTGTTGGCCAGGTCTTTGGAAATAGCACCACAGTCCATCGCTACAAACGGCTGGTTCCGGCGCGGACTTCGGTCGTGAATCATGCGGGCCACCGATTCTTTCCCCGAACCACTTTCGCCGTAAATAATGACACTGTAATTGGTGGGCGCCACCAGGTCTATTTGTTTGTAAAGCGTCTGGGCCGAAGCGCTTACGCCAATGACATAACCGTTTTCCCCCGGCGGTTGATTTACTTTTGGTTTTGCCGCACCATCGGATGCTTCCGATGGATAATCATTGAGCGCGAGGTTGTTGCGGTGTGCCGGGGTCGCAATGGCCTTTTGAATACTCAGCAGGATCTCATCAGGGACGATCGGTTTGGTGATATAATCTACAGCCCCCTGTTTCAATACATTTACCGCCATCCGGATATCGGAATAGCCGGTCATGACCAAAACGGGAATATGCGGCATCTTGCCCCGCAGTTGCTGGAGTATCTCCATACCTTCCATATCACCCAGCCGGAAATCAGTCAAAATCAGGTCGGGTTGCTGGAGTTCTGCGGTACGAATACCTTCATGACCACTACTCGCCGTCACTACTTCGAATCCTTTGCGCGACAGGAAGCGATTGAGCAGGGTGCAGATATCAATATCGTCGTCGATTACGAGAATTTTATGCATAAAAAGGGAGTTGATTTTGCAATGATGAGTGTTCTCGTTGTTTTTGTCTTACTGGGTCTGTAGTCCGCGGCGCATTTTAGCCACCGGAATATTCATACCGTCGCGGTATTTAGCGACGGTTCGTCGGGCTACCGTGTAGCCTTTTTCGCGTAAGATGTCGCAGATTTTCTGGTCGGTTATGGGGCTTTGTTTGTCTTCGGCAATAATTAAATGCTGGATCAGATCGCTGATTTCCTTGTTTGTCACCATTTCGCCGTCCGCTTTGGCCATGCCCTGGTTGAAAAGGTCTTTCAGGTGTACGATCCCGAAATGGGTCATGGCATACTTGAGACTAGTTACCCGCGAAATGGTAGAAATATCGAGGCCAATGTATTCCGCCACATCTTTCAGGATCATCGGACGGATCTTTTTTGGGTCGCCCGTCAGGAAATATTCCCGCTGTAATTGTACTAGCGCCTGGATCGTGCTCAGCATCGAATGCTCGCGCTGGCGTACCATTTCCATGAACCACAGGGCTGAATCGACCTTGGAACGCAGGTATTGCACCGCAGATTTGTCCTGCCGCGTGCGTTTGTCGCGTTGCATTGCTTGCAGCATACTCGCCATATCGCTGCTCAAGCGCAAGGAACTGCTGTTGCTGTTGGTCAAATGGATGCGAAAACTGTCATCTTCATCTTTCTCAATGATAAACTCGGGAATGATATTCTGGTTCTTGACCAGTTCGGTCGTTTGTCCGGCGACCGGGCGCGGATTCAGTTTTTCGATCAGATCGGCCGCTGCGCGTACTTCATGGGCATTGGCCTCCAGCACCCGCATTATTTTATCGTAATTGCGGTTGGCAAAATCGTTGAGGTGCTCATCGATAATGCGCCAGGCCAGGTTTACGCCTTTTTGCCGACGGGGCAAGGTTCCGATTTGCAGCAGTAGGCATTCACGCAGATCGCGTGCACCAACCCCCACAGGCTCCAGGTTTTGTACCGTATCGAGTGCCGTTTCTATCTCTGCTTCTTCCACATAAATACTATGGGCGAACGATAAAGTGTCGGCCAGATCCGGAATATCGGTCCGCAGATAGCCATCATCGTCCAGGCTGTCGATAATGTAACCGGCCAGCATGAGCTCACGCGCAGGTAACTGCAACACAGTGAGCTGGGTTTTCAGATATTCCCTGAAATCATGGGTCTGCACCAGCAAGGGACTATACACGGATTCGTCGGCAGCGCGGGTTTCGCTGGCGGTTTTATAATCCGGGGTATCATCGTTGTCCTGCTGATACTGGTCAATAATCTCAAACCGGTCGAAATCGTCTTCCGTTGGGGTATCGGAAGACTCGTCGATCGTCGCATCTGCGGTTTCCTTGGCTAGTTCTGCATCGGCACTATCGGCTTCCAAAGCCGGGTTTTCAAGCATTTCATCCTGTATTCGCTGTTCCAGTTCAAGTGTTCCGAGTTGAATAAAATTGAGGAGTTGAATCTGCTGGGGAGACAGATTTAGCGTCTGTTTCTGCCCAAGTTGCTGATTTTGCCGTATCATGTGGCGATATTTACCGAAGTGTAGAATAGATTACCCGTATAAAAAACAGTGCCGTACCCCAAATGTTCAAATTTGTGTAATTTATTCCCCGCTTTGGGCAAAGTCGTTGTAGTGGCTTTTTGTTAAAAGCCCTCTTGTCCGGGGTAAACTATGCACAAACGTACCTAGAAATATTTGTACGCTATTCTGGGAATTGCTGCCTTTATTTTACCCATCCACCGTCATCAGTTAGTTGTAATAGCCATAAAATGAACGCATTAAGCCGCAATTGGTTCTGGATTCTCGGTGTACTCGTGTTAGGGGCAATCTGCTATTATTTTGCCGATATCGTCACATATCTGCTGATCGCCTGGGTGCTTTCGATGCTGGGTCAACCGCTGATGGTGTTTTTCTTAAAACACCTGCGCTTTGGTAAAATACGCATCGGAACGGGGGTTGCCGCCATGCTTACCATTCTGACTTTTTATGGTATAATCACCGGTCTGTTATTGATTTTTGTACCGACCATGGTAACGCAGGCGCGCAATCTGGCCAATGTCGATTACAACGCCTTGGGTGAAAAACTGCGCGGACCCTTTACCTGGCTCGACGTGCAAATGCACCAGCTCGGTTTGATCAAAACGGAAGAATCACTGGGCACGCGCACGCAGGAATTATTGCTGGGGTGGTTTAAACCTACACTCTTGGGCGATTTTGTTGGTTCATTTTTTGGCGTCGCCGGCAACATCGTGGTTTTACTCTCGTCGGTCACTTTTATTCTCTTCTTTTTCCTGAAAGAAAATAAACTGTTCACGGGCATTATTCACGCGTTTGTGCCCAATGATCTGGAGCCGAAAGTGCGCCGGGCCGTCCAGGATTCCAATGAAGTCTTGTCGCGTTATTTTGGGGGTCTGGTGCTGCAATTGCTGATATTTTCGGCCTGTGTCACGGTCTTTTTATGGTTATTTGGCATCGACAATGCGATCCTGATTGGCGTATCGGGCGGTATTTTTAATGTAATTCCGTACGTGGGCCCTATCCTGGGCATGATCTTCGCGTGTTTTATTACCGTTTCTTCCCATGTCGATGGCGATTTAATGCTGTTGCTGCCCATGTTGCTAAAAGTAATAGCCACCTTTGCGCTGACCCAGTTTATCGACAATATGATCGTGAGTACGATTATCTTTTCCAAAAGCGTGCAGGCGCATCCGCTGGAAATATTCATCGTCACGCTCATCGCCGCCAAGATAGGCGGGGTGGTCGGTATGGTGGTGGGGATTCCGGTTTATACCGTACTGCGGGTAGTGGCGCGGGTATTTTTCAGCGAATTCAAATTTGTGCAGCGGCTCACGCATCATCTGGACGAACCGGAGGAGATACCGCCGGAAGAGGTGATGCTGGAATAACCTACCGTATGTTTTCGCCGCGTTTTGTATGTAACTATTCTATTACTACATGAAACAACCCCCTTTTCCCTTTTACACCATCTATCTTGCGTTGCTGTTGTTTCAAAACAACCTGCCGGCGCAGCCACGGGAAGAATTTAAAAAACTGACCGAAAAAATCGATCGTTTTTTGGAAGCGGAACAGCAGGATAGTTTTCTATATTATAGTTATAAAAAGGCCGATCTGGCGCAAAGATCCGACAGCCTCCGCATCTGGGCGTGGACGCGGTGTAAAATGCGCCGTATTTACCGCAAAGAACCCGCTCTGGCGATTCAATGCCTACAGGAGTCGATTGCCTTGTATGAAAAGGGCCGATCTGCCCGCACGCAAGAAGAATGGGAACCTGTACTGGAACTGTACCTGCGCCTTAGCATGGCCTTGCTGGATGCCGGCAATATTTTCAAAGCGGGACAATCCTACGAAAAAACACGCGCAATCGCCGAACAACATCGCACCCCCGATTTTGATCTGGTAGAATATATTTATAAACCAATGGGCAATTGCTACACCCGTTTAGGGGAAAATGAAAAATCGATCGCCATTTTTCAAAAAGCGCTGCCAGTGGTTCAGGCGGCGCAAAAACCGGATGTATTGGCCGGGCTGTATCTTAACATCGGTGTTGCTTACTGGAATCAGAACGATTATGCTGCTGCTGCTGCCAATTACCAGCAGGGGCTGCAGATTGCTGGTATTTCGGCTGATAAACGCGCCTTGCTGCGCAATGGCCTGGCCTGCAATCAACTGGATGAAGGCCAGGTAACACAAGCCCTTCAAAATGCCACAGAGGCGCTCCGGCTCCTTGGCCCGCTCGGGAAAGCAGCGCAGGGTGAGCACTCCAATGCACTCCTGCTGGCCGCGCAGGCCAATATTCGCTTGGGTAAATACGGCGCAGCGCAGCGCTTGCTGACGGCAGCGTTGTCCGAGGGCCGGTCGGCCGGTATTCTACCGCGCGACCTGGGTAAAATGGAACTTACCCAGGCGACTTTGTATCGTTTGCAACACAAACCCATGGCGGCACTGGAAGCGTGTAATCGGGCACTATCCGTTGTTTTGCCGGCATTTCAACCGCATACTGTGGTAGAAAACCCATCGGCGGCCAGTTTTTACGAGGAAAATACCATTATCGAAGCACTGGAAAAAAAGGCCGCTGCCGCCGTGGATTACTATGCCAAAGACCCTGACCTAAAGTGGCTGCAACTGGCACTGGAATGCCACGATCTGGCCTATGTGGCGGAAACGCGGCTGCGCAATGTCTTTCAGTACCGCTCTTCCAAGTTGGGTTTGCAAAATGCCGCCCGCAACCGCGAACAGGCCGCGATGGATGTCACCCGGTTGTTGTACGAAAAGACCAACGATCCGGCCTATATCACCAAAGCCTTTACCATTGCCGAACGCAGTAAATCGGCGCTGCTGCGAGAAGCACTGCAACAAAACCTCGCCCAACGGCAGTCCGCCATTGACGATGTCCGTTTTGTGCAACTGAATGGCCTGAAACACAATATCGCAGACCTGGAAAAAAGTCTGCTGTTAACGCCGCAGGACGAACAGGTGCGGCAATGGCAACAACAACGCGACGAACTGCTGGCGGAATTGCACGCGCTGGAAAAACAATTGCAAAACGATCCGATCGTAGGGCTGAAAACGCCGCAGCAGGAATCTGGGTTGGCCGATTTCAAGACTTTTCCGGCCAATGAAACCGTGCTGGAATATTTTGTGAGTGAAACGACGATGGATGTCCTGGTCCTGACCGCCGGACAAGCGCCAGTGTGGAAACGGTTTGCCTACGATGCGCAGTTAAAACAACTGCATCAGCAATTTACCGCCTATTTTGCCAGTGCCGCCGCCATATTAAAAGACCCCGACGGTTATTTGCACACGGCGTATGCGCTGTGGCAAATCATCGTGCCTGCGGCGGCACAATCTGCTGAATGTCTGACGATTGTACCCGATGGTTTTCTGAATTTTATTCCGTTTGAGGCATTGGTCACCGCCACGCCCGGCACTTCGCTGCGCAATGCCGCCTATCTGGTGCGCCGACAACAGGTGCGGTATGCATGGTCGTTAGCATCGTTGCAAACCCAAAATGCGCTGCATTCGCGGGCGTCGAACGCATTGCTGGGCATAGCGCCATTGTTTGCCAATGGGGAGCGCGGTCTGACTACACTGGATGCCGGCGCGCGCGAATGGGCTGGTTTTTCTACCCGTCAACTGCTGGGCGATCAGGCTACGCACCAGCAGTTACTAAGCGAAGTGGCGCAATACCGCGTATTACATTTTTCTACCCATGCTTTTGCCAATGACCCGCCGCGCATCGAACTCTACGACCAGGCGCTGTTGCTGCCCGACCTCTACGCAATGCCGCTGGATGCTGATCTGGTGGTGTTGAGCGCCTGTGAAACCGGCCTCGGCGCCGAGCAAAAAGGAGAAGGGGTAATGAGCCTGGCCCGGGCGTTCGGACAGTCCGGTGCGTCGTGTATTATTTCCAGCCTGTGGCGGGTGAACGACCAGAGCACCGCCCGGCTATTCGCCGCATTTTACCAGTTTTTAGCGGACGGTGAGACGACCGACGGGGCATTGCAACATACTAAATTGGCCTATCTGAACGATCCGGCGATTGGTGCGCAACAACAAACACCTTACTTTTGGGCCGGATTTGTGGCAGTCGGCGCTGATCGGACCATTCATTTAGACGCCGGCTTTTGGCAGCTCAAGATCGTCGGCTGGTTGCTTGGTGGCGGGTTATTGCTGGGCTGGTTGTTGTGGGCTGTTCGCCGAAAAAAGGCACTGCAAAACTGAGTTATTAATGCCCGCCACGGCAGGATGCCACAACTGATTGCCCGGATAATGCGGATTAAAAACGGATTTTCGACAGGCCGGCACCTGTCTCGCGATCGTGCATGCTTGCCCAAAAAACGAGCGAATGTATCTGAGACTATTCCTGACTATGGTTTATGCACAAAATAATTCCAGGTAGCCTGCGCGATCTCCGCGATTATGCGCTCATTTACCGCCTCATTCTCTTTGGAATTACCCACAAAAACCGTGATCACAACGTGTTGGCCATTGGGCAACGTCACGATCCCCATATCATTGATCGCCGCTGTAATGCCTTTATTGTCCGTACCCGACGAGCCGGTTTTGTGCGCGACGGTGGTTCCGGCTGGCAACAGTCCTTTAATCCTGTTTGGCCCCGTAGAAGTGGCGGTCATGAGTTGCCACAGGAGTTTATTGCTTTTAGGGGAGAGCACTTTGCCGGTATACACTTGCCGCAACAGCGCATTGGTCGCCAACGGGGTGGTCCAGTTTAAAAACTGCACGTCCCAGGCCCGGTGCATTTGTTGCTCGTTGACTTGCATGGCAAAGTCCTGGATGCCCAGACTGCGGATGTATTTTTCTACGATTGCCGGGCCTCCGATCAAGCGCAGTAAAATATCGCAGCCGTTGTTATCGCTTTGCGAAACGGTATAACTCAGCATGGTTTTCAGCGAGATTTTGACGTTGCCCTCCGGGTATTTTCGCTGTAAAGGGCTCCAGGTATTGAGCAGCAAATCGCTTTTGGTCAGGCGTATTTTTTGTTTCAACGCCAGCGTGCCTTTATCGACCGCATCGAGTACCGCTAGTGCAATGTGAAACTTAAATACACTCTGCATCGGGAAATGTCCGGTGCCGCGTACACTGAGCGTATCGTGGTTTTCCAGCCCTTCAATCGCGATCCCAACGGTGGCATCTTTGGAAGCCAGTATTTGGGTGATGGTGTGTCGCAGCGAATCGGTTTGGGCGGTTAACTGGAAAACAATAAACAGGCAGCACAGATTTGAGAGGGTTTTTTTCATACGTTTATGGTAGTAAGGTCTTGAAGGCATGGCGGCTATTTTGATGGTATATGCGCTTGGGTCGTTTAGACATTGGTGGTTGCGGTAGGAAGCATTAGCAGAAATGGCAACGCTTTGGTATAATCGAGACCTGGATATTCCAGCCCCAGCGCCCGGATGTTGTGATAATATGTTTGGTGCTGCGCGTAGTAGAATCGTTCGCTGGGCAAAAACCAGGCTTTATCACCCAGTTTTTGTGCTAAAAACCATTTTTCTAGCAGTCTTGCACTGCGTCCGTTCCCATCGTTCCAGGGATGTATTTTTACAAAAACCAGGTGGATCATGGCAGCAAAAAAGAACGCTTCTATAATGTCCAGCTCCTGTTCCAGTAAAATTTTTATATCGCCGTACAGTTTTTTCATTTCTCCGGACACTTCAAAAGGCAAGGCAGCTATGTATTCGAGGCGCCCATCGGGGGTAGTCACATACATGTTCTGGGTTCTAAGTGTACCTTGCTGGTGCGTGTTTACTAAGTGCACACTCAATATCTTATGAGCGGTGGCGATGTTTTCCGGGTTCAGCACGTGGGTTTTGGCAAATATGTAGGCATCGTACAGGTCATCGATCTTTTTGGTATAATCGGGCAGAAATTCAATCCCGAAGCGCTTGTGTTTTACATAACTGTCTAAAGCAATATCTTCCCCTTCTATTTTACTAGAAAAAACCGACGCGACCGAAGTGTAAAAACTAAAATTATCTGTCGATAATTCCGCAT
This sequence comes from Chitinophagales bacterium, assembly GCA_038203695.1. Lineage (GTDB taxonomy): Bacteria > Bacteroidota > Bacteroidia > Chitinophagales > Saprospiraceae > M3007. The sequence continues at coordinate 8,371 of JBBRDQ010000079.1, forward strand.
CCTGCAATAAGTCGAAAGCCGCTGACAACCCTTCAGGGATCTGTTGCCGGTAGGCTTCGAGCAAGGTAGTAGGAATAATGAATAAAGTCATATCGTTCGACTGGCGGATGGGTAGATGAATGGGCGACTGGTTGGATTGGTCATCGCTGCACAGCATGGCAAATGTAGAAAAAAGGCTGGGGTTTCCGGTAGCGGTACGATGGCAGGACGGATTTTTCCCGTAGTGGCAGGATGAGACAACGGATCAAGCGGATTTTACGGATTAAAACGGATTTTTCCCATCCTGTCGTAAGCAATCCCTATAATTTCTACCTTTGCCGCCACAAAAATTACGACATCTACGCATGAGCAAAAACGAACCCAAAAGCGGCCACAAACCCGATACTAGCCATATCATCCAAAGTCTACTGGTCAATTTGCTGATCACAGCGTGTAAAGCCGTAGCGGCAGTGATGACCCAGTCAGGGGCCATGCTAGCCGAGACCATTCACTCGTTTGCCGACTGCTCCAACCAGGGTTTGTTGTATCTCGGCGTCAAACAGGCGCAGCGTCCGCCCGACGAACAGCACCCGCTGGGGTACGGCCGGGCCGTTTACTTTTGGTCGTTTATGGTAGCGATGCTGCTTTTTTCCATCGGCGGCATGTTTTCCATCTATGAAGGCGTCCATAAACTGAAACACCCGGAGCCGGTACACAACCTCATGTGGGGCGTGGGTGTTCTGGTGTTTTCGCTGCTGCTGGAAGGATACGCCACAATCTCCAATATCCTGGAAATGAATAAAAGACGTGGCAAGACCGGTTTTTTACGCTACCTGCGCGCTACCAAAGACAGTGACCTGGTGGTTATCTTCGGGGAGAACTCGGCTGCTGTGATCGGTCTGTTTTTTGCCATTATCGCGCTACTCGCGTCCTGGTATACCGGCGATGGGCGGTACGACGCGGCTGGTTCGCTGTGCATCGGTGTGGTACTGTTGGCAGTGGCGGTTTTCCTGGCTGTAGAAGTAAAATCGCTGCTGATCGGGGAGAGCGCAGACCCGAACATTTCGAATATTGCGGCCCGGGTTGCCATCAACCACCCACATATTGAAAAAATGATGGAGTGTATTACGGTACAACAAGGCCCCGGAGAAGTAATGGCTTGTTTCAAGATTCAGTGTACGGCCAACCTCACCGCCGTGGGAGTCAGCGATGTGATCAATGATTTTGAACGCCAGTTGCGGGAGCAATGTCCGGAAGTGCGGTGGTTGTTTGTGGAGCCGGATTTTGAGGTCCTCCCAGCATAGATTCAATTAAAACAGCCCTTCACATCCGGGGAAGGTTGTGTTGGGCTATTGGTTATCAGGGTAATGTTCTGGGATTAAAATTTGGGTGACCTTGCTTTCATTTGGTGTGTCGGCGTCACTTATTGAACAGGCTACAGAGAAATTTTCCGAAGGCGGGGTGGGGGAGTGGTCGCATGGGATTAGATTAAAAGGGGCTGGGGGGCAATGTGGATGGTGTTTGGTAAACTGGTTGATTGGGTGGTTTGGTAATCAGGGTTTGGTTTTGGTAGATTGGGTTTTGGTAATCAGGGTTTGGTTTTGGTAGACTGAGGCTTTGGTAATCAGGGTTTGGTTTTGGTAGACTGGGGTTTTGGTAATCAGGGTTTGGTTTTGGTAGACTGAGGCTTTGGTAATCAGGGTTTGGTTTTGGTAGATTGGGTTTTGGTAATCAGGGTTTGGTTTTGGTAGACTGAGGTTTTGGTAATCAGGGTTTGGTTTTGGTAGATTGAGGCTTTGGTAATCAGGGCATTAGTAATCGGGTTTTGGGCTGGTTAGCCAGCGGTCTGACAATAGCAGAAATGCGTTTTCATTTGGTTTAGTGGAGTGCATTTTTTGGCGTTACTGTGCTAATGTCTTTCGAGAATAGAAGAGGAACGGGTGACAAAAAGGTAAATATGTACAACGATTTTTTTCAAAAAATAATCAAAAAAACTAATTCCTGAAAAAAATAGCCCGTAAGATGCTGTCAGACAATTCTTTATGCACAAAGTATATAATTACTGCATCAGCCGGTAAGTTGGGGCGATAGACTTGTTTTTGCAAGGATGTCGGTTTGGGTGTTAACCGGCCTGCGCAGCAAATAGCCGAATGCAGTTAGGTTCAGCGCCATCATAATGATGGCAAACGTGTGCAGACCCATGAATACAAAAATGCCGAGGTGCATCAGCAGCACGTTTATAAGCCAGAACCGGGCAGTGGGGCGCCACCAGATAAAAACAATGTACCCGCATTCGATCAGCAGCGTCCACCAACCCATTATTTTAGGGAGCAACGGATACCGTGCTATCCAGGAAAAATTGAACTGTCGAAATTGTTCTTCCATCAGGCTATACCAGATCGCATTGCCGTTCCACCATTCTGCACCCAGTGATTTTTCAATGCCGGACGCAGCGTAGATAATACACAGCTGTATTTGCAGGACCCGGAGCGATACACGGCTGTGCGCCGAAGGAATGCCTGTCTTCCCCTTGCTGTCGAGGGAAAGTGCTTCCCCGCAAGGAAAAAATATACTGTAAAACAAAGCGATATTGAGCATCGACTCCACGCCATACGAACCAAAGCGGCACGTATTCATCACGGTAAGGTGCATTAACCAGGCCAGTCCGGCCAACCAAGGCGTTTTCCAACCCAGCGTAAACAGCGTCAATACCAATACATATAACCAGAAAAACCCGTATAGCAAGTGATCGGCATGGATCGTTTCAGTGCCGATCAGATGATGCAGCCGACCCAGCGTAGGTTGTAGCGGGTTGGCCAGGGCATCCGTTACATCCCAGATAACCAGCCCGTTCTGCCCAAATACTAAGTATAGCCCCGGATAAAGCAAAACGCATAAAAGCAAGGCAACCAGTCCGATCGCGATGCGATAATACCCAAATGTGCGCGGAGAAAGCGGTTGGAAGAAAAACGGTTGGAGCATGGCGGAATTAGTTAAAAGGTTGATGGGAGTGGACTTATTGATTGAGCCGGGCATAATCGTGGGTACTGACCGGCTCCCAACGCGGTATTTGCATGGAATCGCGGAACATCTCCAGCGAGGGCATACGCTGTTGAATGACACAAACTCGGGTAATCGTGACGTTGGGGTTGAGCCGCAACGCGTTGTTGCCAAAACTGCGGCAAAAAAGGTCCTTGCCTTCGGGTAAGTTTAAAAAATTATAAATGGTGGTAATCCGCGTGTTGATTTCGCGGTTAGGGCCCTCCAGCATCCAGGGTTGCTGTTTACCCGAACTATCCGCCAGCGTATAGAGTACGGAAACCTGTTCCCCGACAAATGGGGCAAAAAAACTGTAAATATTACTGCTGCCGGTAAATTCGCCGCAGTAATACAGCGGGTCTACTATGCGGCGATCTACCCCCCATTCGCCGAAATGTGCCGCAGACAATACCGATAGTAACAGGTGGATGGCTGCCGCAAAAGTGAATATTTTCAATTTGATCGACATAATTAGTTGATTTGGAGATACTTAAAAAAGTACCTCAATACAGCAGGTCGAAGTATAACCTATACTTCCGGCACAAACCCGCTGCATTGAAGTACAAATGAATCAAACTTAGAAACTCAGTGTAGCGGCGTTACCATTCGTTGCGTCAATCACCTTCAAACCGTCAAACTTAAACTTGTTGTAACGCACTAAATTTTCGCGCAGGAGACCTAGCTGTATCTTGTCAAAACACCCGATGTACTTTGGCGGAATAATGATGTCTTTAATCCGCTGACCATACCAGTAGCGTCGGAAAAAAGTACCCGAGCCGTCGCCCGATGGTCCACTGGTGTCTCCCGGTCTGCCCATTCCAGCCGACGCGAGGTCAGGAATCATGACGAATACGTCGTCCAGGTTTACCCCTTTCATACCCATCATATCCATCGAGTCGGGTTGAATGCCGCGGTATCCTGCCAGCGTTTGTTTGGAAATAAATACGGCTTTATCGCCTGCCTTGACCGTCGTCAAATCCTTGGCATATTGCCAGTTGGATTTATTGATCTGCTCCAACACCACATCCTTGATACTATATGGAACGTAGAGCGGGCAAGTCCGGGGCGGGATCATGGTCATTTTCGGCGGCACCAAAGTCGGCCACACAATAATTGGCGGAATTCTCTTGTAGCCAAAATCCTTTAATGGCGGACAGATTTCATCGATGTCCAGCATGAAACCGGCCGGGACACTCCCGTAGGAACTCTTGGTCAGGACCGGATTGGATTGTAATTCTTCAAAATTCAGGGCATAAGCGTCTGCCGGAACATCTTTTAAGACGGTGTCCAGCGTCTTTGGTCCAGGGTTGCAGGCCGACAGCAGGGATATAACTGTCAGGCCAAGCAAGGCAGCGCGGGCTGCAAAGCGGGTGGTTTTCATTGTAAAAAATTTAGTTTTTAGTGATGAGAAATCATCGGGTGTGCCGTCCCAAGGAGTGTTGAATACCATTGAAACCGACGCTTTTTACACAAACAGCGAACTGGTGTAACAGTGTCTTATATATAAGAGGAGCAGACCCGGAAAAGGTAAATAATAATGATTAATGGTTAATGTATAATGATTAATCATTAACCATTAATCATTAAAAAAACTACATTTTTTTCAAAATATCTGGCAATTGCCGCAGCGCTGCCAGTTCCCGGAATTTTTCCCGCACTTCTTCGACCGGGATGCCGAAATAGGTTTTGCCGCCTTCCAAGGATTTCGATACGCCCGACATGGCTAAAATCGTCGTATTGTCGCCGATGGATATTGCCTGCGCGATGCCGACTTGTCCGTACAGTACCACGTTGTTGCCAATCACGGTTTTGCCACCAATGCCGACCTGTGCCGCGAACAGGCAGTTTTTACCCACTACTACGCCGTGCCCGATGTGGATCTGGCAATCCAGTTTGCTGCCTTCGCCGATAATGGTATCGCCGCTTACCCCTTTATTGATGGTACAACCCGCGCCAATATGCACGCGGTCGTGGATCAACACCCGCCCGCCGGAACGCCAGGGCTCGAAGGACCCGTCCGCCTGTTTTTTGAAATAAAAAGCATCTGATCCGATAATCGCATTGGGACCGATAACCACATGGTCGCCGATGATCGTGTATTCACCGATATACGTATTGGCCTGGATATAGCAATGGGCGCCGATCTGTACATTATCGGCAATCACCACGCCCGGTTCGATCAGGGCAGTTGGATGGATCCTGGCGCGATGATGCACCGGTGTGGTGAGTGGTGCAAAGGGCCGGTATTCGCGCACCACCGTGTCGTACACCGCGAAAGGATCTGCCACCACCAGGATGACTTTACCGGGCGGGCATTCCACGGGTTCATTGAGCAGCAGCACCGTAGCAGCGCTTTTGAGCGTCTTTTCAAAATATTTTTTTACATCAGAAAATGCGATGTCGCCGTCCTGTACTTTGTGAATTTCATTGATGCCGGTAGCAATAAGGGTTTCATCTCCAATAAGTTGTGCATCAAAACGGCGAGCGAGTTCGCGGACTGGAATGGGCTGTGGAAATTTCATAATTTTTGTGGTGGAAGCCGGCGAGGCAGTTATGAGTTATCAGTTATGTGTACTGGATCACAACTGATTCGTAAGTAGGCTGCAAAAGTCCGAAAATTAACGGGAGAGCGATCGTTAAATACGGAATTTGTTGGGAATGCGCGCTAATTTTCAAGAATTTTCAACCAAAATAACTTTCAATAGTTCAACTTACCGGTATTTCCTACTTTTACCCCAAAACCAACGCAATATGCCTTCTTGTTTCCGTCTGCTCATTTTACTTGTGGCCATTTGTGGCCTTTTTTCCACCGTTGCTTTTGCTCAGAATCCAGTCAGTGAAATGCGCGGCACCTGGATTGCTACGGTTGGCAACATCGACTGGCCTTCGCGGCCCGGCCTGCCCCCAGAAAGCCAGCGCATGGAATTCGACAGTATCCTCGATGTACTGAAAGCCATGGGTATGAACGCCGTGTTCGTGCAAGTGCGCCCGGCCGGCGATGCCATGTATACTTCGCCGACCATTCCTTGGAGTCGCTACCTGAGTGGTCAGCAGGGCGTGGCCCCGGAGCCGTATTATGATCCGATGGAGTACATGATCCAGGCTGCACACGCCCGCAACCTGGAGTTTCACGCCTGGCTCAATCCCTATCGCGCCACCTTTGATTTGGATACGGCCAGCCTTTCACCGCTGCATCCGTTGCGCGCACTGCCCGAAGATCGCAAGGCGCAATGGTTTTTTCGCTATGGCAAACGGTATTACTTCAATCCTGCTAACCCGTTGGTAATGCGTTACTTAACCAATGTGGTGTACGATATTGTGCTGCGATATGATGTGGACGGTATCCATTTTGACGACTATTTTTACCCGTACACAGAGAAAGGCGAGAAACTGAATGACTATGACCAGTTTGCCGCCGAGCCGCGCGGTTTTGATAATATCGAAGACTGGCGCCGCAATAATGTGAGCCAGTTGATCGAGCAGGTTTCCAAGAGCATCAAAGGGGTAAAACCCTATGTAAGATTCGGCATCGGACCATTCGGCGTGTGGCGCAATTCAGATCGCGACCCGATCAATGGTTCCGAAACCCGCGCCGGCATTACTTGTTACGACGACCTCTACGCCGACGTATTGTTGTGGATGAAAAGCGGTTGGATCGATTATGTCGCGCCGCAATTGTACTGGAGCACGGGCTTTAGTCCGGCTGAGTATACCAAACTGGTCGACTGGTGGAGCAAACATACCTATGGCAAACAATTGTACATCGGCCAGGCTGCCTATAAAGTAGGCACCAATGCCAATAATGACCCAAACTGGATGCAGCCGGGACAACTCGCCCAGCAAATCCGGTTCAATCGCGGTTATCCGAATGTGCAGGGCAGCATCTACTATTCTGCGCGCAAACTCATGCAGAATCCGCTCGGAATCCGCGATACCCTTATTTCCACCCTGTATAATACGGTGGCGCTCGTTCCAGGCATGCCGACCTTGTCGAAAATCCCGCCCGCCACGCCGCAAATTTGTAACGTCGCGGGTTCTCCAACCACCGTAAAACTGGCCTGGAATACTTGTGATCTGCTTTCCGGTGAGGAAATGCCCTACTATTTCGCCATCTACCGTTTCAATGGTGAAGGGGTCGGCGACTTCCGCGATCCGCGCAACCTGCTTATCAAGACACCCTTCTATTCCGAAAAGTGGATTTATGAAGACAAAACCACTTCCCCCGGCCAATATTATACCTACGTCATCGTCGCCTACAACCGCGCAAACGTAGAGAGCTACAGCAGCGCGCCCGTATTTGTGAAAAAAACGCAGACAACCGCCAAGCGGAAGAAGAAATTGTGGGGATACCTTTTTTAGGGAGTGAATAATGAATAATGAAAGACAAGAAACAATAACTATTTGAATATCAAATAGTTATTGTTTTAACTTTTCACTTTCTCCACTCGTTTGCTTTTTCGGCTTTTCTCTGCCATAAAACCCATCAGATGACTTTCAATCGAGGCATCGATAGTGGAAGTGAGTAAGTTCGGATTTTGCTGGCTGACGGCTTGGACCCAGTCGCGGGCCAAACGCCAGTCGCCGCCGCCGTGACCGGCATTTTTGTAGTGTTCCACGTCGTTGATCTCCTGACTGCTGAATTCTTTTTTTACGTTGGTATGGAAATCAGTTAGTGTAAATGAATCCATATCGCCCACGATATCGCCCATACTGCCCATGACGCGGGTGCGGCGTCCGGCATACGACGTGAAGGCTTCCATCGAGAAATTAGCGGTAACGCCACCTTCGAATTGCATGGAAGTGATGTAGTGGTCTTCCTGGTTGTTGTCCATTTTATAGACACAACGCCCGTAATTGGTCGTGCGCAGGGATTCCAGGATGGCTTCGCCCTGTTTTTCTTGCTCTTCCGGCAGATCAAACACGTAGGTCCAGCCGCGTTCGCGGTAGTAGATTTTCATCGCGGAATATGGACACGTGGATTCTACCTTGCAGCCATCCATGCAACGAGCCGTACTGCCGGCGGGTGCATTTTCGGCTTTGAACCATTTCAGATTGCCCATAGCGACGATTTCCTGACAGGGTTTGCCGACCAGCCAGCGCAAAATATCGAGGTCGTGGCAACTTTTAGCCAGGATGATCGGCGTAGTGGCGTTGCGGTCGTGCCAGTTGCCGCGCACATACGAGTGCGACATGTGAATATGCTCGATCGGTTCCAGGTGCTGAATACTGATTAATTCGCCGATTGCGCCACTGTGGATCAGTTCGCGGAGTTTGATGAAATAAGGCGCATAACGCAACACATGGCAAACCCCGACGATGCGGCCCGTTTTCTTGGCCAGCGCCAGAATGTCCCGACATTCTTGCTCAGTGGGTGCGATGGGTTTTTCGAGCAGGACATCGTACCCGGCTTTGAGCGCGGCGATGCAGGGGCCGTAGTGCAGGTTGTCGGGCGTGGTGATAATCACTGCGTCGGCAAATTTGGGCCGTTTAAACACATCTTCCCAGGTATTGAAACGATTTTCCGCCGTGATGTTGTGTTTTTGGGCGTAGCGTTCATTGCGCAGGGCGATGGGTTCGGCTACGCCGATAATGTCCAGTTCGCCGGGATATTCCACCGCAAAACCACCGTACGTATTGCCACGCGAACCAGCCCCCAGCGTGATTGCCGTGACGGCCCGGGCGGGCGGCGGATATAGCAGTTGCGTATCTTCAAAAGAAAGGGGCGTGCGGGCATCCATGCCTTGCGGAAAATCCCCAAACAGGACAGCCCCGGAAGCGGCGCCGAGTGTTTTTAATAATTTGCGACGAGAAAGCGACATAATGAAAGGGCAATGTAAGATTTGGCAAAATTGATATATTCAGGTGTCGAAGGTAGGCATTCTTGCGATTGCTCAAATAAAAAATCGAGTGCCCGGCAGATTTGCCCGGCGCTCGATTTTATACATTTCGGCGTACCAGTCTACGTCTAAGATGAATATTGGGTTAATCGAAATGCTTTATTGCCAAGGTTAGTGACCGGGTGAACTTAAATCACCGGACCAATAAGCAATTGATTATCAATTTTTTCCTGATCTAAGCCCAATATTCGCAGGCCTAATTCACGACAATCCGCTCCACAAATACCTTCTCTCCCTGCACTACCTGAATCAGGATCGTTCCCTTAGCGTATTCAGTCAGATCGAATTGCTGCGCGTAGTCGCCGCTAAAGGCGTTCATTTCTTCGCGGAACAGTTGACGGCCGCCCAGATCGAAGAGCGATAACACGGTCGGCACTGCTTCGCCGCGGAACTCGATCGTCACCTGACCCTGGGTCGGGTTCGGAAATGCGCGGAATGCCTGCAATGGCAGACTGCGATCCGTAGCCGGTTGCGCCGGGATGGTAGAAGGCTGTTGCGTATCGCCCTCACCGCGGTGGATGGTGATCATACGGCGCTCCTGCATCGTTTTCCGGTCGTTATTGTCCCAGTTCCAGGTCGTGAATTCGCGGCTGTTATTGTCGCCTTCCTGGGTAGTTTCACTGATTTCCACGCGGCTGCTGTTGTCTTTGCAGGCTTTCAGGGTAGCCTTTACCGTGAGAACATCGCCGCCGCGGCGATAGTCTACTGTTACTTTTTCATTGGGTTTGTACTTGGCGATCTCGTTCCAAAGATCGCTGTGGCCTTTTACCGTGATGCCATTTACGGCGGTAATAATATCGCCATTGACCATTTTTACATCCTCCGCTGGCGATTCGTCGGTAAAACCGGTAATACGTGCGCCTTGCAGGCTATTGTCATTAAAATTAGCGGCTTCGGTATAAACACCCAGGCAGGCTTCTTTATCGGTGGAGGTAAAGCGCAGGTCGTTCCAGTTGAGGTTGGTCTCGGTATTCCAGTTCCAGGTTTTTTGTTCGCCCAGTATTACATCTACTGTTTTACGGACGCCCTCGCGTTCGTAGGTAACCTTGACTTGATCGCCCGGTTTGGTGGCGTCCACCACGTCGCTGATATCTTCAAAATCTTCCAGGTCGGTCTCATTAATCGCAAAAATAACGTCGCCCGTGCGCAGACCCGCTTTCTCAGCGCCGGAGTTTTTGATAATGGAGACAGTTACACCTGGCTCGTCACTATCATCGCCATCGGGTGAAACACCCATAAAACCTTGTTTTTCCTGTGCAAAACTGCCACATTTTAGGTCAAAACGTTTGATTAGTGTCGCTTCCGTCACCGCTGCCTTGCCATTGCGCTCATAGTCGATCGTTACTTTGTCGCCGGGTTTGGCGGTTTGCATAAATTCCGTGAGGTCGTCCCATTCGTTGATCGGCGTCCCGTTGATCTGCATGATTTTATCGTTGGAGCGCAGACCGGCGGCCACGGCGGCGGAGCCTTTGGTCGTTTGGATCACCAGACCGGGTTCGTCGCTGTCTTCATCCGAATCAGCTTCCACGCCCAGGAAAGCGCCGTTGATCGTTTCGTTGCAGGCCGACCAGGCTTTGTTCCAGGTTTTATCCCACTCCATATCGTCCCAGTTGTTATTGCCCTTGGTGTTGCCGTTATGCTGGTAGCGGGCGTCGGCTTCCTCCACCCGTACATCCACCAGGACTTTATCGGTGCGGTTTTCGAGGATGTATTTTTCCGCGTCAAAATTTTCGGCTGCGGCACCGGTCTTAATGATGGTTTCCGTCACTTCCGTGCCGTCTGCATCGGTCCGGTGTTTGGTAATGGTGATTTTTTTGCCGCCGGAAGTAGTCGTGTTTTGTTGTGCCAGGATAAACGTGGCGCTGCAAAACGTCAGCAGTAGGAGGGTCGCAATGCGTGGAAGAATTGTTTTCATAGTGAAAACGGCTTTTTTTTCGTGAAAGATAAAGCAAGGTACGATAAGGGAACAATGGAATATGGAGAATTGGTAAATAGACATTCGTCTAATCCGGAGGTTGCAGCCAGGAGTGGATTTTTTGGATTATTTTCGTGCTCCAACCCACTACGCTCCTTATTTCCTTTCAAAGATGTCCGTACGCTAGTACGATAGATGTAATGACAACGCCGAAACGATTCAGCGTCGCTCCGGCGTTGTCAATACGGATACTATTTTCTACCAGGTCTTTATCAACCCATGCATCCTTCCCAGTCTTTATCACAACCATCGAAGTCGTTATCTAACGACACTTCACATTCTACATCCAGCCAAGGAATAAAATCGTTCCAAAAGCCATCCATACAATTCTCATAATTCGCTACAGTAGCATTTGCACAGTTATTATATGCGTCGTAGCACGGCATTCCTGCTTGTATACGGGCCAAAAATGCCACGCTGAATACGACTGATAGCAGCCAATATTTACTTTTGGTTCGTACGTTCTGCATCGTATTTTTGTTTTAAAAGTTTTTCAAAATCAGGGTTTATACCGTGTTGCGTTCTGAAATCGCGGGTTGCTTTTCTAAACTCATCGGTACTCATGCCCGAATATGTATTGCGCAGGCGTTGTTTGCAATCGATATTGAGCGCTTTTAATTGGATATAACGCGCTAGATGTCCCGAACAACCGGCTGCCTGTAGGATTTCGACGCGCTCCGCATCACCAGATGCATTTTGCAACGCCTCAAACGGTACTGCTCCGGCTCCTTTGGCGAAATTAATGGAGTCGGCTGCGATAAAAGTGACCAATTGCTGCGATGATTCCATATATCGCAAAAAGTCGGAGTCCGTCGAAAGACGTTCAAAAGCAGCCGCGTCGAGTTTGTCATCGGCATGGCAGGATGAAAAAACTGACATACCCAGCAACAGGAGCAGAAATGCGAGTGGTACCCGCAATCGATCCCATAAGTTTTGCTGATCTCCAAGATAAAGTTTTTGCATGGTGTAAAACAATGGTTCGTTAAAAAAATAAAGGTTTAGAAAAAGGCAAAACATGTAATTTTGATTTTCCAAATCAACAAACTACAGTTTTACCTATTATGAAAGTCGAAACAATCACAGGTGCAATATTACGAAAGATGTCTAACATAGGCAAGTGTCAAATGAAATTT
>JBBRDQ010000080.1:0-20357 GCA_038203695.1 Chitinophagales bacterium
CGAGGCAAGAGGCGAGGCAAAAAAGGAAATAGATACCATTCTGAAACTTTACAGTAAAGGGAAACAGATTGCAGAAATAGCCGATCTGTTGGATATTGAGGTTGAGCAAGTCACCCAAATCATTAAGGATCAATCGAATAAGTAAAGTACCCTATCAACCGGTATCTTTCAAATATTCGCATATAATTTTTAATAATATTATTTTTTGTTAGAAATTTCCGACTATAATTTGCCTTGTCCGTTTTTTGCCGTGTTCCGACAAATATTATTCGGGGAAAGGTAGGGTAAAGAAATATTAAGAAAATAAAAATGCGATAGTTTAAAATGCCAGACCAAACTATTCACTATTTTAAAAAATTGATACCATGAAACAATTTATTATTTTGAGCGCAGCGCTTATCCTCTTTTTAAATGCGTGCAAAAAAGATTCGTTGCCCTTACCCGATTATTGGAAGGGGCCTCAAACATACGGGTCTGCCAAATGTATGCGCAATAGTACAATGTGGGAAGGGAGTGCTTTATGTGCCTACAATAATTTCGAGGATTCAACACATTTTGCTTTGCTTGCCGGAACGGCTGATGCTGACACTGTAACATTAGAGTCTTTAGGTATGGTTCGAATACCGCTAAAACTTGGCACGTATAAGTTTTTTAGAAATAATGTAAATGCCAACAGCGATAATCCCGGCCCCGGGTGTAGATTCTGGATTGGATATTATGATGAATACGATGCCAGTTGGGACGTTGCAATCAATAAGGAATCTTCGATTACCGTGGAAAGTTATGACACCGTCAGTAAAATAATAAAGGGCAGATTCGATGTATATCTCGTCAAAGACCAGGGTGTAATAAACTATACCGACAATTTAAGTTTTGAAGGCGGCACTTTTGAAGCCAAACTGGCTTTGTAGAGACACCTACCCGCCCCCATACCGCGGAAACGGCGCAGCATCCTGCCCGCAAAACTCCCCACGCAGGTATTTATAATAGCCCGTTACCCCGATCATCCCGGCGTTATCGGTACAAAACTGGAAGGCGGGGATATACGTCGTCCAACCTTCCTGTTGGCCCATGGCTTCGAGGGCGGCCCGCAGTCCGCTGTTAGCGCTCACGCCGCCAGCGATGGCAATAGTGCGAATGCCGGTCTGTCGGGCGGCTTTGCGCAGTTTTTTCAATAGAATGGTAACAATACTGTCCTGAATGGAAGCGCATAGATCGTCGAGGTTTTCAGCGATGAAATCCGGATTCGCGGCGACCTGCTTTTGCAAAAAATACAGGATCGAGGTTTTTAAACCCGAAAAACTAAAATCCAGCGCCTGGATCGAAGGCTCGGCGAACGGGAAACGCGGCATACCGGTACGGGCGTGTTTGTCGATCAGCGGCCCGGCGGGGTAGCCCAGGCCAAGCAGTTTGCCGGATTTGTCGAAGGCTTCTCCGGCCGCATCGTCCAGCGTTTGGCCGAGTATTTCCATATCCAGGAAATCATTCACCTGCACAATCTGGGTATGACCGCCACTCACCGTAAGACATAAAAACGGAAAATCAGGCTTGGGATCTTCGGCAAAATGCGCGAGTACGTGCGCCGTCATGTGGTTCACTTCGATCAATGGCAAATCGTAACTCAACGCAAATGCCTTGGCAAATGACGTGCCGACCAGCAGCGAACCCATCAGGCCCGGTCCGCGCGTAAAAGCCACAGCTGTAATTTCATTTTTAGCCACGTTCGCCCGTTGCAGCGCCTGTGCTACTACCGGGATAATATTCGCCTGGTGCGCCCGCGATGCTACTTCCGGTACCACACCGCCGTACAGCCGGTGCGCCTCCTGTCCGGCCACACAATTGGATAAAACGACCCCGTCGCGGACGACAGCGGCCGAAGTATCGTCGCAGGAAGATTCAATGGCTAAAATTGTAACATTCATAGACGCCTGAAAATCAGTTTTTAGGAAGAAAATACTCCTTTTTTATTGGCGCAAAAATACGACTTTTACCGGGCGGTTCCCATAGTACCGGAAATTGATATTTTCCACCTTAACATACCGTTTTCTCATAATTTGGCACGATTCTTCGTATTGACCCAACAGCAAACGCACGGCGCGTGCCGGGCCATATAATGAGAAAACCCAATTCTTTCGTTCCAACCTCCTATGAGCATGTTTTCAAGTAATACAAAAGACAAAAAACCGGCCACCGTTTCAGCCATGACGTTGCCGACCGGAAATGACAAAGAAGGCACTACAGTCATCGCCAAAGGCACCGTGATCGAGGGCAAATTTGCCTGTAGTGAGAACGTGCGCCTCGATGGTGCTATTCATGGCGAGGTAAAAGTGGACAAGCGGTTCGTCATGGGCGATAACAGTTATGTGCAGGGCAACATCAATGCCCGCGACGCGGCGATTAAAGGCAAGATCAAGGGCGACGTGCATGTAAAAGAAGCGTTGCATTTGATGGATACGGCCGTGATCGAGGGCAATATTACCGCCCGCACGATGATCGTGGAAGAAGGTGCCCGCTACAACGGTTCGTGCCGGATCGGCGAAGCCGCTGTGGCCGCGAAAGCGTAAAAAGGGCTGTTTTCTGGAAAAATCTGCAAACGGCCCGCTTTTTAGCGAGCCGTTTGCCGTTTAATTCGCACTTTTGCGGCATAACAGCATGGACAACCGCATTTTTAATTTCAAAGACGAACGGCTATCCGTCGTGACCGCGCCGCAGTGTGAACTGACGGCTGTTATCGGGACCGAGGGTTTGTCACTCCTGGTAACCCACTCACCGGCACAGGTCTGGCAGTTGCAGGCCACGCATCTCGCTGGCAATAACGTCGATTTTGGCAGTGTTGAATCGGCCCTGCGGCTGGCCTTGGGCCGCGAAGAAGCAATTTCCTGGTCGTATGCCCGCTCCCGCTGCATCGTTTCCAATTCGTATGCCACGCTGGTGCCGCGGCGTTTATTCAATGCCAACCAGTTGTCGGATTACTTTCGTTTGCTGCTGCCCGAACGTGAATTTGTGTACGACTACGATGAACTGGCAGAATTCGATTGCCAGTTGGTCTATGCGGTAGAGCCGGAAATGTTGCAGTTGTGCAGCGGTTATTTTCCGCATGCCCGCGTTTCGCACCTGGCTACTGCCCTGCTCAAAACCTGGCGCAGTATGGTCTCCCGCAACGACCACGAAGTCTTCCTGAATGTGCGCAACCAAACCGCGCAGATCGCTGTTTTTGAGCGGCATAACTTGCTGTTTTACAATACATTTACCTTCGAGCATGCCAATGATTTGCTCTATTTCGCCTTGCTGGCGTACGATCAGTTCCGGCTGGATGTATTGGAAATTCCGTTGACCATTTCCGGGAGCCTGGTCGAAGATTCGGCCATTTACCGTCTTTTGTACCGCTATATCCGGCCCCTGCGGTTTGCCAGTCTGCCCGCCACCCTGCGACTGCCCGACAACGCGCGGAGTCTGCCGGCGCATAACTGGCTGGATTTAATGGTTAGCGGTTAATGGTTAACGATTAATGTATAACAGTTAATGAGGAAGTGCACCTAATGGATAATGTTGCGCATTAACCATTAACCATTAATCATTAACCGTTAATCATTAAAAAAAGCCTATTTAAAGAAACTAAAGATCGACTTTCCGTAATTGCGTACATCGACTAGATGCGGGTGGTTGATAAAATCCTGGTGGGGGTTGTGTTCTACGACCAATAAGCCGTCGGGTAGAAGCAGGTTTTTCTCAAAAATCAAGTCTGGAATGGTATCGAGGGTCGGTAAGTCGTAGGGCGGACCGGCAAAAATATAGTTGTATTGCGTCGTGGCGTGATCGATGAAACGAAACACGTCCATTTGCATGATTTTTATCTCCTTGTCGATGCCCAGCGTTTGCGCCGTTTTACGCACAAACTGAATGGCCGGGGCGAATTTGTCGACATAGGTAACATCCTCGCAGCCCCGCGAAATGAACTCATAACTGTGGCTACCCGTGCCGCCAAATAAATCCAGCATTTTCACGTCTTCAAAATCGATCTGGTTGTTCAGGATATTGAACAGCGCTTCTTTGGCGTGATCCATGGTCGGACGGGTCGGCCAGTTGTCGGCAGGCGGATTGAACCGGCGACCTTTATAAATTCCTCCTATGATACGCATGGTAAGTTTTGAGTTTTGAGTTTTAGGTTTTGAGTTGCTTCATCGGCTCACCTTGTCCAAAATACTCGTTTGTGATGTAATAGATTTCTTGTTTTTATTTTGATTGTTTATGGCGTATTCAGGTAATTGTGAACCGATGAAGCAACTCAAAACTCAGTACCTAATAACCGAACGCTATCCTGCCTCAAACACCATCGCTTCGTGGCCCAGCGAACGGAAATCGACCGGCGTGACGGCTGAAACGCCTTGTTCGGGCATATAAACGCCATAGATGGTATCTACAGCCGCCATCGTTGCTTTGTTGTGGGTAACGACAATGAACTGAGATTCTTTGGAAAACTGGCGGATGATGCGGTTGAATTTCTCAATATTCGCATCGTCCAGTGGGGCGTCGACTTCGTCAAAGATACAGAACGGCGCTGGCTTGAGCAGGTATAACGCAAAAAGCAGGGCAGTGGCGGTCAGGGTTTTTTCACCGCCGGATAATTGCGCGATGGTCTGCGGACGTTTGCCTTTGGGTTTGGCGATAATATTCACGTCCGATTCGAGTGGATTCTCTGGATTGGAGAGCAACAAATCGGCCGAGTCATCTTCGGTGAACAGCGTGCGGAACACTTTGATAAAATTCTCGCGGACCTGCTGGAACGATTCGAGAAAACGCGCCGTGGCCGTCTCCTCAATTTCCTTCATCGTCTGGATCAGATTTTCCTTGGCGCCCAGAATATCGTTGCGTTGTCCGGCGATGGTATCGTAGCGTTCCTTGATCTCGTTGTAGGCTTCGATGGCCATGGGGTTGATCTCGCCGTATGTATCGAGCCGGCGTTTGAGGTTGCCGACCTCCTTTTCCAGGGTTTCGCGCTGGTACTGCGGATTGGGTTCGTTGTTGATGATGTCGTTGACGCCCATGCCAAATTCGACGCGCAGGCGCTCGCCGATGGCGGTGATCTCGAACTTCACATCGGAAAACTTCTCTTTCAGCCGATTCACCAGACCTTGTACTTCCTGTTGTTTGCGGAAATTATCGCGCTGTTTGTTTTCCAGTTCCTGAATTTCATTGCGGGCTTTGAAATAGGTTTGTTCGACGGCGCTCAGGCTGGCTTCTTTGGCTTTTTTCTCAGCATAAGCGGCGGAGAGTTCCGCTTCCAGGCGGCTGAGGTCAGTTTGCACCAACCCGATTTCGTCAGCGTGGCGTGCCAGCGTGGATTTTGCATTGGCGAGTGTCTGGCGCAGTTCTTCGCGGCGCTTTTCGCGGAAAGCGAGTTCCTGCCGGAATGCGTTGACCTTATTCTGCTGGCGGATAAATTCGATGTTGCGCTGGTTGTAGTCGGCGCTGGCCTGGCTGAGGTGTTCGGCCACATCGCGGAAAGAGCCGTCGGCATTTTTCAGGCGATCGCGGGCGGCGGCAGCGGCGGCCTGTTTGGCCTGCAATTGGAATTCGATGGCACCATTACTGGCGGTCAGGGTGTCAATACGCTGGTTGGCGTCGCCGGCCTGCGCGTCGAAATTGGCTACAAAAGCGGCGATGTTTTCCAGCCGCGCCTGCAAACCGGCCGTCTCCTGGCGCTGCCGGTTGAGCACCTCCCGCTCGCGTTGTAAAAACGAACCCTGGTCGGCATTTTTCAGGCTCTGGATATGGGTACGCAGGGTAGCGAGTTGCGTATTGAGTTGATTCTCGGTGGTTTCGGATTTTTTAATATCCGTTTCCAGGATTTCCAGGTTTTTTTTCCGGCCAATTTTTTTACCCTCAAACAGCCCAACTGAACCGCCGGAGAGTGAGAATTTACGCCGAATAAAGGTGCCCGATCTGGATAAAATGGTAAGGTCAGAATTCAGCGCCTGCTTTTGCGGCGTCAGATCGTCGGTGATGACGACATTTTCCAGCAGGTACTCCACCAGAGGACGGTACTGGGCCTCTACTTCCACCAGTTCGACTGCGCTCAGTCCGCCGGCCATCAACATCAGCGGCGGTTGATAGGCCGCGAACGCATCGAGCAAAAAGAAATTGGCCCGCCCTTTCTGACTTTGTCCCAGCAGCGCAATGGCCTTGGCGGCCTCGTCGGCATTGGGTACAACGTAATAGTTGAGATACGATTCCAGGTAATTCTCGATCACCACGCGGTATTCTTCGCGCACGTAAAGCAGATCGGAGAGCAGTGGGCAGTTTTTGGCCCAGTCTTTCTGCGCGCTTAGAAATTTGATGCTTTCCGGAAACCCTTCGAGCGACTCCACCATGCTTTTGGTGAGTTTGTATTCGTTGCGGCGCGCATCGAGCAGGCGGTTATGGTCGGCTACTTTTTTGGTGAGCGCGTCCTGCTCAGTTTCGGCTTTGGCAATATCGGCTTTGCGTTTGGTTTCGCTGGCATCCAGATCGGCGATTTTGCCGGCTTGTTGTTCTTCCGTAGTGTGGCGGGCGGCGAGGTTGGTTTCGATGGTCTGCATCTCGCTGCGCCGGGTGGCGATGTCGGCCAGGGTGCGTTCCACATCGCGGCGCAGGTTTTCGACCTGATTGGTCTGGATGGCTTTTTGCTTTTCCAGTTCCACGATGTCGCGTTCGACGGACTGTTGCTCCTTGACGAATTCGTCGAGATTGCCTTTCAGCAGATTGTGGTCGCCGCGGACCTTCTCGAGCAATTGCTGGGCTTTGACCAGGGCGTCTTCCAGTTCCGCTTCCAGGTTGCGCTCGTAGTTTACATCCGTCTGATAACCCTCGATCTCACTTTCAAGCGTACTGAATTGTTGATTGCCGGTATTGATCTGATCTTCGAGCCGGCGGATATCGTTTTGGACGAACGACTGTTTTTGCGCCAGCATACCTTTTTCATTTTCCTTGCCGCGGATGCGGCCGGTCAGGCGGTTCACTTCCTGTTGCTGTTCGCTGAGCGAGGTCTCTTTATCGGTGTGGCTTTTACGTTTGGCTTCGATATCGGCGTCGATCATGCGTGCCATCGCCTCCGTGGTGCGGTAATTATCTTCTTCCCGGGTAATCTGGCCTTCGAGTTCTTTATAGGCTTTCTTGTGGCGGGCGAGATTGTGCACGGCCAGTTCGATACTTAGCGTTTTGTACTCGTCTTTGAGGCCGTAGTATTTTTGGGCGCGTTCGGCCTGTTTTTCGAGTTTTTTAAGTTGGTCTTCGATTTCAAAAAGCAGGTCGTCCACGCGGTCGAGATCGGCGGTAGTGGCTTCCAGTTTTTGCTGCGTTTCGTGTTTACGGGCCTTGTATTTGCTGACGCCGGCGGCTTGCTCGAACATTTTCCGCCGGGCGTGGTCGCGGTCGCTAAGCATATCTTCCACCATGCCCAGCGCGATAATCGCGTACGAATCGGGGCCGATGCCGGTATCCAGGAAGAGCGAGGTAATATCTTTCAAGCGGCAGGTGACGCCGTTCAGGCGATATTCACTTTCACCGCTGCGGTACAGAATCCGGGAAATTGTGACCGTGCCATATTCGGTCGGCAGCACGTTTTTGGTATTGTCAAACGTGAGCGACACCTGCGCCATCTGCCCTTCCTTCCGTTTTTTGGTGCCGTTAAAAATGATCGAAGTCATCTTGTCGAGCCGCAAACTGCCGGTTTTTTGTTCGCCCAGTACCCAGCGCACCGCATCTACGACATTGCTTTTGCCCGACCCGTTGGGGCCGACAATGCCGGTGACGTCATCATTAAAATGAATGAGGGTTTCGTTGGCAAAAGACTTAAAACCTTTTATTTCAAGGGATTTTAACCGCATAATATTCAATTACAAATTACGAATTACGAATTACGGTCGCAATTCACAATCAAATCACTTCGTGGGTTGTTTTTATATCCTCCAGTATCTGGGGCTCCGAGCCTGTTTCCAAAACAACATCCACGCTGACTTTCTGGGCACCGTCTACATGGTCGACGGAGTGGCTGGTCAGCGCATCCGGTTCAAAAGATAGTTCGAGCACCGAAATCGCCGGTTTGTCTGGTATGTCATTATTTGGGCTACCCGGCTCATTAACCGGGTGTTGCGTGGAAAAATAAAAGGTGTCTGTTGTCATGATCGTGAGAAAATTTTGAGAAAGGCGAGGCATTAGTCGGTCATATCCATCGAGTGGAAGACGTTGAGGACGTCGTCGTCTTCTTCCAGCCGGTCGATCAGTTTTACCACTTGTTCTACTTCGGCGTCGCCTAGTTTTTTGGTGTTGTTGGGAGTATATTCCAGGCCGGCGCTGGTCGTTTCGATGTTGCGGTCTTCGAGCGCTTTTTGCATCGTGCCGAAATCGGTAAAATCAGTGTACAACACGGCTTCGTCTTCCTCAAATTTGATTTCTTCCAGTCCGGCGTCGATTAGTTCCAGTTCCAGCGATTCCCAGTCATGGCCTTCGGCTTTGGCTTTAAAGATACCTTTGCGGTCGAATAAGAAGGCGACGCTGCCGGAGGTGCCCAGCGCACCGCCGCAGCGGTCGAAATACATCCGCACATTAGCGACCGTCCGGGTCGGGTTATCGGTAGCAGTCTCGACCAGCATGGCGATACCATGCGCTCCTTTACCTTCATACAGGACCTCCTGAAAGTTTTCCGCTTCCTTGCCCGATGCTTTTTTAATCGCGCTGTCCACATTGGACTTCGGCATATTGGCCGATTTGGCGTTCTGGATCGCCAGGCGCAGGCGGGAATTGTATTCCGGATGCGGACCACCCGATTTTACGGCCAGTGCGATCTCGCGGCCGATCCGGGTGAAGGTTTTGGCCATACCGGCCCACCGTTTCATTTTTCTTTCTTTGCGAAATTCAAACGCGCGTCCCATATTTTTGGATTGAAATTGAAGTATTTATGAAATTGAAATTTGGTAGATAATGCCCGTGAAAGCCCGACAGTCGGATTATCCAAGACATTGCGTTGGTTTAAATCGGCGCAAAAGTAGGCATTTCATTTGCAAAAAAATAACGTTCTCTTGGGGGAAAGTGCTAAAAAACTGTGGGTAAATGCCCATCTTTGCGGCCATTTTTTTCATCAAATAGTAATTTTCATGAACAAAAGTCTGATTTGTGGGGTATTTGCCCTCCTTGCCCTGCCTTTGGTAAATGCGGGTTGTCAAAATAATAAACCTGCCGAACTGCCATCCGTCCAAAAAGATGCGAACGGCATTGAAATCTCCGAAAGCGTATTAGCCACAGCCAAGTGGATGAATTTTGATTATAAAGGTATCCTGACGAAAGCCGAACAGGGCGACGAAGCAGCCCTGATTAAGTTTTTGGACTTTCATGGTGCCGTAGATGGGATAGAAGCCATTAATCACGGCGTTACCTGCCTGGAATTGCTGCCCGTATTCGGCGATGAAACTTTCGCGGTCGTTTGCGCGAATGTCAAGCCGAAACTGCGGGAAGTGCTGCGGGAACGCTTAATCTTGGCACAGGGCCGCACTAAAAAAGAAAACCTGCGCAGACCGATTGCGGAATGGGCGCCGCAGACCTGGTATGTGTTGCGCGATATGACCCAGCCGGGTGCCGATACCTTACAACCGCCCGCCCGGGTGATTGATCCTAATCTGAAAAAACCGGAATAAGTAAGGTTCAACGTAAAAAGCATTCATTGCCTGAAAACTGTCCATGTCATGCATAAATCTCTTTTTGTAATACTATTTTGCCTCGGGTTATTGTCCGGAAATACAGCTGCGCAGACCCAGGCGGAACCGGAGAGCGAACTAAAAACGCTGGTACAATGGATGACCGGCGATTTTAGCAGTGCCGCCCAGCACCTGCGCGATACCAGTTATTTTGATATTCACCTGCACATTGCCCGGATCTGGACGGCCGATACCGGTAATTATTGGCTGTACGTCGAACAGGCAACGGCTGCCACGCAGGATAAACCGTACCGGCAGCGCGTCTACCAAGTAGAAAGCGACGGCGCGAACGGTTTTAAAAGTATCGTTTATACGCTGCCCGATCCGGCTGCCTGTATCGGTGCGTATAAAAATACGGCGATTTTTGACAACATGAAACCCGCTGATCTGATACTGCGGGAAGGTTGCACCGTGTATCTCACCCGGCAGGAAAGCGGCGCATTTGGCGGCAGTACCAAACCGAATACCTGTGAAAGTAACCTGCGTGGCGCGAAATATGCCAATAGCACGGTGACTGTTTCAGCGGAGATGCTCCAGAGTTGGGACCAGGGTTTTAATGAAAAAGGCGAGCAGGTGTGGGGCGCAACTACAGGCGGATACGAGTTTATCAAACAATGAAGATATATACCAAAACCGGCGATAGCGGCGAAACGGCCCTGTTTGGGGGGCGCCGGGTGCCGAAAAGTCACCTGCGCGTAGATGCCTATGGCACGGTAGACGAACTCAATTCATTTGTCGGCTGGCTGCGCGATGCCTGTGCAGATACGGCACTGCGACAGACACTGGCCGATATTCAGCACCGTTTGTTTACGGTGGGCGCGCACCTTGCCTCCGATCCGGCTAAAAAATTGCCAACGCCGGATTTGCTGGACAGCGACCTTCAATTTCTTGAAAATCAAATAGATGGCATGGAATCGGCGCTGCCTCCATTGCGCAATTTCATTTTACCAGGCGGCCATCCGGCGGTATCGGTGTGCCACGTGTGCCGCACGGTATGTCGCCGCGCGGAACGACTGACGGTAGCTTTGCAGGAAAGCGGCGAACCGGTCGAAGCGATCGTATTGCAATACCTCAACCGGTTGTCGGATTACTTTTTTGTGCTGTCTCGGCATCTGGCCCAGACGTTGCAGGCAGAAGAAGTGATCTGGAATCCGCGTCCCTAGTACTGGCTGCTTTAGCCGCCGATTATACAAACGGCCGCTAAAGCAGCCGGTACAGGCGCCAGATATCGGAGCGACTTTGCCAGTCGTTGGAATTATTCCGCACGACCCATTCCGGTAAAAAGTTATACACTTCCGTGGGTACAAGCCCTGGTACAGGTGTGGGCAGGCCGCGTTTTCGATGCAGCCACAGCATGTTTTCGCGTCCCGGCAATGCCGCTAAGTCCACCTCATTTTGCACCTGCAGTACCCGTAATCCGGGGGCACGGTAGAAATAAATATCCACACCTACCGCCTGGTACAAAGGTTTCGGTCCGACGCACACGACCGCTGCATCCGTATGCTGCTGTGCAAAATAATATAAATAACGGTAGTAAGGCACAAATAGACTGGCCGGCATTACGCAGCGTGCGGCGCACAATAACATGTTGATGACCAGGAAAAACCGCACGATTGATAATAGACGCGGTTTCGCCGTCCACCCGGTGAATAACAAGCGCATACCCACCATGGTAAAATACATAAATGGCAACAGCAGGGGAAACATAAAGCGCAATTCCTTGTGCGCCACGCAAGAATGTGCCAATAAAAACGCCGCTAACGTCCAGGCAAAAACGTGCCGGCGTTCGTGCCACCAACCCAGCAATCCGCAAGCCAGTAATAAGACACTAACTGGCGGAGCGGCTTGTTCGAGTACGGCGGTGCAATAATACCAGAGCGGTTCGATGCCAAATTCGGCGGCTTTACCTTGGGTAATATTGGCGGTAAAATAATTATACGGGGTGCAAACCCATTCGCCATACAGCCAGTAATCGAGGCTGGTGCCAAGGACTACCGCCAGCAAGGCGGCGGGTAATACCAGCAACCATTCTTTGCGGTTTAATGCGTGCTGCCACAGCAACCAGGCTACTATACCGATGCCGGCAAAGGCCATTTGAAAGCGTACATAAAACGACAGCGCTAGCAAAAAACCGGCGGCTAAAAGTTGCCAGATCGGCTTATTATCTTGTTTATCCAGGTATTGCAGCAGGAAATACAATCCGGTCAGAAAAGTCATTCCGGCCCAGTTTTCTGAAGAAAAGCGCACCGCAAGATAGGGCATGAACCAGGCCAGGCCAAGTCCGAGCCACAGCCATTTTGCCGGCACTTGTGTCGACAACCGTGGCATCCACAGCCAGGCGACGCCCACAAAACACCCTACCGATAACCACCGCAATAAAAACGCCTGGGTAAATGGATCGTTTAAGCCGAGCAGATGTAGCGCCTGGAGCAGGAGCCACGCAAATGCCGGTTGCAGCCCCGGCCGGATACGGGCTGCAAATTCCCAGGGCAATGCGCTGGCCGGCGTGCCGCCGATTTTGTAATTCGCGAATTCGAGTAACTGGAAATGCTCGTCAGGATGGTGGTAACCTACACTATACCAGGCAGTTATGCTGTAAATTGCCAGCACCAGCCACCTGGCGCGCGGTTCAGAAAGGTCGGTCCATTTCCACATGTGGAGGTAAATTGCCGGTTTTATTCTTGCTTGCCGTATTTTTCAATGGCGTCTTTGCGGTATTTCACATTCAGATTCAGCCACATCAGGCGCGATACCCGGAAAATATAAACGAAGTTGAAAGCCAGAAAAACGCCTAAGAGACTAAATGCTGCGGTTTGGCTCCAATCTAATCCCCAGTTGAAAAATGCGACGAATAATAAACAAAACCAGCCCGTCCATACATAAGAGATAAACATGGCACCGTAGTAATAGCCGGGTTCCGGGAAGTAATTCAGGTCGCATTTCGGGCAGCGCTCCAGCATGTCAAAGGATTTGACAAATGACCAACTTCCAGTCTCAAACATTTCGCCTTCCTGGCAGCGCGGGCATTTTAAATGTGCAATACTGTATGATTTCGACCCTTTTTTCAAAAATCCCGACATGGTAGCGCTGGTTTTAAACTTTTGGTGAAGGTACGAGAATGTGGGGGAAAATAGAAGCGGATTAAACGGATGGCCAAAAGACAGATCGGGCGTGAATTTTATGGTCTACAAATAGTTTGTGCTGTATATTTTTCATTAAGCAACAGTATTCCGTTCTACAATCATAAAGAGCGGTGTCACTGCTTATGCAATGACACCGCTCCCATTATATTTTTTCGCACGCTGATAGCGACTTCCGCCCTGCGGACTCGAAATAGATTTTATCTGGCTGATACGCATTGGGCATATTGCCCTTGCCAATTCTAATAACTCGCGTTCTGCTGGATTTTTCCGCCCGTCAGGTCCACTTCTGATTGCGGGATCGGCATCAGTTCGTTTTTACCCGGCACAAAATTCGTTTTGCCGGCAGCGGTAAGCACGGTCGATAAACGGCCCCAACGCGCCAGATCGAACCAGCGCTGTTGCTCCATGGCTAATTCAGAACGACGGTCGCGGTAGATTCTTTCGCGCAGCATGGTTTGGTCGGTGATGGCGACGTCCTGCAAAATAAAGTTATTGGTGCCGCGGGCGCGTTTGCGCACCTGGTTCAGATACGGGAGTGCTTCCGCCGATTTGCTGTTCTCGTTCTTGGCTTCTGCGCACAACAACAGGATGTCGGCGTAGCGCAAGACGCGGATATTGCCCGGACCATTGTCCTGCAAACCGGTGTGCGGGGGTACCCAGGCTTTTTGGTTGTAGCGTTCATTAACGATTTCAGGATTGTCCTGTACCTGGGTTACGCCGTCGGGCAATACTTCGTTGACATAAATGACCGTGGCTTCGCGGCGTGGATCGCCACTTTCGTAGGCCGATACGAGGTTGTCCGACGGCCGATTGAAACCCCAGCCGAGATTCGGATTGCCGCGCACACCTTGGATCATGTTGTACGGCGAAGCGCCGGCGCCGATTACGCCATCTTGTGGCGGCAGGGCGGCAGCATTGATTTCAAACACCGATTCCGCGCCATTCTCGCCGACTTGCAGAAAGTTGTCGGCGTAGCGCGGCAGCAAACTGTACTGGTTGGAATTGATGATTTCCAGACATACGCGTTCCGCATTGACAAAATCTCTTTTCACCATGTACAATTTTGCCAGTATGCCCCGGGCTGCTCCGCTGGTCGCACGGCCCAAATCGTTGGAACTATACTCCGATTTTTTAGGCAACACGGCAATGGCGTCGTTCAAATCCTGTTCGATCTGGGTATACACTGCTTCTTTCGGCTGACGGGTCTGGGTATAGTACTCATCCGCTTTGAGCGGCGTAGTGATCACCGGCAAATCGCCGAACCATTGTACCAGCAGAAAATAGGCATACGCGCGCAAAAACTTGGCTTCGCCGATCAGGCGGTTGCGTTTGGCAGCATCCATGTTGACATCCGGCAAACGCTGGATGGCGATATTAGCACGGCCAATCGCCTGATAATAACCTCTCCAGACACTTCCGAAGGCGGTATTGGTGGCATCGAAGGTGAAATCATCCAGTTCGAGCATATAGAGCGCGTCCGTCGGCGTAGACCCTTTGTCGGCATCGTCGCTGATGATGTCGGTCAGCCCAATCCAGGGCAGTGAGATACAATCCCACTGGCGGAACTGGTTGTAAATAGCATTGGTGGCGTACACGGCCTGGTCTTCGTTTTCAAAAAACGTGTCGTAAGTAAGTTGACCGAGCGGTTTGCGATCCAGGAACTCCTTTTGGCAACTGGTAGCAGCTAATAATACCACCCCTACGGTCAGCAGGAGTTTATGTTGGAGAAAAAATGCGTGTTTCATATTTTTCTAATTTTTGAATGTTAATGGATGGTGGTTTAGGGTATTTGAGGATGTGAATATTCCCTTTTTAGAACGTCACTTCTAATCCAAACTGCCACGACTTGGTAATGGGATATCCGCCATTATCGAAACCGACTTCATAACTCGAACTATCGTTGCCGAATTCCGGCGAATAACCGCTGTATTTTTGACTGGTCCACAGGTTAAAACCGCTGGCGTACACCCGAAATTTACTGATCGCAGCCCGTTGCAACCAGCGCGTGGGTAAAGAATAACCCAGGACGAGACTGCGCAGGCGTACGAACGAACCATCCTCCAGGTAATAATCACTCACCCGGTAATTGTGTCCGCCATTGGTAATCCGTGGTTTAGTGGCAGTGGTGTTTTCAGGCGTCCAGCGACCGTCAAAAACGGATTGTTCCCAGTTATACACCGCAAAACGGAAGGTTTTCTTGGAATTATAGACTTTATTTCCGCTCACCCCAAAGAGGTCGGCTGCCAGATCGAAACCGGCAAAATCTACTCCCGCAGTGAAACCATAGGTCAAAGTCGGGATCGGACTCCCTAAATTGATCCGGTCCAGACCGTCTATTTTTCCATCGCCATTTATATCTACGTAGCGAAGGTCGCCGGCGGTTTCATTGCCCAGTCGCGGAGATGTCATTGCTTCCTCCGCGCTCTGGAAAACGCCATTGGACTTAAAACCATAAAACGACCCGATGGGTTCACCCGGAATGGATCTTGTCGCCGGTTCGCCCTGGATAAACGATGCCAGAATTTCGGCTTTCTGGTCGTTGAATTTGATCACTTTGTTGCGGACGGGCGACGCGATAGCGCCCAGATTCCAGCTCACGCGACCGGCCTGGCGCCAGTTCAGGGTAAGGTCCACGCCGGTATTTTGCACTTCCGCGCTGTTGACAATCGGGTCGTCCTGCGAACCGATATAATCCGGAATCGGAATAGCGCCGACAATATCGTACGTCACCCGTTTGTACCAGTCGATTTCCGCCGACAGGCGGTTGTTCAACAGGCCGATTTCCAGCCCGATATCGGTTTGGCGGGTAGTTTCCCAGCGCAGATCCGGGTTGCCGAGACTCACCAAGGTAGCGCCCTGATTGAGACTTTCGCCCGCACCGAACACCGCGTATTGTCCGGCCACGATCAGTCCAAAACTAGGATAATACCGGTCGCGGATACTGTTTTGGTTGCCCAGAATGCCATAACTGCCGCGCAATTTCAAGCGGTCAAAAATGCGCAGATTTTCAATGAAGGATTCCTGTCCAAGGTTCCAGCCAAGACTAAAAGAGGGGAATACGGCGGTACGGTTGGCCCGTGAAAACCGCGACGCCTGATCCACCCGCGCGGACACGGTCAATAAATAGCGTTCGGAAAAAACGTAATTGGTACGGAATAAATACGAAACCAGCGCCTCGTCGTGTTGGCTGCCGCCATTGATCTGCGTGGTATCATTACCGGCGTTGAGGTACAAAATCTCGGAAGAGGTGCCGGGGAAACTGCTGCGCCCTGCGCCAAATCCCTCGTAGCGCCGATATTCCGACGTATATCCCGCCAGTGCACTGAGGCGATGCGAACCCCATTCCCGCTCAAAACGCAGGGTTTGTTCCCATACCCAATCGCGCTGCTGCGCCGTACTGATGTAAAGCCGGTCATCCTTGTTGAGTTGCGACGCCGATACCTGGAATTTTGGACTGAACGTTCTGCCGCGGTTATTATCGAGGTCGAAACCGAAATTAGAACGAAAGGTGAAGTATTTAAACAGTTTGATATCGCCGTAAATCGTGCCAAAGAAGCGGTCGCCATTGCGGGTGTTATCGCTTTTGTAAAATAAATCTGCGGCCGGATTCGCCAGCGCCAATCCAAATGGAGAGGTCGGGTCGGTGAATTTGCCAGCCGAATCGTACGGTGCAAAAACCGGTGGCATGCGATAGGCGGTGCCGACGACACCCCCTGGTGCGATGTTGCGTTTGCTGTTCGAATAGGCGAGGTTGTTGCCCAGTGTAAGCCAGTTATTGACGGCGAATTCGTTGTTAAAACGCACCGTAACCCGTTGGAAATCACCGTTTTTAAGTACGCCGTCCTGTTTGAAGTAGTTGGCCGAAATATTATAGGAAGAACGTTCCGTACCGCCGTTGGCCGAAATCTGGAGGTTGCCGATGGGGGCTTTGCGGAAAATCTCATCCTGCCAGTCCGTGCCTTCGCCCAGCGATGCCGGATCCGGATAATACGGACTGTTGGTTAATTCATTATACGATTGCGCAAATTCAGCCGCGTTCATCATGTCGATTTTACGGGTAATCTGCTGCGTGCCGTAGTAACTGCTCAGGGAAACGACGGCTTTTTCGCGTTTTTTGCCGTTTTTAGTCGTAATCAAAATGACGCCGTTCGAGCCGCGCGAACCGTAAATAGCGCAGGCTGACGCGTCTTTCAACACCTCTACCGATTGGACATCCTGCGGATTTACGAAAGAAGCGTCGTAGGTGATCATGCCATCGATGACGTAAATCGGGCTGGAATTGTTCAGCGTACCGGTACCGCGAATACGGATAATCGCGCCCGCGCCTGGTTCGCCCGAAGCGGGCGACACGTACACGCCGGCAATTTTACCCTGTAAAGCCTGGTCGATCGAGGCCGTGGCGATGCGCTCGATATCGGCCGTCTTTACCGTGCCGACTGATCCGGTGAGGTCGCTTTTGCGCTGGGTACCATAACCCACCACGACGACCTGGTCGAGTACGGTGGCGTCTTCACCCATTTTAATGTCTATGCTGGTACGTCCGGCTACGGCCACTTCCTGTGCGGAATAGCCGGTATACGTGATGACCAGCGTGGCATCCGCGCTGCTGATTTTCAGGGTAAAATTGCCATCCAGATCACTGGCAGTACCATTGGTAGTACCTTTTTCCAGGATGGTGGCGCCGATAACGGCAGCACCGTCGGCCTGGTCGGTAATGTGCCCGGTAATGGTGGTTTGGGCCACCAGCAACTGGGCCGCAAGCAGCACTGGCAGAAGCAGCCAGTATCGCAGTTGTGTAAATCTGTTTTTCATAATCAATTAGGACGAAAATGGTTACTTTAGTATGGTTAATTCGGATGGCACACCCGCAATGTACGCCGGTGGCCAGCGCTTTTCCTGGTTTAATTTAACAATTTTACCCGTACTTTCTGTTTGGTATCCGAACTTCCGCCGACCATGATGTCAAATTCGCCGGGCTCGCTGCCGAAGGTCATGTCCTTGCGGAAAAAAGAGAAATCAGCGTCAGTGAGGGTGAAAGTTACGGCTTTTGTCGCGCCGGGCGCGATCAAAACTTTCTGGAATCCTTTCAATTCTTTCACCGGGCGGGTGACGGAACCCACCAGGTCGCGAATGTACAATTGCACCACTTCTTCACCCGGCCGTGCGCCGGTATTTTGCACATTTACGGTAATCTGCACGTTTTCACCCTTGCTGAAAGTGGCTTTTGCAACAGTCGGTACGCCATAGTTAAAAGTCGTGTAACTCAACCCGAAACCGAAGGGATACAACGGACTGTTGGGCATGTCGATGTACTTGCTAGTCCATTTGGAATTGGGATCGTATGGCCGGCCGGTGTTTTTTTCATTGTAAAAAATCGGCACCTGGCCCACTGAACGCGGGAAGGTCATCGGCAGTTTCCCGGAAGGATTGTAGTCGCCGAATACCACGTCTGCGATGGCATTGCCAGCTTCGGTGCCGAGCCACCAGGTTTCGAGAATAGCGCTGGCTTTTTCGGCAATGTTGGGAATGGCCAGCGGCCGGCCGTTCATTAGAATCACGACCACCGGTTTGCCGGTTTTGCAAAGTTCCAGCACGAGGTCTTCCTGTACGCCCGGCAGCGTGATCTCAGCACGCGCAGCGGCTTCGCCCGACATTATCGCTTTTTCGCCTACGGCTACCACCACCACATCGGCATCTTGGGCGGCAGCAATGGCAGCCCCAAATCCGCTTTTATCCATTCCTTCTACTTCACAACCTTTGACGAATTTGACCATGCCCCCGGCATTTAGCAAACCGTCCACCAGGCTGACACAATCATCCGCATTGCCAGCGCCGTTCCAGTTGCCCATCAGTTCGCTTTTATTATCGCCCAACGGCCCGATCACGGCGATTCTTTTGCCTTTGGCGAGCGGCAGCGTACTGCGGTCGTTTTTCAAGAGTACAATGGACTTGCGGGCCACATCGCGCGCCGCAGCCCGGTTGGCAGTACTGAGCAGTTCGGCTTTTTGACGGGCCTCGTTGCAGTATTTATAAGGATCTTCAAACATGCCCATGGCAAATTTCAGGCGTAATACCCGGCGTACGGCCACGTCAATGGCAGTCATCGCAACGTTGCCTTCTTTCACCGATTTTGCCAGATAGTTCTGATACACAGCACCTTGCATATCCATGTCGACACCGGCATTCAGGGCCAGTTCGCCAGCTTCCTGTTCGGTGGCGATCACGCCGTGGTTGAGCATTTCGGGAATGCCGGTATAGTCGGTCACTACAAACCCTTCAAAGCCCCATTCCTTGCGCAGGATATCGGTCACCAAATATTTGCTGCCGGTAGCCGGCACGCCATCATAATCGTTAAATGAAGTCATAACGCTGGCGGCACCCGCTTTCACGGCGGCATGATAAGGCGGCAGGTAGTATTCACGGAAATAGCGTTCGCTCATGTCCACGTTGTTGTACTCGCGCCCGGCGATCGGTGCGCCATACGCGGCATAGTGTTTTACGCAAGCCAGCATGGTGTTGTTATCGTGGATGCTTTTGCCCTGAATGCCACGCACGCGGGCTTCGGCGATGCGCGATCCCAGCCAGGTATCTTCACCGGCCCCTTCCATGACCCGTCCCCAGCGCGGATCGCGGGTAATGTCCACCATTGGGGCGTAGGTCCAGTTCAGGCCGGCAGCGCTGGCTTCGGTGGCGGCGACCCGCGAGGATTGTTCGATGGCGGCCAGGTCCCAACTGGCGGATTCGCCCAACGGGATCGGAAAGATGGTTTTGTAGCCGTGAATGACATCAAAGCCAAACAACAGCGGGATTTTTAACCGGGTTTCTTCGACGGCAATGCGCTGTAATTCACGCACAAACTGGACGGTATGGCTGTTGAACAGGTTGCCACATTTGCCGCTGCGAATATCGTTTTTATATCCCTCGCGAATAGTCGGTCCGGTGGCACCCCAGTCGGTTGTATAAAGGGTCAGTTGGCCGATTTTTTCTTGCAGCGTCATTTTAGCCAGCAATGTGTCGACCCGTTTATCGATGGCCACGTACTTGGGATCGGTCGGCATTTTTTCTGCTGTTTGCATCCGCACCGATTGCGAAGGCGTGCATAAAAAAGCCGATGTGCCGAGGAAGGTGGATAATAAGACGAAAGGTAAAAGTTTGATTTTCATGTGTAGGTGTGTTTCGTCCACTAATAAATTAGTGGGTTGAGGGTATTTGTGTTTCATCCACCAATAAATTGGTGGGGTGAGGATGTTTTGCTGGTGTCTTTGCGTGTCGATGGGTTTGACCAATAAATTGGTTTTATGGGCTTTTTACCATCCATGGCCCATGACGTTCCGGTTTTAAAAAACTGGAATATTTCATTTCGGGAAGATGTTTTCGTGGCCTTCGGCAATCCTGTAGTGTGTTTGTTTTTGTTTTGCCCCCTATCTTCCGCTGTGCTACTTTTTTCGCTGGGCAAACAACCATTCGAGTACGGCCGGATTGTAAT
>JBBRDQ010000081.1:0-19936 GCA_038203695.1 Chitinophagales bacterium
ATGTTTCTTTGAACAGCGCCAGTGTTAGTATCAGCAGTGTCATTGCCGATGGATCGCGCTACAAATCCTATGCGGACAGTGTGCTTGTTTTTAATACAGGCGCTGCGGGATCAGCCGGCGTGGGTGGTTTTGTACCCCGAAATGCCAATAAAATTGTGGTAGGCCCAACCGGTCTGGAATACGGTCAAGCGTATCTAAAAGGCACGATGGGTGCGTTGTTTTATAAAGAAGTGGTCAATATGCTGACGCATGTAAAAACCATCGCGACCATTGATACGCTGGAGGCACAGGCTGCCTGGGATAAAGCGTTCGGTTATTTGTCGGTTCCGGTAAACTATGACAACACTGTTACGTACGCCAACAGCGATCCTAACCGGCCGTTGCTGTGGGGCGGTTACCTCGCTGAACGGGGCAAAGCCATTCAGGCTGGCAGCGTTCTATTCAATGCTTTTTTGCAAGGCCGGGCGGCCATTGGCGGGTATGACCGCAATGTGCGCGATGCGCAGGCTGATATCATCCTGGATAAATGGGAGCAACTGGCGGCAGCGGCGGCGTTGGACTACGTTACTTCGCCCACCGCTTCGGCGAGTATTGGCAATTACGGGTCGCAATTACATGCACTTTCCGAAGGGTTCGGATTTATCCTTTCGCTGCAATACCGCCCTTCCCGCAGCAAACTCAGCGCTGCCGATTTCGAAACCCTGCACAAAATTATCCACACCGATTTTTATGTACTCTTGAACCAGCCCGGATTTACCGATCTGGTCAAAGCGCAGAACATCCTCAAGGCTACCTACGGTCTTTAACTTTTGCATCTTAAATCCAGTACGGTGAAAAAATTTCTTTTCCTTATCATCCTTGTGGCCGTATGCGCCATGTACGCCTGTGATAAATCTACTTCCCCCGATCCGGATGTGGTCAAGGGTTTTGATAAAACGGCCATGCTGGTCCATTACGCGGATAATGTCATCATGCCGCGCTACCAGTTGCTCCAGCAAAAACTGGCCACTTTGCAGACGGTGAGTGCGCAATTCCTCGCTGCTCCGTCGGTTACTACCCAGGCCGAACTGAAAGACGCTTATGTGCAAGCCCATCGGCAATACGAATGCGTGGCCGCGTTCCAGTTTGGTCCGGCCGAAACGCGCTTGCTGGATATTTTTGTGAACTTTTCCGGCGGACTGGATTATGATTTCAATACTTCCGGTGCGCTGACCGGTTTCTCGATCGATACCAGTACCATCGAAAGTTATATCGCGGCAGGCTCGTACGACCTGACCAAAACAACCCGGAATACGTTGTACGCCCAGGGTTTTCCGGCGCTGAACTACCTGTTCTTCGCGCCCGATGCCGTAGCTCGGTTCACGGCTGCCAACTCCGGCAACCGGATACAATACACCCGCGACGTACTTACCCGCTTGAAAAGCCTGATCGATCAGACTTCCGGCGACTGGGCGACCTACCGGGGCGATTTTATTGCCAATACCAAAACCAATGTCGGCAGCCCGATTGGTAATATGGTCAATCAACTCGCCTATCAAATCGACTTGCTGAAAGGACCGCGCATCGGCTGGCCCTTCGGGAAACAATCCGGCGGTCTGGTATTCGCCACCAAATGCGAGGCTTATTATGCGGGTATCTCTGCCGAACTGGCCGTTGAAAATCTGACTTCCCTGAAAGATTTGTACACCGGGGCCGATAGCGGTAAAGGTTTGTCCAACTACCTGGTGGCGCTCAACCGCTCCGCCCTCAACGATGAAGTAATCGCCCAGTTCGATACCGCCCTGGCTGCCGTGCAAGGTATCCCGGACCCGATGTCGGCTGCGTTTACGGCCGAGCCGGCCAAGATAGAAGCGGCGTACAAAGAAATCCAAAAATTGCTGACGCTGCTGAAAACCGACGTGGCTTCCGCCACGGGCGTGCAGATCACGTTTACCGATAATGATGGCGACTAAACAACAAGTGTAGTGGTGGCATTATTACAGCGATGGAACCGGGCGCGGTTGTCGCAACCCGTTTCCATCGCGCCATTGGTGACATTCCGGATCGCTTTCGGCCTGCTGCTGTTTTTTAGCATGGTACGGTTCTGGTGGAACGGCTGGATTCAGGCGCTGTACGTGACGCCTAAGTTTCATTTTACCTACTGGGGATTCGGCTGGGTCAAACCATTGGGCGATCTGGGCATGCAGTTGTTATTTGCTTCGCTCGCCCTGGCGGCGCTGTGTATTGCCGTGGGGTTTTTATACCGACTGGCGGCCATTTGGTTTTTTCTAGCATTTGTCTACGTCGAAATGATCGATGTGACGACCTATCTAAACCACTATTATTTCGTCAGCCTCGTTGCTTTCCTGTTGATCTGGTTGCCGGCCGGCCGCGACTATTCCGTGGACGTGCTGCTTTGGCCTGGCAAAAGAAAAACGCAGGTGCCTTTTATGTGCGTCGGCATCCTTCGCTTCCAAATGGCGGTCGTTTATATATTTGCCGGTCTGGCCAAAGTAAACCCACACTGGCTGCTGGAGGCCCAGCCAATGGCAATCTGGCTGCCGGCGAAAAGTCATTTACCTATTGTCGGGCCGTATATGGCCCATAGTTATACCGCTTACCTGTTCTCCTGGTTTGGCGCAGCCTACGACCTGTTTATCGTTTTTTTTCTGCTTTCCGGCCGGACGCGCTGGGTGGCCTATGCTTTTGTGCTGATTTTTCACACGGCCACCGCCTTGTTTTTTCCGGGCATCGGCATGTTTCCCTACATTATGATGACGGGCAGCCTGATCTTTTTTTCGGGCCGTTTGCACGAAAAAATGCTGTCTTTTCTGCCTTTTTATACTGCGCGCCGGCCGCTTCCGGGCGATGTGCCATCTGTGTACCGGTACCGTGCCGCAAAAATGCTGTCGGTCGCCGTCGCGTGTTATATTTTTGCGCAGATATTAATCCCGCTTCGCTATTTAAGATACCCGGGACAGTTGTTCTGGCAGGAAGATGGGTACCGATTTTCCTGGCGGGTCATGTTGATGGAAAAATCGGGCAGCGCTTATTTTAAGGTCCGACCGAAAGGAGGCCAGGCGGCTTTCGAAGTAAATAATGCCGAATTTCTGACGCCCTTGCAAGAAAAAATGATGAGTACGCAACCCGATCTGATCCTGCAATACGCGCATTTGCTGGCCGTCGAATATACAAAAAGAGGCATAGTGGAACCGGTAGTCACCGCAGAAATCTACGTTTCGCTCAACGGCCGGCACTCCACGCTTTTCATCGATCCGGACACCGATCTCGCCGCACAACCCTACTCCTGGCAACCCTACACCTGGGTGTTGCCTTACAAACAATAAAAAATACGGTATGAAAAAGACGGTATTGGCAATGATTGTCCTCCTGTTGGGTACATGTTCCTTCGCACAGTCTTATCTGCTTAGCGGAACGGTGCGTGCCGACGAAGTGCCGGCCAGAAATGCCCTCGTACTGCTGTTGCCGGATTCGGTGCAGCAGCGCTGCGATGCCAACGGATTTTTTAGTTTAACGCGCTTATTGCCAGGTGATTATGAAATTTGCATATCGCTGAATGCCTACGACGAATACCGGCAAACGGTGCGTATTACCAACGCAAATCAGCAGTTGATGATCAACCTCGTGCGTACCGATATCGGGCTATCGGATGTGGTAATTGTCGGGAGTAAAAATGTATCTGTTTCGGGCAATCTGAAAGATGTATCCGGCACCGCCATTTACGCCGGTAAAAAAACCGAGGTCATCAACATGGACAATATCAACGGCAATCTCGCGACCAATAATACCCGGCAGATTTACGCCCGCATACCCGGGTTGAATATCTGGGAATACGATCGCGGCGGTTTGCAGTTGGGTATCGGCGGCCGGGGGCTAAGCCCCAATCGCTCCTCGAATTTTAACATTCGCCAGAACGGGTACGACATCAGCGCCGATGCGCTGGGTTATCCGGAAAGTTACTACACGCCCTCTTCAGAGGCGATCAAAAAAATCGAGATCATCCGCGGTGCGGCCAGCCTGCAATACGGTCCGCAATTCGGCGGTCTGGTCAATTTTGTCATGCGGGACGGCCCTGCGGATAAACGCATCGAAGGTACGACCCGTCAGACCGGTGGCTCCTACGGTTTTTTCAATTCGTTTAACAGCATTGGCGGCACGACCGACAAAGGCAAATTGAATTACTACGCGTTTTATCAATATAAACGAGGTGATGACTGGCGCCCCAACAGCCATTATGCACAGCACAATGCGTACGTGCACCTCGCCTATACATGTACACCCAAACTGATCCTAACCGGCGAATACACCCTGATGAAATACCTGGCGCAACAGCCGGGCGGACTGACGGATGCGCAATTTAACGAAGACGCTGCCGTGTCGGTGCGGGCCAGGAACTGGTTTAAAGTGGACTGGAATCTGCTCAGCCTGCACCTGGATTATACGTTTAATGCGCACACGCGCCTCAACTGGCGGAACTATACCTTGCAAGGCGGCCGGGAAGCACTCGGCGTGTTAATTTACATCAATCGGCCCGACAATGGCGGTAACCGCGATTTGCTGGCCGACCGGTACAACAATTTCGGCTCCGAACTGCGGCTGATCCACCAGTACAACCTGCTCAAAGACCAGAAAAGTACGTTCCTGATCGGCGCACGGGCCTACCGGGGTCTGACCGACCGCAAGCAAGGCAGCGCCGGTGCCGGCAGCGAGGCGGATTTTACCTTCAACGGGCCCGAACCGGATAAATCGGCGTACCGGTTTCCCGGCGTCAATCTGGCGGCTTTTGCGGAAAATATCTTTCAAATCAATCCGCACTGGAGCATTACGCCCGGTATCCGTTTCGAATACATCGATACGAAAGCCGATGGCTATTATTACAAGCAGAATATTTTTATCGCCAGTGAGAAAATACCGGAACAACGCGCCAATCCCCGCTCTTTTGCCTTGCTGGGCATCGGTACGTCCTGGAAATTTGACCGGGGCACCGAATTGTACGCCAATATTTCCCAGAATTACCGCTCGATCAATTTTAACGATATCCGGGTGGCCAATACCAATGCCCGCGTCGATCCGGCGTTGAAGGACGAAACCGGTTACAACCTGGATCTGGGCTACCGGGGGACGTATCGCGGCTGGCTCTACCTGGATATCAGCGCCTTTTACCTGCGTTACAATGACCGGATCGGCTCGATATTTACCCGGGATACCAACTTTATGACCTACCGTTTGCGCACCAATGTGTCGGACAGCCGAAATGCGGGGATCGAGTTTTTGCTGGAAGGCGATCTGCTCAAAGTGCTCGCGCAGCGGCAACCCAGGTACAAACTCAATATTTACACCAATCTTTCCCTCATTGACGCCCGGTATATCAATACGCAAAACACCGCTATTGCCGATAAACGGGTCGAGAATGTGCCGCCGGTATTATTCCGGACCGGCGTTTCCTTTAGCAATCCCCGGTTTAATATTACTTACCAGTATTCTTTTCAGACCCGGCAATATTCCGATGCGACCAATACGGATAGTACGCCGACTGCCGTGGATGGTCTGATCCCGGCGTTCAGCGTCATGGACCTGAGCCTGAGTTACACCTGGCGAACCTGGACGCTTTATACCGGCGTGAACAACCTGACCAACAAAAAGTATTTCACCCGCCGCGCCGACGGTTATCCGGGTCCCGGTATTCTGCCGGCGGACAAACGGAATGTGTATGTGACGTTGCAGTATAAATGGTGACGGTCGGCATTATAACATATTGCGAATATTGGGTTGGGATTAGGAAGTAGTTGACAATCAGTTGCTTAGTGACGGGGTGACTTTAAGTCACCCCGTCACTAGCCTTGGCAATCAAGCATTTATCTTAACCTCAATATTCGCATACATAATGAAAATGTATGTTTTAAACCAGATTGAACAAATTCTGCCCGCCCATGACTTGCAAAAACATCATTCATGCTCGCCGTAATTCTTTTCTCCCGCAGTCACGGCAATCTCCAGCCGGTTTTGTTTGGGCGGCAGCGGACAAGTCGCAAAAGTGGTAAATGCGCAGGGTGGGTTGATGGCGTGGTTGAAATCCAGGACCGTAAAACCTTTGGCATTGGGCTGGTCCGCGTATAAAAAACGGCCCGTGCCATACGTCTCCACGCCGCTGGTCTGGTCGGCAAACAGAATGAATAATTTGCCCTCGTCTTCGACCGCGTCGAGCCGGTACGTCACACCGTGCAGTTTGAACACCAGCGTGCCGGGCGAAGTTTGCAACAAGGTTTGCCCCAGCATATTGGTAATCGGGATCTTTTTGTCGGTAGCCCGTTCGAGCCGGGCGGACACCCGCCAGAGCGAATCTGCCGGATAGGTATCCACGCCTTTGAAGTGTAGCAAGGCAGGGTGTTGCAGGTTGCGCAACCGCACGGCGTAGCGGTCGCCGCGTTTGACCACAAACCAGCGTAACGAGCCGCTTCCCAGTACGACCGTCGTATCGACCGGAAACAACCGCAGCGCGTCCACTACGCGTTTGCGATTCAACCACACCTTCGACTCCGGCGCAGTATGCAACCACACTTCGTCGTTTTCCAGCGTGAAATCGCCGCGCAAATCCGCCGTATTTTCCTCCGGAAACACAAAGTCATTGGTCTTGGCAGTTCCGAAGGTGTTGATGCCCGGCTTGAGCCAGAACAGTCCGGCCAGATTGAGCCAGCCATTTTCGGCCTGGAGTTCTTTCATCCGGTGTTCATGCCAGGTCTGGAATTGTTGCGCATAAGGGTTTACCGATTGTGCGGACAGCAGCGTACTGCAAAGTAGGGAGGCAAAAATCAGCGCATGTTTCATTGTGCAAAAA
The DNA here is from genome assembly GCA_038203695.1 of Chitinophagales bacterium. GTDB lineage: Bacteria > Bacteroidota > Bacteroidia > Chitinophagales > Saprospiraceae > M3007. The sequence continues at coordinate 6,836 of JBBRDQ010000081.1, forward strand.
TATCTTTTAAAGCCCGTTTGGCGGCGTGCTACCCGTACATACCGTGTACGCCTCCGCCGGGCGGCGTGAAAGAGGCGCAAATATAAAGCCCTTTGGCCGAAGTGCGGTACGGCGAATAACGCAGGGCCGTCCGGGTGAACAGTTGCCCCAGGTCAATGCTGCCGCCATTGCTGTCGCCGCCAATGTAATTTAGATTATAGGCTTCCATTTCGGCAGCATTGAACACAGGTCGTGCCAGAATACGCGCGCGAAAGCCGGTTGCAAAACGCTGCCCCCAGAAAAGCAAAATCAACGTAGATTTGCCGCCATGAAAAAATGGTTTGGACTGTTCCTGGTAGGTTGTTTGGTTTTTGGTACCACTGCACAAGCGCAAAAGAAAGATCCGGCGCGCAAAGTCGCGGCTAAAATTGCCCCTGCTGACCTGGCCAAGGACCTGGATGTGCTGTACGACGCTTTGAAAACGAGCCACCCCCGGTACAATCAGTACGTCACCCCGGCGTATTTTGATTCGGTGTATCAGGCAAAAAAGGCGTGGATATGGGCGCAAAAAGACAGTATTACCAACGGATGGGCCTATTTGCAATTGGCGCAACTGCCTGCTGCTGTACACGATGGGCATACGTATTTTAAGGAATCGCTGCAAAAAAGCAATTTCACGAACCCGCCGGTTGATCTTTCCTATATTGATGATGCCTACTATTTAACGGGATTGGAGCCGGAAGATTCGATGTTCTTGCTGGCGAAATGCCTGCGCATCAATGGCGCTTCCGTAGATTCGTTGTGCCGGGTATACGGACACCTGCGTACGGGCGATGGCTGGAACGAGACGTTTCCGAAGCGCATTGTCGGTTTATATTTCTACAATTACTACCAGGCACAATTTGGGGCAGTAACTACCTGGAAACTGGAAGCAGTCTGCTCCGACAACATTACGCGCACGCTGACACTGCGTGGTAAGAAATTTTTTATGACCAGAGCAGAGCGTAGGGTAGAGAAGGCTGCGCAGCAAAAGAAAATGATGGCCATGGCTGCTACCCAGCCAGTTGCAGGTCCCCGGGATATTGTGCTTTTCAGCAAGAAAGGTAAGGCGGTTTTATACCGCTCCAAACTGGATACTTCGGTGGTGGTGATGGGCATCAATACCTTTTCATTCAAAGGCTACCGGCGTTTTTATCGCCACAGTTTTAAGTATTTACAAGCACAGAATCCGCGACTGTTCATTGTAGATGTGCGGGAAAACCTGGGTGGTAGCGTATCCAATGTGGCAAAACTGTTGGCTTATGTGCAGCCGAAAACGTATAGTTGGCATATTTCCCGTAAAAAACACATCATTCATGCCGCCAATAGCCAGGGCTTAGTGGCCAGATTGCGCTTAAAAAAAGCCTTTGAAATCAAAAAAGTGCAGCACCAAGGCGATCTCATCACCTGGGATAAAAAGTTTAAACCCCGCAAGGCTTCCAAGAGGTACCAGCCGCAGCAATTGGTGGTATTGCAGAATTCTTTTTCATTTAGCGGTGGAAGTGTAACGGCATCCACGTTGAAAAACCTGTGCGGTGCACGGGCTATTGGCAATGAAACCGGTGGCGGGGAAGTAAATTTGAATGCTTTATTATCCCAAAAAGTGAAATTACCCCATTCGCGCATGCTGATATCTATTGCCGGCTACAGTATTGATATGGACCTCGGCAAACCGAGCACGGGGCGCGGGGTAATACCGGATAACATGGTGTTGCCAACATTGAACGATGCCCGGCTGGGCCGCGATGTTATGCTGGAAGCGGCGATTGCGCCCGGCCAGTAGGATGTTCCTTCGGGTCGCCCGATTTTTGCCAGGCTGAATTAAGTCCGATCCGTTACTTTTGTTGCAAAACGGTCACCCTGCAATCATTCGCGTTATGGAAGTATATGGCACGATGCTCAACATCGTCATTCCCATCTTTTTTCTGTTGTATTTCATAGAGACGGTCGTGGCCTGGCGGCGCGGTGCGCAAGTGATGCGCGGGCTGGACAGCATTTCCAGTTTTAGTTCGGGTATAACCAATGTGGTGAAAGATGTGCTGGGGTTGAGTCTGGGCATCCTGAGTTACCAATGGCTGGTAGAACGCGTGGCGCTGGTACACCTGGAAGCCACCTGGCTGGTGTATCTCGTGGCATTTCTGGCCGTCGATTTTCAGGGATACTGGGTGCATCGCTGGAGTCATACCATCAATTTCTTGTGGAACCGCCACATTATCCACCACAGCAGCGAGGAGTTCAACCTGTCTTGTGCGCTGCGGCAATCGGTTTCCGCCTTGGTGAATTATTTCACCTTTCTGCTGCTGCCCGCAGCGCTGCTGGGTGTGCCAGGCAAAGTCATTGCCATCATTGGGCCGCTGCATTTGTTCCTGCAGTACTGGTATCACACGCGCCTCATCCACCGCATGGGCTGGCTCGAATGGGTCATTGTCACGCCCTCGCACCACCGCGTACACCACGCTATGAATACCGAATACATGGACAAAAACTACGGGCAGGTGTTTATTTTTTGGGATCGCTGGTTTGGTACTTTTCAGGAAGAACGGGCCGATATACCGGCTATATATGGCGTAAAGCGCCCGGTGCGCACCTGGAATCCGTTTAAAATCAACTTTCAGCATTTTTGGCTGCTATTTACGGATGCCTGGCGTGCACGGAATTGGTGGGATAAATTGCGGATATGGTTTATGCCCACCGGCTGGCGTCCGGCCGACGTGGATGCGCGTCATCCGGTCCACGCTATCAGCGATGTCTATAATTTTGAGAAATACAATACGTCCGCTTCGCCCACGCTAATTGCCTGGTCGTGGGTGCAGATGTTCTTCAATTATTTCCTGCTGATCTACTTCTTTGCCTTTATTGGAAAAATCGGCTCGCCCGGTATTTTTGTGTACGGCGCTTTTGTCTTCGCGTCCATTTACGCCTACACCGAACTCATGGATCGCAACCGCTACGCGCACCTGTTTGAAATGGTAAAATCGGCACTCGGGCTGTACCTAATCTGGCAATCTGGTGGCGATTGGTTTGGTGCCCGGGCAAATGCAGGTGCCTGGTACGTCTATACCGTGGGTGCCTACTGCCTGTTATCGGCGGCCGTGGCGGCTTGGTTGGTGAATAGCGACGATGTGCCAAGTGCTGTAGCGGCTCAATCAGCATAGGGCGGGTGGACTGTACACATTCTGGAAAAGGATAACCGAAAGGGTGCGGTACGGATTTTAGCGGAGCCCTACGGAAAGAATGCGCAAAACAGTGCGGATTAGATCGAGGTATGCCACACTTTTCTGACCGCCTCACCGCTTATCAACTCACCGGAAAGGGCCAGGATTTGGTACCTGTTTTACAAAAAATAATGGACTGGTGTGTGCAGAACCAAATCATGCAACCCCTGTACTTGGAGTTTGTCGCAGCCCAGGAAAATAGTTGACATTTTTATTCATCCATGCGTAATCCGCATCCGCCTTTTATCTTATGCACAAACGAACCATCGCGTTCTGCGCTTTCCTCCTGCTTTTTACCTTTTCTGTCGCGGCACAAAATCAAATGGTTACCTACGCGGGCAATAGCGGTAAGGAATCTTTTAATGATGTAGTCCAACTCTCCAACGGTCATTTTATCGTGGCCGGTGTAGCCGATAACCTCGATTGGATCCCGGCTGCTATCCCACGCATTGTGCTGTCCAATCCCGGCATTTCCAACAATCAGGGTACCGCTAAAGTGGCTTTTTTGCTGGAATTTGCCAGCTCTTTGCAGCAAATGCTGGGTGTATACGCTTTGCCGCCGGGTGCGGCCGAAGATTTCCGGTTTATTAAAACGACCAATCGGGCGGGCGAGCCTACCGGCGATATTTACCTCAGCGGCAACACATCGGATAGTCAGACCGGGGGATATTTTATCGGAAAACTGAACCAGAACTTTGTCTCTGCTGCGCCGACCGGATTTAGTTGGGTGCGCAATGTGAAAGCCGCTACCGGGCAATATCCGGATACCTATCAGCCTTGGGATGTCGGCAGCGACGGCAAAGTAGTATTTGCCTTCGGCGATTCACATGCGTACAATTGGTCGGCGATTTATCGGCTCCAAAGCGACGGTACCGATGATGTAGTGCCGCACTGGCGGGTACACTGGCCCGCCAGTGGCGGCGAGTTTTATGGCAATGCAGCAGATTATGCCGGTGGCAGCAATGCACTGCTGTACAGCGCCATTGTGTTCAAACGCGATGCAGGCCGCTGCGAATTGCGCTCAACCACCCAAGCCGACTACGATTACTGGCAACCCGATGGCAATGGCGGCATCAAAAAAGGAAAATGGCCGATGGATGTTTTATTCGACAGTCCCTGTAATCCCGGCGTACCCGGCAATACGACCAACGGCCCGGGTTATACCGGTTACTCACCAGCGGGTACGTTTACCTACGGCCCCTCGGCCATTTGCATCGACCGTCGCACTAACAGTATGTACATCGGTTTCAATTTTAAAAGTGTACTGCCCGACGGCCAGCCCGACTTTGAACCGGCGGTCATGGCTATGGATGCGGACGGTGATTTGCAGTGGTGGTCGCGGTTGTACCATGAAGTGCAGCCCGATGGCGATACGCTGGTTTCCACGCCCGATCAGTACGTCGATGCGCTGGCCATTGATTATTCAAAACCGGTCGATGAAGGTACGCTCGTAGTAGGCGCGCGCTGCCACGGCAACAATGTCGAAAATTTCTGGGAGGGCAATACCATCGCGGCTAATGCGGCGGCCAGCGGATTTCAGAATAACTTTACCGGCGCTGCCGGAAACATCCACATTTCCTGGCTGGGGAAACTGAAAATCGCCGACGGTACGTTGCTCCACAGCACATATATGGCTGAATACGCCGAAGGGACCGGTGGTTTGGGCAGTGCCTTGGCCGATCCTAATCTGGCGGGCTGGCCCAATCCCAACGAGGGCTGGCCAAATGTCAATACGACTTATTTAACCAAAAACATGCTCAAAACCACCGCCGACGGCTCCGTGCTGGTGCTGGGTATCGGGCGGCGCACCATTACTACGGCCAATGCCTATCAGCAAATGGTCAAACCGGCCAACGGTGGGGTGTCCTGCTGGAACAATTTTGTGCGCATGTACACGCCTGCGCTGAGCAAGCCGCTGTACAGTTCGCTGGTCGTCGGACAATGGGATACCCTTACCCAGCAAGGTGGCAGCAATGTGGACCTGTACGGCTCCTGGAAAACCGCCACCGGGATTGTCGCCGTAGGCAGGCACACGGGCGTGGGCAACGAGTTGCCGGTTGTGCATGTGCCGACTTGGGGCAATGCGGTGTTTTCCGGCGAAAGTGCTGTGCTGGTGCATTACACGGCTGCCAATATCGCCAATCCGGCCGATGCACCATCTGGCTCCGTTGGCACGCTGCAACCGGCGATGCAGGCAGCACCTTTATTTCAATTGTATCCCAATCCAGCTTCCGACCGCGTGAGCGTGGTGCTGCGCACCATGGGTGCTCCCAGTGTGCTTACGGTATTCAATAGCCTGCAACAGCCTGTGGTACAACAGCCCATTACGGCTGCGAAAACGACCCTCGATTGTAGCCGCCTGCACAGTGGTGTCTATTGGGTACAGGTGGCGACGGGAAACCGGGTCGAGATCAGCAAACTGATTATTGCACAATAAAATCTGCGGCTTTGGGAAATGCTTCCAAGGCCTGTAGCACCACGGCTGGGACGGCTGCGACTAATTTGCGCAATTGCGTATCCAGCCACGCGCCATCGACCGTGATGACCGCGTGCAAGGTATTATCCGCGCCCACGAAATCATGCCGCAGCGTCCAGCGCGCTCCGTCGGGCCGCATTTTGACCATCGTGGTATGTGCTTCAATCTGATGATCGAGCCGGATTTCCCGTTTGAACATACATTCCTCCCGAAACAAGATCGGGCCCAAATGTTGCTCCTGCATCACTTGGGTGGTAATCCCCAACGCGTTCATTAATTCGATCCGGCACTGGGCACCGAAGTCGTAATACACACTGTGGCGCACGTGGAAATTTGGATCCAGATCGGCCCAACGAAGGTGTATTTTTGTGGTAAAGGTGTTCATTATGATGCAAAGACTATGATTGACGAATGTTGATTAATGAATGTTGATTTTTGAAGTAATGCGCGTGCCTGGCATTTTCACACTTGTCTGGCAGCCATTTGGGTGCTTTATTATAGACCGATGCGCCATTTGTGCACTATTCTTCACTTCCGTGCGCAATCTCAGGCTGATCCGGCTCATTAGCAGCGGCGGTAAAGCGGGCTGCGCACCGATGGCCGTGCTTACCAGAAAAAGGAGCAGGAAAACGGAGGTGTTTTTCATGGGACGCTGGGTGAAATGATTTTCTTTACAACGGCAGGTGGCACATTCCGGTCTAATTGCAAACGTGGTTTGGCCAGTTTTGGTCACAATTTGTGCACGATCAGACTGGACATTTTCCTGGGAAAACGAAAATGTCCAGTAGTGTGCACCCGATCACATCAAACATCTTGTAACCGCTCGTTTCAACGGGCGGCCCCGCATAACACCTAACCCCATCAGCCTTCTTTTCAAACATCCACCTCCCTTTTTTGATGGGATGCGCAGAAAAGAAGGCGGATGTACTGGATAAGGTTCGTTTAGCCACCGATTAAAATCGGCGGTTTCAAGATGATTGATGTGTTTCTGCGCACGCTCAGCACCCCCACAAAACCAGGGTCGTAATCTAGCAAATACGCCAATCTTGTCGTGTGGTTACACGATCTACTACGGGCCAGTTTCTAGGCCCCGCCTTTCAATTTCTGCCACACCGGCAGCAAGAAATTGTACACGTAACAACCGGCGCAGATACTGGCCAGCGATTCCAGCGCGGCAAAAAAGCCCAGCACCCCAGCGACCAGCAGTGTACTAATGCCCAGATAATGTAAGATGACAATCGTGATCGAGAAGACCAGCCCGACCTGGGCGGCAAAACGTTTGGGCGGGTAAAAAACCGGTTTTACGCCCAGATTAAGCGCCTGGACCAATCGCTCGCTGATAAGCCCGAAAGGACTGAATTTGCCCAGATCAAAAGATCGCAGCCCAAAATCAAGCACCAACAATGCCGGCAATGCGATCAGGTACGTCAGCAGGTAACCGCCCACAGTAAGCAGCACTAAAAAAGCGATGGTGCGCGCCTTGTATTCATTGATGTGCGCTGACGGGAGAGATGGACTCATATTGGCAATAATTATTGGACAATGAAGGTGTTGTACGGACAAATCAGTGTGTACAGGTCTGTTCGGATGTGATCCGGCGCAAATATAAGGCATTATACTTTTCATATCGGTTTAGTAGGGTGTTGTTTTTGACACTGGTGCTCCACCGATAAATCGGTGGACGGAGGAAAAAAAGGTGTGTGGGTGTGTTCGTGCTTATTGCCCCACCGATAAATCGGTAGGATGAGGAAAAAAGGGTTTGCGGGCGTGTCCCTGCTTGGGATTTGGGGGCACCACTGAAGTGGTGGGATGGCGGGGTTTTGGGGGCTGCGCGGCCCCACCGATAAATCGGTGGACGGAGGAAAAAAGGGTTTTCGGGTGTGTCCCGGCTTGGGATTTGGGCGCACCACTGAAGTGGTGGGATGGCGGGGATTTGGGGGTTGATAATGTCGTTTTCAGGCGTTTTTTGTCTTCCTTTTACGCAACAACTCAACTACATTTGCCAGCAACTTTCCACGAACAAATTACCATGTCAAAACCTTCTTTCCTCGCGGCCTTCAAGATCGAACCTTCTACCGAAAACGATCCGGCCGCGCATATCAAATACCGGAACCGCGCCACCTACGCCCTCAACGCGGCCGGCCAACTCACCGGTCTCAACCTCTGTGGCGGTGCGGTGAAGACAGCGGACGTACAGCAATTGCTGCAATCGGCTGATTGTCAGCATCTTGAAGCGCTCAACCTCAGCGAAAATAGCCTCCCCCAACTGCACATTCCGGCTACCCTGACGGCATTGCGCTTTCTTAACGTAAGCGAGAACGCGGATTTGTCCGCGCTCGTTTTCAAAGGCCCGCTGCCCGCGCTGGAAGTACTGACGGCCAATGAATGTGCCCTGCAGTCGCTGGAACTGCCGGCGAATTACTTCCCGGCCCTGACCAAATTAGATGCCCGGAACAATAAATTGACCACCTGCACCTTCGGCAGCGGCTGCCCGCAGCTGGAATTTTTGGATTTGAGTCAGAATTTATTGCCGGAATTGCGACTGCCGAAAGGCTTTTCCGGATTGGTGTATTTGTATTTGAATGAGAATCAGTTGGCGCGGCTGGAGTTTGCACAGGCATTCCCGCTCTTGGAGATTTTGCACTTGAAGGGCAATCGTTTGGAAGCACTGCCGGAACAGCAATTGCTGGGTTCTTTAAAACTAAAAACCTTGTATCTGCATGGGAATCCCTTGCCACGGATTCCGAAAGGTGCCTCAGGAGTGCCGGAAGGTGAGCGCGACAATGCCGCCGCTGCCGTACGTAATTACCTGCGTTCTATTACGGAAGATACGCCAATCCCCAACGATGAGGTAAAACTGGTGTTGCTTGGCAACAGTACCGCCGGTAAATCATCCCTGCTGCGTTTCTTAAAAGACCAGGTTTTTGATGAAGGATTTTCGACCCACGGCATTTCCAACGAGATGTGGCAACCAGATGAGTTGCCTTTTAAGATCAATGTCTGGGATTTTGGTGGACAGGAATTTTACCACGCTACACACCGGCTGTTTTTATCCGACAATGCCGTGACCTTAGTGGCCTTTGAACAAAATACCAATTTTCAGGGTGAAAAAAAACTCCTGATCAAATTATACAATGGGGGCATATTGGAAGAACACAACATGCCAGTTGAGGTTTTTCCTTATACCTATTGGTTAGACAGCCTGAATTATTTTTGCCGGGGAGATCAACGTGTACTGTTACTGCAAACAAAAATGGATATTCCAAATACTGTAGCAGTAAAAATAGCCAATGCTGATCAGGAGAAATATACTTTGTCTGGCGAAACGCCACGCATTAGTGTGAAAGCAACCTATAATAAGGAAGGTAAATTTGTCCGTAAATTCGACGATTTCCGGGATGAACTATTTGAGGTGCTCCGCAATGCTATTGGTCAATATCCTTTCAGTGATAAATGGCTGCTTATTAAGAAGGATTTGCGAACGCTTGCTTCCAGCATCCGTTCGCTTACGTTTGAGGAATATGTTCTTTTTTGCGAAGAGCGCCGCCCCGGTATTAACGATAGAGAAACAGATGCGACCGTTTCTATGCTCGACACCCTGACTGATTACCTGCATGAGACAGGCGTTATACTCTGGTACCGCGACCATGATGAACTGCGCAAAACAGTTTTTATCAGTCCGCAATGGGTGACGGATACCATCTACCGGGTACTTGATTATACGGTGATGAAAAACGGCGGCAAGTTTGGCCGGGCACATATAGATAACATCGCACAGGAAGCCGCATTTAATACAGACGACCTCGTCGCGCTGATGCAGAAATTTGAGTTAATCTTCCCGGACAATAATGCAACAACGCAGACCTTTGTCGCGCCGCAATACCTTCCCGCTGAAGACCCAAAGATTGATGGCGGATTGTACACGAATTTAGCCGCAGATTGCACCCGGTATCTGTTTACGTTCCGCTTCCCCCAATTCCTCCCCAAAAGTGTGATGACCCGCATTTTGTGCAAGTATGGTCCGTTAGCCAAAGATAATTACTGGAAAAACGGTATTATTTTCAGAAAAGAGCATAATTGGGTATTGGTGGAGTGCGACGGTCAAAGTGATATCGCAGTGTATACCAATGCCACATCACCGCAACAGATTGATGCACTGGCACATGAAATATTTACCAGCCTTTATGAGTATTCGCGTCAAAATCTGGATAATTCCGTATCGGTCAATAAGGAGGATTTTTTAAGAATTAAAAAACTGCAAACGCTGCCCATGTTTGACAGTGAACCGGAGACTGTTGCGGTCATGGAGGCCGAAAATGGTAAACCAGTAAAACTATCTGATTTTGCTCCATTGATGGGGATGAATAATATTATGCGAAAAACAGGGCTAAGCATGGAAAAATCAGAAAATCTACCAACAGTGAAGCCCAAAATCTACTTCTCCTACGCCTGGGGCGATTCCGATGAGGTGGGTGAAAGCCGTGAAAAAACTGTGGACGATCTCTATACATCCCTTAAAAATGACGGCTTTGACATACGCCGCGATAAGATGAACCTTGAGTATGCAGAATTAATCAGTGAATTTATGCGGGAAATCGGAGAAGGAGATTTGATCGTAGTTTTTGTGAGCGACAAATATGCACGCTCACCTTATTGTATGTACGAATTATATGAAATAGCCCGAAACTGCAAATTTGAAAAAGCGGAATTTTCTCTAAAAGTCTTACCAATTCCAGTTGAATTCGTTGCATTTGACAAACCTAAAGTTTTAAATCAATACTTTGACCATTGGGAGCAAGAGGAAGTAGAGTGGGCAAAAATTCGGTTACGTCGGCAGGCTACCCAGGAACAAGACAGACGCTATCAAATCACTAAAAAAATCAATAATGAATTTGGAAGTCTCGTAGATTGGCTGGCTGATATGAATCAAAGCACCATTAAATTATTGAAAGACAATGATTTTGATGGAGTGAAAAGGGCTATTCTGGATCGAATTGGCGGAAAGAATAACGCTTAATGCCATGAAAAACTTCACCCAGCATCTCCCCAATTCCCCCCTCTCCTTCGACATGATCTTTGTCCAGGGCGGCACCTTCCGCATGGGCAGCGACAAGGCCACAGATACCGATGCCTATGACGACGAAATGCCCGCCCATGATGTAACCGTCCCCGACTTTTACCTCGCCCAGTTCCCGGTCACCCAGGATATCTGGCGCGAAATCACGGGTGAAAATCCCGCATTTTTCCAGGGCGACCGCCGTCCAGTGGAAAATGTCTCCTGGAATGATATTGTAAACGGCGATCCTGAAAAAGCGGAACCTGCATTTTTAGATATTTTGCAGAAAAAAACCGGGCAGGCTTTTCGCTTACCCACCGAGGCGGAATGGGAATATGCCGCACAGGGCGGCGTATACATGCCGGAGATAGATACTGCGGTCGGAAAAATATTGATTCCCGGGAATAAATATGCCGGCAGTGATAAACTTGCCGAAGTGGGCTGGTACGACGATAATAGCCATGGTGAAACCAAACCGGTGGGTCTGCTTGATCCTAATGCCTTGGGCCTGTATGATATGAGCGGCAATGTCTGGGAGTGGTGCGCTGATGACTGGCATGGCGATTATGAACGTGCACCAGATAATGGCACTGCCTGGATTGATACCCCTCGGGGTACGGACCGTGTTATGCGCGGCGGCAGTTGGGTCTACGGTGCGCGGCACTGCCGTGCTGCCTTTCGCCTCATCAATACGCCGGGCCACCAGGACTCCGACGTTGGGGGTGGCCATTTTTCGTTTGAACGCCTGATAAAAAAAATCAATACGCCGGGCCACCAGGACTCCGACGTTGGCTTCCGCCTGGCGTTGTCCCCCAAGTCAGTTGGTTAGTCCATCGCGGCTTTCCTGTGAGCAAAAGAAAAACGAGTAGGCGGGCAGTACCGAGGCAAGGAGGGAGGGACGACTGTCCCGAAAATCGGGGACTGACGGCGCTTCATTTTTTATCATAAAAACACCATAACCCAAGTGCACGAAGAAAACATAAACCACCTCACCTTCAACATGATCTTCGTCAAAGGCGGTACCTTTCGCATGGGCAGCGATAAAAATATTGACCAGGAGACGCAACCCGACGAAATGCTCCATGATGTCACTATATCCGATTATTACCTCGGTGAGTTCCCGGTCACGCAGGATCTGTGGCGCGAAGTGATGGGCGAAAATCTGTCTTTTTTCGAAGGCGACCGTCGCCCGGTAGAGCGTGTTTCCTGGGACGATGCGCAGATTTTTATGAAAAAACTCAACGATCTTACCATAGACAAACGCCCGGCCAATCACGCGTATCGCTTACCGACCGAGGCCGAATGGGAATACGCGGCACGTGGCGGCGGCAATGTTATACATGCGACAAAATACGCGGGCAGCGATAAACTTGCCGAAGTGGGCTGGTTCAAGGACAATAGCCACGGCGAAACCAAACCGGTGGGTATGCTTGCTCCGAATACTCTGGGCTTGTACGATATGAGTGGCAATGTGTGGGAATGGTGTCACGATTGGTATTCGGACGCTTATTATAAAGAGTGCGCGAAAAAAGGGGTAATTGTTGATCCTTCAGGGCCAAATTCGGGTTCGCTCCGTGTTCTACGCGGCGGCAGTTGGGTCGGCGATGCGCAGGAATGCCGTACTGCCTGTCGCGGCCGCCATGCGCCGGGCGCCCAGGGCAACAACGTTGGCTTCCGCCTGGCGTTGTCCCCCAAGTCAGTTGGTTAGCCTGTCCTGGCTTTCCTGTGAGCAAAAAGGGAAAAACGCGGCAATTGCCCCTTACCCCGCGTGTCATTTCGATCCCGCTTTTGGGCGGGGGAGAAATCTGGCCGGGCGTAAGTTACGCCTGGTCAGATTTCTCTCTACGTTCGAAATGACACGAACTTTGAAGTTATTGTTGCTAAAAGCGCTTGGCTGATGGTCGAAGTGTTATGATCGGATTCACCGCTTTCGTTAGGGGAAACGCGGCAATTACCCCTTACCCCACGTGTCACGCCTGGCTGATGGTCGAGGTGTTATGATCGGGCTTACCATTTTCGTTAGGAAAAACGACGTAATTACCCCCTACCCCGCGTGTCATTTCGAACGTAGAGAGAAATCTGGCCAAGGGCTATGACTGTATTCACGCCTGGCCAGATTTCTCTCTACGTTCGAAATGACACGAACGTTGAAGTTATTGTTGCGAAAAGCGCATCGCTGATGGTCGAGGTGTTATGATTGGATTCACCATTTTCGTTATGAAAACGCGGCAATGGCCCCTTACCCCACGTGTCATTTCGAACGTAGCGGGAAATCTGGCCATGAGTAAGTTACGCCCGGCTAGATTTCTCTCTACGTTCGAAATGACACGAACTTT
>JBBRDQ010000082.1:0-19924 GCA_038203695.1 Chitinophagales bacterium
GGTACGTTTCCGTGCTACGCAGGCTGGTGAGTTGAGCAAACTGTTAAGCGTATCGAGCCGCATCACGCGTGCAGAAAGTTACAGTGTGAACAACGACAAAATGGATGTAGGGTTCCGCTTTAACGGCGCGAACGGTTCAACCGTGACTGGTGTTGGTTTCGAGTTGTATCAAAACCAACCGAATCCGTTTGTGAACAAAACGTTCGTAGGCTTCCACCTGCCAGCGGCAGCACAGGCTACGTTGACGGTTTATGACGAAACGGGTCGTATGTTGTTCACCCAACAGGGCGACTTTGCGAAAGGGTACAACCAGATCGCAATTGACGCCGGAACTGTCATCCCGCAGGGAACCGGTATGCTGTACTACAAAGTGGCTACGGCTACGGATGCAGCCACCCGCAAAATGATTCAAACGAAATAAGCGATTCATGATCGCCTGAAAAATAAGTAACGAAGGCTCCGTGCATACGCATGGGGCCTTTCGTTTTTTTAGGAATGTTCGCACGATAAAGCAGTCTGCGCGAACAATCTTTTAATAGGGTATGATGATTTAGTGCAGGCCGCGTTATCTTTGTCGAATTCAATACCCTGACTTGCGCTGGTTTTTTCCCAGGAATTTATTCAAATTGTTTTCACTGTTTTATACAGCCCTTACCAATGTCCACCACCACAAAAATTGACCTGGAAACCGCAAAAAATAACGATGCCCTCAAATTAGCCGTTTCAGGCCTCAACCGAAGATTGGAGAAAATTTATGAAGGTGGTGGCGCAAAACGCATTGAAAAACTACACAAGGAAGGCAAAATGTCGGCCCGTGAACGCATTAACTATCTACTCGATAAAGATACGCCTCGCCTCGAAATCGGCGCATTTGCCGGCTATGAATTATATGAAGAGCATGGCGGCTGTCCGGCAGGTGGCGTAGTAGTAGTCATCGGGTATGTGCGCAAACGCCAGTGCATTGTAGTGGCCAACGACGCGACGGTAAAGGCAGGGGCCTGGTTTCCCATTACGGGTAAAAAGAACCTGCGCGCGCAGGAAATTGCCATGGAAAATCGCCTGCCCATTATCTACCTAGTGGATTCAGCAGGCGTGTACCTGCCGATGCAGGATGAGATTTTTGCGGATAAGGAACATTTCGGCCGCATTTTCCGCAACAATGCCCGTCTTTCCTCCGCCGGTATTCCGCAAATCGCCGCGATTATGGGCAGCTGTGTGGCCGGTGGCGCTTATCTGCCAATCATGTCGGATGAGGCATTGATCGTGGAGAAAACCGGCAGCGTATTTCTTGCCGGACCTTATCTGGTCAAAGCCGCCATCGGAGAAGACGCCGATAAGGAAACGCTGGGTGGTGCCACGACCCATGCTGAAATAAGCGGCGTAACCGATTATAAAATGCCCGACGATGCAACCTGCCTGGATACGATCAAGGATTTAGTGGACAAATTCGGCCGTTTTGATACAGCCGGATTCGATCGGGCGGATGCTAAACCTCCGGCCGGTACAATGGATGAGTTGCTGGGTATATTTCCCGAAAGTTCGGCAAAACCTTACAACACCCTGGAAATTTTACGCCGGCTGGTCGATGATGGTAAACTGACGCAGTATAAAGAGACGTATGGCAAAACCATTATCTGCGCGTACGCCCGGATCGATGGCTGGGCGGTAGGTATTGTCGTCAATAACCGGCAAGTGGTCAAAAATGGCAAAGGCGAAATTCAGTTTGGCGGTGTCATCTATTCAGATTCCGCCGATAAAGCCACGCGTTTCATCATGAACTGCAACCAGAAAAAAATCCCGCTGGTGTTTTTGCACGATGTCACCGGTTTCATGGTCGGTACGCGCTCGGAGCATGGTGGCATTATCAAGGACGGTGCCAAAATGGTCAATGCAGTAGCCAACTCAACCGTGCCAAAATTCACCATCGTCATGGGTAATTCCTATGGCGCGGGCAATTATGCGATGTGTGGCAAGGCCTATGATCCACGCCTGATCGCGGCCTGGCCAACCGCAAAAATTGCCGTAATGGGCGGGGAACAAGCGGCTAAAGTATTGACCCAGATACAGTTACAATCGCTGAAAGATAAGGGCGAAGCCAACGACCCGGCCGCCGAACGCATTGTGTTTGAAAAAATAAAAGCGCGGTACGATGCCCAGACTACGCCGTATTACGCCGCAGCCAGACTCTGGGTTGATGCCATCATTGATCCGCGCGATACGCGTCGCTGGATTTCCATGGGGATTGAAGCCGCCAATAATGCGCCGGTAGAGAAATTTAATGTGGGCGTAATACAGGTGTAACTAACGAACTATTCGTCGTTTTTAAAAGGATGCCGGGGTTGCCAAACTTCGACCGGCTTCAGGTAGTCGAGCAGTTTACCCGTGAATTTGTTGGTAAAACTGTTCTGGTGCCGCAAATAACAGTACAGATCGTGGGCTACCGCACCAATACTGCTTTTGATTTCCAGTGCAGTTCGCGCAAAAACGATGTGTGTGCAGTTTGAGGCTAACCCGATGTGTACAATATCGTACAGAATATTAAGGTATAGTTGAAATTCGTGGTTGTGTGCCTTATGATACCCTAAAAAATGCGCTTCCAGTTCTTTGCCGTTCTGAATAGTGGTGTAAAACGCCAGTAATTGCCCATTGTGATAATAACCGAACATGCGGAAATGGGCGCCAAAATCGCGTTTAAGCGCCAACAGGTAGCGCTCATTCAAATCCAGCATGTTGAAACCGGAATTTTTGGCGATATCGTGGTAAAGCGTATAAAGGGTCGGTAACTCCTGCTCGATTTCTTCCAGCGTAAGTTCCTTGCGCGTCAGGGAGTCCGCCTTTTTTACGGCGCGTTTTGCACGCGTCCGGTACTTGGTCGACATAGCTGCCAGATAAGCCTCAAAGTTTGGATACGGCAGGTCAAGTACCATATTCGGTTGGATATCAAACTCCGTAAAGCCCTTTTGTATCAGCCAACTGCCTTGATGTTGTTGCTCCTGCGCTACGTCTTTTACCAGGATAACCGGCATTTTTACACCCTGCTCATCCATGATTTTAACGACATCGTCCAGTGCAATCTCCAGTATTTCAACGGCTTTTTGCGGTGTAACATGCTGATAATCAAAATAATATCCATGTTCGCCGGTTAGCAGCATATTGCCGCAAATCAGGATATCTGCGGCTACACGACCGGCTACCCAGCGTTTGAACCACTGCGACAATCCGTTGAAGAAACACGGGTCTTTTACCGGTACATCAAGGTCGTTAATATTATCATCTCCTTTGAAATACTTGATCTGACAGAGCGCTACCCCAACCGGCTGTTTTTCCAGATAAAATACCAGATAGCCGAAACGCATGCCGACCGGCGGATTGTTCTCAACGATAGCGAGATAAGGGCGTTGCAGAAAAATGTCGTGAGCCGGAGCGGCCGCGTCCCAATCCTGGCCCGTCGCTTCGATACTACGAAAAAAGCGATAGGACAAGGTATCGGCCGCAGCAGATGCAGGTAGAGCAGGTGTCAATGTATGAGTATCGTGATGATGCATCGCGGGTTGGGTCTTTTCAGCATGGCAAAGAAAACGCCGGGATCGTGAAATGGTTGTTTTCTTTAGACAAGTTGCCATTTTTTAACTTCTAAAAGCGCGGCTGCTTCATCAGCCCAACCCAGCACGGTCATGGTGCCAAGCCCGTCATAGTACATAAAAAACAACTCGATGATATGCCGCGCTGCACTGTAATCTTGCTGAAAGTCATGCCAGTTCGTAGCCTGGATAATTCGCCTGGACGGATCAGCCGGAATGGCCAGCACTTTATGATCCAGTTCACCCAGATCTTTCAACAAAAGCATCCCGATCGGCACTACTTCAATAACTGTACCAGTCGGCAGCGACTCCGCCAGCACCAGTACGTCCAGCGGATCGCCATCGCCACCGCGTTCCTTGTCCATTTTGGTAGACGGAATAAATCCGTAGTTGACAGGATAGGAGAGGAAATCTATCCGGCGGGTGTGCCCGTCCCGGATGTCGGGTTCAAACTGTAATAGCTGTTTGTTATACTCGTACTTAGTATTAGTCCCAGCCGGAATTTCAATAACTCCCTGTAATAGATTATTGGCGGAAAAAGAAGGCAGGGCAAGGTGGTTCATAATAGCGTAAGGGCGTGAGAAATAATACAAGTATTTAAGAATCAAAGCGTTAAGTCTTTCACAATCTCGGCCGGCAGCGCGTTGTTAAATTGCAGTTTGGCCAGGCTGCTATAGGCGCCATTCGGAATATTCGATAGTTCTTCGTGCGTGCCCTGTTCGACGATGCGCCCGCCTTCCAGTACATAAATACAGTTTACTTCACGAATGGTGGCCAGCCGGTGGGCGATGATAATGCTGGTACGGTTTTCCATCAGGTTGTTCAGCGCTTCCTGCACTACTTTTTCCGATTCTGCATCCAGGGAAGACGTGGCTTCATCGAGCAGAAGGATAGACGGATTGCGCAAAATAGCTCGCGCAATCGCAATGCGCTGGCGTTGTCCACCCGAAAGTTTGATGCCGCGCTCTCCCACAATGGTATCCAGCCCATCGGGAAACGTACTGATAAAATCCCAGGTGTTGGCCTTTTTGGCAGCTTCTATAATTTCGGGCTCACTGGCTTCCGGATTGCCGTACAGGATATTTTCTCGAATCGTACCCCCGAAAAGAATCACCTCTTGGGGTACAATGGCAAAATTGCTGCGATAAGATGCCAGATCATAATCGTAAATACTGCGGCCATCCATCCGGATTTCTCCACCGGTGGGAAAATGAAATTGCAGCAACAGTTGCATAATGGTCGATTTACCCGCGCCACTTTGCCCCACCAACGCTACTTTTTGCCCGGCCTTGATCTCCAGATTTACTCCTTTTAAAACTTCTACGTCGGCTCGGGTAGGGTAGGAGAAGTGTACATTTTGGAAAGAAATATTGCCTGGTAACCGTTCAGCAGCGACATTGCCGCGTACGCGCTCTTCATTTTCTGAATCTGTTTTCAAGATTTCACGCAACCGCTCCGTAGCGCCGATTGCGCCGACCAGTTCGGTGTAAAAATTACCAAGACTGGCGATAGAAGCACCGATGATGGCGGTGTAGGTGACGAAAGCCAGCAGTTTGCCGGCCGTAAATTTATTCGGATCGTCGATGGGTAATCCTGCCTGCGTCTGTACCATGTACATGCCATACAGAATGACAAAAAACAGCGCGCCAAACAACATGGTAATAATAAAAACCGCAAAAATCGCCCTTCCCTGGGCATATCGCAGCGATACATTAATCACGGTATCATTCGAAGCACTGTAACGCCGGCTTTCAAAAAGTTCGTTGGTAAATGCTTTTACCGCATGGATACTCTGTAGCGTTTCGTCCAGAATGGTATTTGTTTCAGCCAGTTTGGTCTGGCGTTCTTTGGAAAGTTTGCGTACCCAGCGACCAAAAAACAGCGCGCCTACCACAATGACCGGGAAAGTGGCCAGCATCACCAAAGCCAGTTGCGGCGACATCCATAACAACACGGCAATGCCCCCTACCAATATAATGATTTGCCGTAAAAACTCCGCCAGTACAAAATAAAAGGTGTTGTACAATTTCTCTACGTCGTTGGTCAGCCGGCTCACCAGTTCACCGACCCGGCTTTTTTCAAAAAAAACAATGGGCAGGGATATAATGCGCTTGTATAGAGCAATGCGGATATCGGCGGTGCCGCGTTCACTCACCTGGGCAAACATCATCACCCGCAAATAGGACACGATACCCTGAAAAATCAGGATACCAATCAACCACATGCCGATTTCCGGCAGATTCAGGTTGTTGGGCAGGTTATTTTGAGCTACGTCCAGCGATTGACCGATCATTCGGGGGAAAACCAGAAAAACGGTACTTCCAAGAAACAACAATGCGAGGCCAAAAATGAATTTCCAGCGGTATGGCCGGATAAATTCAAAAATACGCAGTGCTTCGCGCAGACCTTCCCGCGTAACTTTAGGTTTGGATTCTTTTTCTATCGGTTGCATGGCACAAAGTTCGTCAGCCCCGGTGAATTATTCGTGTTAAAATAAGGCTACCTCGTGAAAATGACGATACCATGAACCAATACTTCGACGAAGGAGCCGTATGGCAAGAAAGGTGCAAAATTGGAGAGGCTGGTTTGTTGCGATTCCGTTTATTCCAGCACCACGCTTAAGAGGCCATGGCCACGCCTGCTTTCTCCCGTTCCTTGCGCGCCTTCTTCTGGTCGTTGTTGCTTTCGTACAAACAATAGAAATCGTATTTGGTACGGTCGCGTTCGGCCCAGATGTCTTTACCGATGTCGCACAACACCACCAGTTCGGTGTAGAGTTTATTGCCTTGCGTAACCCGGCGTTCGACGGCGATATCGCGGTCGTGCAGTTTATCCTGCTGGATATTCATCGCGTTCTCAAACTCCGAGCAGGCGTCGGCCACGCGTTTGATCACAGTTTCGTTCATGCCGACTTCCGCCAGAAAATCAATTTGCTGCCGTGCCACCCGAACGACGCGGCGGCCGCAGAAAAGCAGTTGCGGATCGCTCATATCACCCAGTTTGGACGTGCCGAATTTGCGGTAGCGCCCGGTGCGATCGTGAAATTTCATGGCCACGCGGGTCATAACCGAACGAATCGCCGTTTTTAACTTCTCGGCAGCCAGGCTCTTTTTTTCGGTACAGATCATTTGATCGCCGACCATTTCGTCGTCGTCGGGTAATGCGTGAAATTGCTCGCACAACGCTGCAAAGCCATTGATCCGGTCGGCTCCATATCCATATTGTCTAAAAAAATCGATATCGCGCCGAGTTGCCCGAATGGCGTCGGTGCATTGCACATAGAGTTCGGCGTCGGCGACATTATGCTGTCGATGGTCTGGTTGCTTTTTCATGTCTGTGGATGGTTCTTAATTTCAAAATTTTTTGTTGTCAAATTCGGAAATCTAAAAATCCGTTAAGTACCTACTAATGAATTACTTGTAAGGCACTAAACGCCACAAAAATAATCTGTTTTAACTTACTAACAAATTATTTGACACAAAATAATTGAAATGTTTTATAGCGTGAGTACGATCTTGCCGAATTGATCGCCCGCTTTCATGTGCGCCAGGGCGCTGTTGCCATCGGCCAGCGCATACGTTCGGTCGACTACCGGCTTGATTTCATGTTTCGTCACAAACGCTAGCATGCGCTTGAAATCGGCAGCGGTTCCCATGGTTGAACCCAAAATACTGACTTGTTTCCAAAAGACTAGCTGCGGACTAATCCCATCTATTTTGCCTAGTGCGCCGCCGTAGATGCCGACCCGCCCGCCTGGATTGCACAAACCGACCAACGCGGCAAACCCGTCGCCGGCCGCACTGTCAATCACCACGTCGAACCCGCCGGCATCCTGTTTAAGTTGCTTGTCCCAGCCCGCTTCGCGGTAATTCACGCCGTTTTTAGCTCCTAATCGTACCACCTTTTCTATTTTTGAAGCCGACCCGGAAGTTACCCAGACTTCGGCACCGGCAGCGATCGCAAATTGCAAAGCGAATAATGCTACACCGCCGCCAACCCCGGATATCAGCACTTTTTCACCTTTTTTTAACTGACAACGGGTAAATAAGGTCCGCCATGCCGTAACGCCAGCCAAGGGCAAAGCCGCCGCCTGGGTATAATCCAGGTGTGCAGGAATGATGTGCAAATTGCGACGCGGTACTGCTACCGCCGCCGCAAACGTGCCGTCGCGTGGCAAACCGAGTATATTGAAATTTTTGCCCTGTGCTGCCGGATTATCGCCCCAATCGAAAGCCGGATCGATTAAAACTGCCTTGCCACCGCACTCGCCGGCACCATCGCTGCCCAGAATCGAAGGAAATTTAATACCAGCGTACTGACCCTTGGTGATCCATACGTCGCGGTGATTGAGCGCCGCAGTGCGCAATTCGACCAGCGTCTCTCCTTTGCCGGGGTGAGGTAGGGCAACTTCCTGAAAATCAAGCGGTTGATGTAAAGCATTGAGCACGAGTGCCTTCATGGGAAACGAAGATAAGCGGTGATGAAAAGTGTGTGGTGCTAAACCAGCAAACGAATTGCTTGTTCAAAAATCCGGGCAAACTTAATAGATACTAGATTTTTGACATAAAAAAAGGCTCACGGCAGTGCCGGGAGCCCTTTCATAATGCGGAAATGAGTGATTAAAAAAATAAAACCATGAGATTATAAAGACGATTAACAAAGGGCGAGAACCGTGCCAAATTTGGTTAAGGACGTTTATTTAACCAAAAACGAACTCGATTGTAAAGATAGAACGCGCTGAATAACCCATAACTACCAGGAGCCTTTTTTACGCCGGAACAGGTGAAAATCAGTGTTGGGTACGTCCAGTACGATTTCATATTTGTCCGACATCATCTGACTGTCCTCGTTGCTGGTAGCATAGAAGAAATCGGAATCGCGGTTTTCTTTGTCGCCCGTATAGCGGGTTATTTTCGCGAACTTATCATATCCGCTCGGCGCTTTTTCAATATGGTAACTCAACGAGTTGATCGGTCCGCGCCCGGTATCCAGTTTGTAAGGTTCGTTGTGCCCTTCCTGTTCGTACACCGATTTTATGTAGTCCAACACCACGAAAGTGCCGCTGTCGAACCACCATTCGTACGAGTCCCGCAGGTTCAGACACCTTATATTGTTGAGTAACAAGAGCGTAAAAACAGGCACGACGAATATCAGGGTTTTGCGCCGGTAATATTCCCATAACCAGGCGGTTACGACCGCCAGTTGCAAGGCAAAAAGCGGGTAGTAAAACTGCGCCAGTCGCGCCTGCAAAAAGGGGGTATGGGAGATGCTGACCTGTAAATAATTGGCAACAATTACGCTTAATAACAATGCGCCAAACCAGACGCGCGGATCGCCGGCAAACTGCCAACGGTTTCGTTTCCAGACAATTACCGCAAAAATAATGCTGATAAAGATGAAAATGACCGCAGCCCACGAAAGGATGTCGGTCGTATCGTCGCCGAGGTAAGCATGTGCGCGCGTGGTGCTGCGCATCAACATTTTAACGGTATCCATAAACGAACCGACATTGGCCCAGATCACAATCTCACGTTCTTTACTGAGTCGGATAAGCGGAAAATACCACAAGGCTGCAAAAATACCCAGGGTAATCAAAGCCGGCCGCGCGCTCGCCCAGAAGGGGCGCAGGCCAGGATTGCGTTGCCAGGCAGCCGCCAGTGCCAGTGCCGCGAACGGCGCGAAAAAAAGGATCAGCGTGAAATTCGCGTAGACCGCCATGCCGGCAAAAATAAAGGCGTTGCGCAGTGTTTTAGCCTGGTTATTTTCCATAAACTGCACCATTCGCCAGATGGCCATCAACATCAATCCGATCGCCAGGCCATACCCACGCGCCAACCCGAAAAACTCCAGCAAATACGGATTGCCAACCAGTAACAGCAACGCAAACAGCCGTACCCAAAACTGGGTGGATATTTTTTGTACCAGGTGAAACGTCGCCCACAAATAAAAAAAGCACCCGATGAGTACCGGAGTCCGCACCACCAGTTGATGCCAGCCGAATATTCCGGCGCATATTTTGGCACCCAATGTGTTCAAAATGTGGTTGTTGGGGTTCGAATCTCTTTGGTAAAAGATCAGGTCTATCGCCAGTCGCGGCAAATGATTAAACATCGTCGACGCTTCATCGTGCGTCAGCGGCAATAGTATGGCCCGCGCCACCACATACGCAGCAACCAGCGCCAGCACACCCACAAAAATTGATTTTTCTACCGAAATGCGCATTGAAAATTTATTTTTTCATTTTTCATCTAAAACTCCGCCACGCCAAAATCGTACTGATCAATGCCAATATCCCACCCGTCAGCATGGCCGCACCCGGAAAGTAAACAGGCGCATCGCTATGGGTGAAATAGGAAAATAAATAGGACATCAACAGGGGGCCGACAATGGAAGTAACACTCATCAAACCGGTGAGGCCACCCTGTAATTCGCCTTGCTCGTTGGCGGGCACCTGGCCGGCTATGATGCCCTGGAGCGATGGACCCGCAATGCCACCCAGGCAATACGGGATCAGTGCGGCAAACATCATCCAGGACTGTGAAGCAAACGCAAAACCCACAAAACCAACACAATACAAACCTAATCCGATGTAAACGCCCCGTTGTTGCCCGATTCTTGGAATGATAATCCGGATCAATCCACCTTGTACGACCGCACTCAGTACCCCGACCACGCCCAGCGAAATGCCGACCATTTTTTCATCCCAGGCGAATTTTTCCATAGTGTAATACGACCAGGTGCCCTGTACGGCATGGCTGGCAATGTACAGCAATACCAGCGACGCGACCAACCCCAGGATCACCGGATACCGCCGCAATTGCAACAGCGATCCGATCGGATTGGCGCGTTTCCAGTCAAACGGACGACGATTTTCTTTCGATAATGATTCAGGCAGGATAAACCAGCCGTACAGCCAGTTCACAAATGCCAGCGCGGCGGCGGCCATAAAAGGGACACGTGGGCCGAATTGACCCAGTAACCCGCCGATGACCGGACCAATAATAAACCCCAGGCCGAATGCTACGCCGATCAATCCGAAATTTTGCGAGCGATTCTCCGGCGTACTGATATCGGCAATATACGCTGCGCCGGTGGTGAAACTGCTCCCCATAATACCGGCAATAATGCGGCCTACAAACAACCAGGCCAGGTTTGGCGCAAAAGCCACCAGCAGGTAGTCTAGTCCGAATCCGAACAGCGAAGCCAGCAACACCGGGCGCCGGCCATACTGATCGCTGAGCCCGCCAAATATAGGCGCGAATAGAAATTGCATAATCGCATACGCGAATAATAGCCACCCGCCGTACTGCGAAGCATGGCTCAAATCTTCGCCCGTAAGTTGCTGGATCAACTTCGGGATCACGGGAATAATAATGCCGAACCCGATCACGTCAATCAGCAGGGTCACAAAAATAAACCCGAGGGCCGGTTGTTTTACAGACATAGCAAATGTTAAAGTTTTAAGGCTTTGTACTTTGTTTTCAGAAGTATTTTGTCTCTATTTTCACCAGAAACCAGTCGCTTAAAACAGAGCGAAAACGGGTTTTTAGCGGCTCAGAAAGGCTACCAGTTTTTGGTGAAGGCGGCTCGTTTGGATATGGTTGAAAACCGTTTTCTCGCAAACATGTACCCATTGAATACCGCGGATTGCATTGGTCAAAAATACCTCGTCGGCCGCCAAAAGATCGGCAAAAGTAGCCGCTTTTTGTGCAACCGGTATATGTTGCGCAAGTGTTAAATACAATAATAAATCCCGTAGCACACCCGTTAGGCAGCCTTCCGCAAGCGGCGGAGTACAAAGGGTGTCGCCTTCCCACCAAAAGACGTTGCTGCGCGTAGACTCGCACACCCGGTCGAACGTATTCAGTATAATTCCATCATTCCAACCCTGCGCATGGGCTTCCCGTGCCGCTACCACGTACCGTGCCGCATTGAGGGATTTTAACCCAGTGACCCCATCTACTGGAAGACGCACCGAATCGCAAAGACCAATTTGCAAACCAGATACTGGCCATTCGTATAGTCCCTCATCGAGTGCTTGCGCGGCAATGAGGAAATTCGGCGTATCATCGTCTGGCAGGTAAAGACCGCCTGGTGAGCGCCATACCGTTAGCCGCACCCGTGCATTGGGCGGCGATACCCGTATAATTTCTTTTTCAAAATAATCCGCTGACCAAACTGCCGGGACTTGATAACCCATTAATCGCATGCCGTTTTCCAAGCGTTTCCAATGTGCTTGTAGCAAAGGAATACGCCCCTGGAAGACCCGGATCGACTCGAATAAGGTATCGCCATAGTACAATGCGCGCTGCACCAGGGCTAATGAGGCCGGCCAAGATTCGAGTAGATCTGCATTTAAGTTGATTGACATAACTGGTACAATTTTGAGCATGCACGTGTGGCAGCGCTGCTGTATTGGCAACAAGCCCATAGCGGCTTGCGACACGCCCGCTTACCCGATTTCGATTTCTTCATTCTTAATCTTTTTTTATCTTATGCACACTTTTTCTTTAATCGTTCACCGATCCTTTGTTTTCATCCTGCTGGTTTCGAGCCTCCTGCTCCCGGCTATTGCCTTTGCCCAAGTGAATCATCCGGTTGCCGAATGGCTGGAAAGTTATCGGCTGTCCAACGATTTTTCGGAGGTGAATTTGCTGTCTGTTTCCCATGAACGCAGCGAATTACCCGCCATAATCCACCATGGTACCCCGCTCAATATTTCACAAACTGCACTTAGTCAACTGTTTACGAATGCACAACCAACCCTTACACTGCAAGTTCCCAGCAATCATGTCGCTACCATTTCGCTTGAACTCGTAAAGGTAGAAATTACTGCGCCCGAATTTACCCTCGGTACGCTGGGCGATGGTGCGCACGATAATGTTGCATATCAGCCCGGTATCCACTATCGCGGGATCGTGCGGGGTAATCCCGCTTCGATCGCCACCCTGAGCGTATATTCCGATGGGATCGTCGGTATGTTCTCCGATGAGTCGGGCACCTATCAGATCGGTAAACTAGAAGACGGATCCGGCGATTATGCGCTGTACCGAACCCAGGATATGTCCGTACAATCGCCTTTTACCTGTTTTTCGGATGAAAATTCGCTCATTCCAGACGATCAGCCCGTGGTAACCGAAGACCGCGGGGTCGGCTGCAAAACGGTCAATGTTTATTTCGAATGCGACTACAAATTGTACCAGGACAAAGGTTCGAATGCGACCAGTGTGACCAATTACGTCACGGCGTTTTTCAACCAGACGGCCGCTTTGTACGCAGTTGAGAATATTGGAATTGCCATTTCCCAGATTTATGTCTGGACCAGCACCGATCCGTACGCTTCCATGACCAGTACCAGTGCGGTGTTAACGGCCTTCCGGGCTACCCGCAGCACCAATCACAATGGAAACCTCGCCCATTTTCTGTCTTCCCGCAGCCTGGGTGGCGGTATCGCTTTCCTCGACGTGATCTGTGTGAAAGAGTATGCCCACGGCGTCAGCGGTATTTACACCACCTTTCAAAATGTACCGACTTTTTCCTGGACGGTCGAAGTAGTAACCCATGAATTGGGCCACAATCTCGGCTCCTGGCATACGCAGTCATGCAACTGGTCTGGGGGCGCGCTCGACAATTGTTACGGCGTAGAAGGCAGTTGCGCCCCCGGCCCGACGCCTACCAATGGCGGAACGATTATGAGTTACTGCCACCTGACTAACATCGGCATCAATTTCGCCAATGGCTTCGGTATACAACCCGGCAACCGAATCCGCGATAAAGTACTCGCTGCCAGTTGTTTATCACAAACCGGTACGGCACCTTCCAACTTAACAACCACCAATATTTCCGGTACATCGGCCACGCTCAACTGGGGCGCAGTGGCTGGTGCCACCAATTATACCATTCAGTACAAACTCAATACGGCGACCAACTGGACCGCAGCGGGCCCGACTACGGCTTCGTCTTATACCGTCAGCAGCCTGGCGGCAAATACGGCTTATAACTGGCAGGTGAAAACCGATTGTTCCAGTTTTTCGGCCGCATCCAATTTTACCACGACAGCCAGTGGCAGCGGTGGTAACGGAACCTGTACCGCACCGACCAGTCTTTCGGTCACCGGTATCGCGACTACTTCCGCTACGTTGAACTGGGGCGCTGTATCCGGTGCGATCAATTATTCGCTGCAATACCGCACCAACGGCGCAGCCAACTGGACCACGATTGGTACCACGACGGCTACTACTTATAATGTGGCCGGTCTGACCGTCGGTACTGCGTACAATTGGCAAGTGAAAGCAAGCTGTTCGACGTATACTGCCGGCCCCAATTTTACGACCACCACAGTTGGTGGTGGTAACTGCGCGCCTCCTACCGGTCTGACAACCACCGGTTTAAGTACCAATAGCGTAATCCTGGTGTGGGCGGCCGTTTCCGGTGCTACCAGTTATACCATCCAGTATAAACCCAGCACCACCTCGTCCTGGATAACGGCAGGCACCGCTACGACCAGCGCGTTCAACCTCGGCGGACTGACTGCCGGTGTGACGTACAACTGGCAGGTGAAAGCGAGTTGCTCAGTGTATTCCGCCACCGCACTTTTCTCCACGACCGGTGGCGGTTCGGGGGTTTGCAACGCACCGAACAGCCTCTCCACGATGTATTCGGGCAGCAATGCTTCGCTTTCCTGGAATGCCGTTGCCGGTGCGTCGAGTTATACCCTGCAATACCGCCCTACGACGGCCAATTACTGGATTACCACCAATGCATTAGCGGTTACCAACTATACTTTGAGCGGTTTGTCGGCCAATACGACCTACAACTGGCGCGTCAAAGCCAGTTGCTCCGGGTATTCTGCGGTGGCGTTATTCAGCACCGGCAGCGGCGGTAGTACCTGTGCCATTCCGGTTAACTTGACCAACAATTCGGTCAGTGCAACTTCTGCGGTGATTTCCTGGGGGGCTGTCAGTGGTGCTACGAACTATGTGCTTCAGTTAAAACTCGCTTCATCGGCCAACTACAGTACCCTGGGAACTGTTTCGTCGAACATTGTGACCTTATCCGGTTTGCAATCTTCTACCGCGTACACCTGGCGGGTAAAGGCCAATTGTTCCGATTATTCGGTTGGTATGGGACTGAATACGCCGGCATTTTTCATTGATCAGAAGGAATCAGCCGCGCTCATTCGTGTTGCTGTGCCCGAAGTTTCGTTGGTCATGTACCCCAATCCGGCTACTGATTTACTCAATCTGGACTTTACCGGTATACTGCCGGTCGGTGCGCAACTGTTGGTAACGGACGCCACCGGTCGCATTGTTGTGAGCGAAGCCATGCTGGAGCCACGCCGCACCCTGGATATTTCGAATTTGCCCGGCGGATTTTATTTCCTGTCGTTGTTCAACCAAAAAGAACGGCTGGCGATGCAGAAATTTGTCAAAGTAAAATAAAAAATAACAATGATCAAATGCAACAGCCCCTATCACATTTCCATGCGATAGGGGCTGTTGTGTTTCAGTGCCGGCGAAGATCAACGTTTTTGTAAAACGCTAAAAATGAATAATTTAAGCGTTATTTTACTAGTCCGCCAATCATTGTAAACTACTGTTTTGGACTTTCCGGCACAGGGGGCGGTGCCGGTTGGTTCGAATTTGCCGGCATTGGCTTACGACCTTTTTTGCCGCCTTTCCCCTGGGGCTTTTCGGTGTGGCGCGCCTCTCTTTTGGCCAGGATCTCGTCATACTTTTTAATTTGATCTGCCGTCAAAACGGCTTTGTGCGCTTTGATGCGTTCGGCGCGCATTTTTTCCATATCTTCCTTTTTCGCTTCTTTACGCGCCTTTTTCTGCGTAGCGTATGCCTCATCCGTTTTTTTGAACTGGGCCTGTTGTTCGGGTGTCAGATTCAGGTCTTTGGCCAGGTTTTCTACGTGTCGTTCTTTTTTATCCGTCGCCGAAGCGGCAGGTGTGGCTCGGCCGGCTGGCGCGGGCTCGGTTTGTGCCTGCAATTGTAAGGTGATAAAACACGCCATCAGGGCGACATAAATGGTTTTGGAGATCATTGAGAACTTTGTCATGTTGCTTTATTTTTTTGTTAGAACGAATTTTAGACCTATCAGTGTGTCAAAAGTTACACGGGGTTTTAGTTAAAGAAAATATAAAACCCATTCCAATATTCTTTGTTTATAATGTACAACATCTGGGATATAACTATGGATTTTGGAAAACTTCCCTCCGTCGAAAAGGTAGATTTTACGATGCCCCCCGAGCCAGCGCAAAACGCGGCGGTATTGCGCAATTTGCCACCGCGACCTGGAAGTCCGCGCATACTGATCGGATCCACCGGTTACAATATGAAATCGTGGGTAGGGAAGTGGTACCCGGCCAACGCGAAGGACAAAGATTTCCTGCGGCATTACGGCAAACAATTCGACACCATTGAGTTCAATGCCACCCACTACCGGATTCCCGATTACGCTACGGTGCTGCGCTGGTACGACGATACGCCCGACGATTTTAAATTCAGTCCGAAAATACCCCAGACCATTAGTCATGACCTCGATCTCGGCCTTTCATCGGGCCAAATCCCGGTTTTCTGTACGGCTATTCGCGACTTGCGCGAAAAACTGGGCTGCTCTTTTTTGCAGTTGCCGCCTTATTTCAGTCCGCGCGATACCAGCATGTTGTTCCGTTTTCTGGATGTTTTTCCGACCGACCTGCCATTAGCCGTCGAAGTGCGGCATCCGGAATTTTTTGAACCGACCGACCGCGCCAATGCCTTTTTTGCGGCATTACAAGCGCGGAATATTGCCACGGTCATTACGGATGTAGCGGGCCGCCGCGATGCCTGTCATCTGCATCTTACCAATGCCCGCGTGCTGATCCGCTTTGTCGGCAACAGTCTGCACGCCACAGACTACAGTCGGGTAGCGGCCTGGGCGGAGCAAATAAGTACTTGGTTTACCGCCGGTTTGCACGAGGTGTACTTTTTTTGCCATGAGCCCGACAACTTGCTTTCGCCTGAATTAGCCGCCTTTTGTGCCCAAACCTTTGTGGAAAAAATGCCCGATGTGCACTTGCGCGGTCCGAAACCGATTGAAAAGCCAGCGCAGCAAGGCGTGTTGTTTTAATATTAAAGTTTTTAGAAAATAATCCGTTTTTGTGCAAAACCTGCATATTTGCGCACACATTTGCCCGTAACCGCATTTGTTGACCATTCATGTCCATACCCGCTGTTTTACCATACAACCACCGCGATATTTCCTGGCTGTCCTTTAATTACCGCGTTTTGCAGGAGGCTAAAGATCCGGCGGTTCCTTTGCTGGAGCGCCTTAAATTTCTGGCGATCTATTCCTCCAATCTCGACGAGTTTTTTCGGGTCCGCGTGGCCAGTGTCCGCAATTTGAAAAAAGTAGGCCGTAAAACGAAAGCCCAACTCGATTTCGACCCACGCGAACTGCTCAAAGAAATCCACCGCATCGTCAATCTGCAACAGAGCGAATTTTCTGAAATTTATGAAGAGCAGATCGTCCCGGAATTGCGCCGGCACCATATCCATATCCTGCGTCGCCTGGACCTGAACCACGAACAACAGCGCTTTGTGGAAAATTACTTCCATAATAATCTGCTGCCGTTTGTAATGCCGGTGCTGTTGGTGAAAAACCGTGTCCGGCCGTTCCTCGCCAATGCCCATCTTTACCTGGCGGTGCATCTGCGCCAGAAAAAGAAACCACTAATGGAAAGCGAATTCGCATTGGTTAAAATCCCTTCCGACCAGTTACCGCGTTTCGTAAAACTGCCTTCTACCGGCGACCGCCACGACCTGATTCTGCTGGATGATATCGTGCGCCATTCGATCTCCTGGCTGTTTCCAGGATACGATATCCGCGATACGTATTCGATCAAACTCTCTCGTGATGCGGAACTGTATATCGACGACGAGTACTCGGGCGATCTGGTGCAAAAGATAAAGGCCAGTCTGCAAAAACGGCAGGTCGGTCCGGCCAGCCGTTTTGTATACGACCGGGAAATGCCGGCATTCCTGTTGGCGCACATGCGGGAAATGCTTGAACTCGGCAAAAACGATATGTTGCCGGAAGGTCGTTACCACAACAACTTCGACTTTTTCAGATTCCCCGATTTCGGGATGACCCATTTGAAAAACAAACCGCTTCCGCCGCTTCCGCACCCGACGCTGCACGAAGTCGAAGATCCGTTTGCCGTGATCCGGCAAAAAGACCAATTATTGCACGTCCCCTATCAATCCTACCAGTCCGTCGTCAATTTTTTCGAACGCGCCTCCGAAGACCCGCAGGTAACGCATATCAAAGTAATTCAATACCGGGTAGCCAAACAGAGTCGTATCCTGCAAGCACTGATGCACGGCGTGCAACGCGGCAAACAGGTCTCCGCCTTCGTTGAGATCAAAGCGCGCTTCGATGAAGCCACGAATCTGGAATGGGGTGAAAAACTCGATAAAGCCGGTGTACGGGTGCATTACTCTTTCCCGGGCGTGAAAGTACACGCTAAACTCGCGTTGATCCGCCGGATCGAAGACGGTGAACCAAAGTTATACGCCTATCTGGCGACCGGCAATTTTCACGAGGAAACCGCCAAGTTATACTCCGATTTCGGCATGTTCACCTGCGATCCGCGCATTACTTCGGAAGTCAGCACCGTGTTTACTTTTCTGGAAAACATCAAGCCGCCAAGACAGGATTTCGAACATTTGCTGGTCGGACAATTTAACCTGCGCCCCGGATTATACGCTTTGATCGATCAGGAAATTGAAAATGCCAAAGCTGGTAAAATTGCGGCCATGACTCTGAAAATCAATAGTTTAGAAGATAAAAGCATCATCGCTAAATTGTATGACGCCTCACAGGCCGGCGTAAAAATCAAACTTATTATACGCGGTATTTGTTGTTTGGTACCGGGTCTGAAGGGGATCAGCGAAAATATTGAGATCATCAGTATCGTCGACCGTTTCCTGGAACACGCGCGGGTTTTTGTGTTTCACAATGACGGCGATGAACGCATTTATTTGAGCAGCGCCGACTGGATGGAACGCAACCTCAGTTTCAGGGTCGAAACCACCTTCCCAGTTTATGATGATGCCCTGAAACGGGAGATCAAAGACATCCTGGAACTTCAGACCAACGACAATGTAAAAGCGCGGTACATCGACCGGTACGACCGCAATGAATACCGCCGCACCAATACCGATATCCCCGTCAGGGCACAGTTAGAAACCTATTTTTATTTGAAACGCCAATCGGACAAAAATAAATGATACCATTTACCGAACAGGAACAAAGCGATATCCGCGAATGGTGGGGCCAAAGCGCGGAACAACTGGACGCAGCAGCGTTTCGCATAACCTTGCGCGAACTGCGCGCTAAATATCACCCCGACAATTTTGAACGCTTTGGCGACGATACGGTACGCCAACTGGCCACCGAGCGTTTCCAACGCATCGAACGACTGGCCGAAAAACTGGAGCACTGGTTGAATGGCAGCACTATGCCGGCTCCTGCTAAGCCAAAGTCGTCGGTGTCCGCCAATGATCCCATCTTCGATCCGGCCGCTACCTTTGCCTACCAGGCCATGAAAATTGAAATCCGCACCAGCGATAAGGATTTGAAATACCATTTATTCGGCACCTTTTACCGCTGGCTGACCCTGGGTGAGCGCTTTAAAATACCCGATACCAAAGCCTTTCTGATCGCCGATGAGCAGCACCTGGGCCGCAATATCGGTTTTGTCGAGTCGATTCGCGTGTACCTTACTTTCGAAGAAGATGATTCGGTCGAAACCATCGTCGGATGGCTGTATGGCAAGATTGGCGATCGCGCGGAAGCCTTGCTGATCGAAGGTGAAATCGTGCCGATTACCTATGAGTCTTTGCTGCTTGCGGTCAAACGCCGCTCTCTTCGATTGCTCGTTTCTAGCACAGAATAAATTTTTCTCCTTGATAGTCAGTGCGTTAGCACCTTTTTAAAATATTTTTTTGGAAAAGGCTTGTTCAAACCAAAACAGGGCGCTTATCTTTGCCGCCGCTAAACGACATAACAACGGTTTTGTCCAGCCTAAATGCGGAAGTAGCTCAGTTGGTAGAGCACGACCTTGCCAAGGTCGGGGTCGCGAGTTCGAGTCTCGTTTTCTGCTCCAATAAAAAGTTTCTTGTTGCGCCCGGGTGGTGAAATTGGTAGACACGCAGGTCTTAAAATCCTGTAGCCTGAAAGGGCTGTACGGGTTCGATTCCCGTCCCGGGCACACTATCTACTAGAGTTTATATTAGTGAATTTTATTATTTACCAATGCTTATATGCAGAAATAGCTCAGTTGGTAGAGC
>JBBRDQ010000083.1:0-19742 GCA_038203695.1 Chitinophagales bacterium
CAAAAGATGGGAGGCCCTCACGGCCCCCCGGGTCTTCCCTTCCGGCGATATGACCTTACCCTCCAGCAATTATGAAAACTTTCTGGCCTGGGAAAGGAAGACCAATGTCGCCGATAGATCCCCCTCTGGCGCCTGGACGGAGATCGGACCGCCTTCCAAGCCCTCCGGCTACGATGGCGGGGTAGGCCGGGTAGATTTTGTGCGTTTCGATCCCACCAATCCCAGCACCACGATGTACGTGGGTACGCCCGACGGTGGCCTATGGAAGACCACTAATGGCGGCACTTCGTGGACGACCAATAACGATTTTCTGGTGGTCATCGGTTGCTCAGATTTGGCAATCGCCCCGAATGGAACGACCATGTATCTGGCCACCGGCAGCTGGGAATCGGATAAAAACAGTGCCGGCATCTTGAAATCAACCAATGGTGGCACCACCTGGCAAACCACCGCATTGGTCTGGACTGCTGCGGAGGACTGGCGGATCACCAAACTGTTGATGGATCCCACCGATCCGTTGACCATGATCGCCTCCACGAACGGTGGTACCTTTAAGACGACCGATGGTTGGCAAACCTTCACCACCGGAAGTTTCCCTCCGGGCCCCGGTTTACCGGCTTTCACGGACATGGAATTCAAGCCCGGTGACCCCTTCACCATGTATGTATCCGGTAAAACTTTTTGGAAATCTACGGACAAGGGTGATAACTGGACGCAGATAAGCACAGGATTACCCCCGGAAGCACAAGTTTCCCGGATTGCGCTCGGGGTAACGGCGGCTAATACCGGGTACGTATATGCTTTGATCGGCGATGAAAACAGAGCGTTCAAAGGGCTGTACCGCTCCACAAACAGTGGCACTTCCTTTTCCACTCAATCCACGACCCCCAATATACTGAACAGCTCGAAGACTGGTGTCGGTGGTGGTGGGCAGGCAACCCATGATTTGGCGATTGCCGTATCACCCACCAATGCCGAGTTAATCACCATAGGAGGTATCAGTCAGTGGCAATCTACCGATGGAGGTGTTCAATGGACCCTGGTATCTTATTGGTTAGGCAGCGATACCAATTATCCGGGAGAAGGAGATGGGCCACCGGACTACGTGCACGCTGACGTGCAAAGTATAGACTATTTGCCGGGCAGCAATACCACCCTATTTGCCACCTGTGATGGGGGTATTTCCAAATCTACCAATGGTGGAGGGAACTGGACCGACATCAGCAATAATTTGAGAATAGCCCAACAGACCGATGTTGCCTTGTCGGCTAGCGATCCAAGTGTTCTGATCACCGGGCTACAGGATATTGGCACCCTGAAAAGCGGTACGCCCTGGTCAGTCATCAATGGTGGCGATGGGGAGAGTACCTTCATTGACTACACCAATAACCAGAATATCGTCACAGCCAATCCCAATGGCAACTATGATTTATCCACTGATGGTGGCACAACCCGTATCCCTTTGAATGGCAATGGGCTGCCCAATGGCAACGAATTTTTTAGCCCAATCATTCAGGATCCGGTAATCTCCACCACCTGCTATGCCGGAGGACGGCCGGATATGTACAAAAGCACCAATTTTCTCAGTGCACCGGCCCATACCTGGACTTCCATTGGTACGCCTTCCGGCACGGGCAGTGTCACCCGCTTTGTGGTCGCTCCCAGTAATACGCTGGTGATGTACACTTTGAAAGAGGATGCGGTATCCAAAACAACGAATGGAGGGACTAGCTGGAGCAATGTCACAGGCACTTTGCCCGTCGGCACTGCTCGAATAACCAACCTAGCCATCTCCAATACCAACCCGCTCAAGGTATGGGTGGTGTTTTCAGGATATAGTGCCGCCACCAAAGTCTTTAAAACCACCGATGGAGGGGCCACCTGGACCGACGTTTTTTCCACCGGGCTACCGAACATTCCCATCAACACCATCGTCTATCGAAATAGCAGTGCCAACGACGAGGTGTATATCGGGGCGGATATTGGCGTATTCGTCATTGATAATACCTTGGGTGCCTGGGTGCCTTTTTTCACCGGATTAGCCCGCGCCAAGGTCAATGATTTGGAAATATACTATCCAACGGGCAATCTCCGGGCAGCCACCTATGGCCGGGGCACCTGGGAGAGCGATCTGTACTCCACGTCACTTCCACTCGAATTGCTTGATTTTCAAGCATCTGCCAAAAGCAGTTCCATTCTATTGGACTGGCTGACCGGGCAGGAACAGCAATTATCGCGTTTTGAGATCGAGCGTTCGACCAATGATCATTTATTTAGAGAAATAGGTGTATTATCGGCAAAAAATGGCCAAGGCACTGCCCGGTATAATTACGAGGACCAGGATGTAAAACCGGGCATCATCTACTACTATCGCTTGAAGATGCTCGACCTGGACGGCCAATTCCGCTATTCACCAATTCGATTGGCGATGTTGCCCGAGGTGGGTAGAGAGATTCAGGTGTATCCCAATCCTACTGATGATAATCTCTATATTCTCTGGAACGACGTAGTACCCGTAACGACCAAAGTATTCAATGTGGAAGGCCAGTTGGTACTAACGATCAACAAAACCATCCCTTTCGAGTCTATTGATGTATCGTCGTTGGCGAAGGGGGTGTATTATCTAATCGTGGAGACAGATTTGGGCAAAAGTTTGGGATATAAGTTTGTCAAAGGATAATAAAGGATTAAAATGGAAATTGGGAAAATCCCAAAAGGTTGGAAGGCCGGTATCTGCGCAATCAGGTGCCGGCTTTTTTGTGGGGGCCAAAGCACTATCTTTAGCCTCAGCAGGTGTTCCGCTCCACTCTTCCAAACCCAAACCCAGCGCCGCAGCAGTGTCTCCGACCTGCTGCCCACGTACAACACGATAATTTGTTCCATCTTACCATCAATCCAGATCATACCAGAAACGCCGTAGAAAAGGCCAGCGCCGATCACCAAGCGCATATAAAGATGCTGAAGATTATTAACAAAGATAAGGCTTTTGCGGCCATTTGGTGGACCATAGTGCTGTACGTGGGCAGCAGGTCGAAGACACTGCTGCGGCGCTGAGCTTGCGTTTGACAGCAAACACAGCGGAAAACCTGCTGTGGCTGAATTTTTTGCCAAACAACTTTATCGGAAAACAACGCGACGAATAAGGGTCGGTCTTTAAAGAATCGATGATCTCTGTCCTTTCTTCGCATGGTACTTGTTTTCAAGCGTGAAAATACGGATTTGTACTTTCACTACTTATTTTTGGTACCCATTATTGAGGGCTAGGGCAACCCAAAGTAAATGTTATCGGGTTAAAACCCGGCTTATATTCCTTGGCATGGTTTTTTGGCTTATTTTACAGGCGCATGCCTGTTGGACATCCGTACGCCAGCCATCCGAAAGGGCGTTCTGCATTGATTGCACAATTTCCATTAACTGATTCATCTGTAAAATTAAGAGCATGAGATACTACCCGTTATTCACCATCATTTTGCTATTGAGTAGTTTCGCCCTGCGTGCGCAGGACCACAAACAAGAGTTGGTGGACAAGATCGCCGAAAAACATATTTGGCTGTATGCGGAGGCCATTCAACATACTGCCACCCTGCATCTGTCCGAGAGTATGTGGGCCATGGTGCTGGGCGAAGACAAGAACCCGAAAGGGTATTCTACTTTCAAAAGGATAGGCAAAGCCTTTGTAGATTTATCAGATAAGTTTGGAGACACTTACCTAGAAAAAAAATGCGGCTTCGCAGTCAACACGGTGGATGAAAAGGACAATCGGCCGGGCTGCAAGGAGGCTATTGCAGCTTGGGGGGACAAGTTTTCCCTTACCGTAAATGCGCCCAAAGTGGAAGCCAGCCGCGATGCCTTTAAAATGGTGACGGGCTATGTCAGCAGTGTCGCCATTTATTTAGAAGATGGTAGTGCTTCACTCTGGCACCATGGCTACAAACCCAGCGCAGATAAACTGCATATCATTATTAACGCCGATAATAAGTATAAAGCCGTGGAAGTGTCCTGGAACAAGGAAAAAGATACGGTTACTATAAATGCACCTGCCGATATAGAGACGGCGGGATGGGATAGTAAAATCGAAAAAGGACTGATTAGCGGCTGGCAAGCGAATTAATAGGACCCCAAAGGTGTCCAAGGTTTAAATTTCATATTTTTTGTAAAAAGAAATGAGGAAAGCCATATTAAAGAACTCCAATAGAGGTAAAACCGAACGACTTTCGGGGTCTGTTGTTAAGGCCGTCCAAGATCACTTGGCGCTGACCTTCATTGAATCTGCTTTTTCGCATGATACTTGTTTTTAAGCGTAAAAGTTACGGATTTGTACCTTCGCTACTTATTTTGGCACCCATTATCGAGGGGTAGGACAAGGCTCTACTTGAACTTCTTTCGATAATCTTCGATGCTCTGCAACACAATCCGCTGCGCCGTTTCCCGGTCTTGAAACGTCTCGACCACCACCGTTTTGTTTTCCAGCCGTTTGTATTCTTCAAAGAAATGGCGGATTTCCAGCGTGAAATGCGGCGGCAATTCTTCGATGCTGTGAATGTGGTTCACGCTGACATCATGCGCTGCGACCGCAATGATCTTGTCGTCGGCTTCCCCGTTGTCCAGCATTTGCATAACACCGATGACTCTCGCTTCGACGATACACAGTGGCACAAAATCAATTTGGGAGATGATTAAAATGTCCAGCGGGTCATCGTCATCGCAATAGGTCTGCGGGATAAAACCGTAATTAGCCGGGTAATACACCGACGAAAACAACACGCGATCGAGTCGCAGCAGGCCGCTTTCCTTGTCCAACTCGTACTTGGCGCGGCTGCCTTTAGGGATTTCGATAATGCCAGTCACAATGTCTGGCACTTCCGGGCCGATAGAAACTTCATGCCAGGGATTCTGCATAGATAGGTTAGATTAAATTGCTGTGAAATGTTGACTGCGGCTTTTCGCCGCGCTTGCTCGCAGTATTTGACGGCTGTGATAAAACACCAAACACGGCGAAAGATAAGTAAAAGGCAACATTCAGACGTGCAAATTTACTTTTCAACTGTCATCGGAAAAAGCCCCTGGAGGGTCGCTATCTTCTTTTTATACTGACGATTTGAAGCATCGGTAATAGCAAATAGTGGTACTGCAAAACCTATTTGCAAGGCGCCCCATACCCGCCGCTGCATGCGGCGTTCTGCTATGGGTACAGGCTTCGAAAGTATGGGTGGGAAAAATGGTTCACTGGGCGTTTTAGATAACAACAAGTACAGTCCCGAAATCGCAAATCCGGCGCCAAAAGTTGCTGAAATATTGGCGCCCATTGCCTGCCATCTGGTTCGATGAATCAGCCGGTTGTATTCCTTGTTACTAAAATCGTATTTCGAAAGATCGATGCCGCGATGTTGATACCACGCTAATTTTCGGGGACTCAAGGATAAGGTTCGGATATGAATATCGTTTTGGGCAAATAAGGTGGCAGCAGCAGCATACCACAGGAGGAAGAGGAGGACATGTTTTTTCATGGTGCTAATTTTGCGCTGTAGGAAAAGTGGATACTAAATTATGGCAGCAAAGTTAGTGCGGACGTTTGGGGCGCAATCGCGTTTTGGACTACAAATACATTTAATTTTATTGCATATTAATAATGATGCCCTGGCAGACGTAGGCTGCGGTAAAATCCGTTTTTTCCAAACCTGACGGGTTTTTAAAATCCGTACAAATCCGTCTTATCCGCGTTCCAATCCTGCCGCTACGGGCATTTTCACAAGCGATATTGATTATATGCCTGTGAGACATTTTAAAAATTGACAATAAAATAGATTAGTGTAAGTGGGCCACCGCAAAGTGCTGTGACCGGCAAATCTGGATATCGAAACAACTTTCTTGTTTTTTATGATCGGGAACAGCCGACCACGACGGTATCGCCCAAATGATTTTCTACCTTTGCCCCATGTCACCTACCGTACACCACTCCTTAATTTCAGTAGATGGAATCCTGCAATAGGCGCGCAATAACCGCGAATTGTCGGGCTGGCTGACCGGTCTGTATACGGAACTGGCGGCAAATTTCAGCGACTACGAATTTGTGCTGGTCAATAACCACTGCGATCAGGCCGAAATCGACGCGGTAATCCGCCGCCTACCCGAAAATCTGCGCAAAAACATCTTTCTGCTCAACCTCAGTACACCGGTAAGCCGTGACAATGCGCTGCTGGCCGGTCTGGACCGTTCGAATGGCGACTATACGGTGGTTTTTGAATTTGATTTCGCCGAAAACCCGACCCTCCTTACCCAACTCTGGGAAAAGAGCCAGACCGGTTTTGATGTGGTTTATTTGCGCGCCAGCGAGCGCCGGCTGTCCTGGCGGCAGCGCATATTATACCGCGTTTTTTATGGTATTCTCAACCGGTATTCCAACCTGCGCATCGACCCACGCGCACACCACACCCGTATTATCAGTCGCCGGGCGCTCAATTCGCTGCTGCGGCTGCGCGAAAACAGCCATTACCTGAAAGCCAATTATGCCTTAGTCGGTTATAATACGGCCGCGTTAAATACGCAAAAACCGCTGTTTCCCGACCAAGAACTGACCTTTGGCGAGCAATTTCGGACTTCGCTCGTAGCAATTACCTCCTTTACGACCTTTTTGCGATCATTGTTGTTATGGATCTTTCTGGCGTCTTGTCTGGTCGCCTTTGCGGCCATTTTCAATGCCATTAAAGTCAAGATAACCAATGTGGATATTTTTGGCGGCCACCAGGAAGCCATTTCGGGCTGGGCTTATACGGTCGTGCTGATGTCGGTTTTCTTCGCCATCACCTGTCTGAATTTGTATATCATGTCCATTTATTTATCCAATATTTACAGTGAGTTGAAAAACCGGCCGCTGTATATTATTGAATCGGTGAAACGGTATTAGGCAACCTCAAAGGTTGTTTCAGCATCAAACCAAGCTATGAGACTACAATTTTACTTGCTCGCTTTTTTACTTGTTTCGGCGGCTTCGGGTGCCATAGCCCAGAAATACAGCAATGAATTCCTGGCCATCGGCGTCGGCGCCCGTGCGCATGGTATGTCGGGCGCACAAACCGCCATTGTCGACGATATTACGGCAGCCTACTGGAATCCGGCCGGACTGTCGGAGATAGAAGCCCCGTTTCAGATCGCCGGGATGCACGCCGAATGGTTTGGCGGGGTCGGCAAGTACGACTACCTCAGTTTTGGCAAATCGCTCAACCGGGACCGCAAGGCGTATTTAGCCTTTTCGATTATTCGCCTCGGTATCGACCAGATTCCTTACACCATCAACCTGATCGATGCGGACGGAACGATTAATTACGATAATGTCACCGAGTTTTCGGCGGCCGATTACGCGATTATGGGCAGTTATGGCCGTAAACTGCGCAATCCTAATTTCTCGGTCGGCGGTACGGTAAAAGTGGTGCGTCGTATTATCGGCACCTTTGGCAATTCCTGGGGCTTTGGGGCCGACCTGGGCATACAGTACCGCAAAGGCAATTTCAGGGCCGGTCTGCTGGGCCGCGATCTAACCACGACGTTCAACGCCTGGTCATTCAACCTGACCCAGCGCGAAAAAGACGTTTTCGCCAGCACCAACAACGAA
The DNA here is from genome assembly GCA_038203695.1 of Chitinophagales bacterium. GTDB lineage: Bacteria > Bacteroidota > Bacteroidia > Chitinophagales > Saprospiraceae > M3007. Next base: position 7,610 of record JBBRDQ010000083.1, read on the forward strand.
ATCCCGGTCAGCAATACGGAGATTACCCGCCCGCGGCTGGTTTTAGGCGCAGCCTATAAAATTAAGGTAAATCAAAAAACCTCCCTGTTGCCGGCCATCGACTTTGAATATACCACCGACGGCCAGCGCAATGTGCTGATTAGTTCGAAGTCTTTCAATGTCGACCCGCGTATCGGACTGGAAGCGGATTACAATGGATTCGTACAGTTGCGCGTAGGTGCGGGGAATTTTCAACGCGTAAAAGACGACTACGATCCTAACAAAGAAATCCTGACCGTACAGCCGAATTTCGGAATTGGATTGCGCCTCGGCCGTATGCAATTAGACTATGCCCTGACCGACATCGGCAACGTCTCCCAAGTGCAATACTCGCACGTTTTTTCGCTGCGGCTCAATTTGAAGGCGCGTACACGGGCCACAGAATGAGCATTAACACATACCCTAAATAGCGTAGTTTTTAGGCGTTAAATATTTGATTTTCAATATATTGTAAACCATTTATTTGCAAAAATGCCAATGCCTTTAAAAAGAGCATTGGCATTTTTTTGGGTAAAAATTTGGCACAATCAAGAGCTGACGTATCTTCGCACCAGTAATTTTCTTTTAATCCCGACTTTCAAAAGTCTACGCTTGAGCCCATCCGATTTTTTCCTTAGTTTAGTTTCGTTCCTCCAACAAACACCACAACCTTTTTTGGTTACACGCTGTGGTTTGGGCGAAGTCTGTTATTTACAGGTTTTGTGCAATCCTTCTATAAAGTTTGTATCGTTATAATCTCATGTTTTGCCCCTCCGGTAGGCTCGCGGTGAGGGGCTTTTTTTTGCCCTTTCGTTTGTTAAAACAAAGCACAAAAAAAGGATGGAGAATGCTCATCGGCATTTTTCCATCCTTTTTTTGTAAAACAAAAGCGCCCTTTATCGAATAACGGTCGTATCGCCGCTTTGGGTAAACGTAGAGCCGTCAAACCGTTCGAATTCCGCCCAATACATATAGGTACCGGATTGCACTTTTTTACCCTGCCATTCGCCGTCCCAGCCATCCGTAGGTGTATCCGGCAGCATGTTACGCCGTTCGAACACCACTTCGCCCCAGCGATCGGCGATGAACATACGCCGGATACCCGTCACGCTGCCATCGGGACTGAGATAGAAGTAGTTATTGGGATAGGCCGCGTCCGGACTAAAAATGTTCGGCGCGAAGACGTGGTTCTTCAGCGAAATATTGATGTTGATATCGTCGGACGCCACGCATCCATTTTCATCGGTAGCCAGCACGGTGTAATGCAGGGGACTAAGCACCCGCAGGCACACCGAATCGCAATCAGGACTGGTGCAAGGCACATCTGGTGTCCAGGCCAGGCTGACCGGCATAAAACCAAAGGTGGGCACAAGACAGATCGTATCGCCTTTTACCACAGTTATATCCGCTCCCAAATAGGTCCATATTTCCCGAAATGAGAGTTGGATATACACCAGTGAATCGCACCCTTGCACCGAAGCGCCAGGCAGCATTTCAAGTCCGTAATTATTGTCGCGGTCGTACCGGGTGCCATTGATCAACAGAAACCCATCGGGGCAAAGCGTATCGTACACCTCCCGGTAAGGCAAGGCGATATAATTCAGTTGTACGTAAATCGTGCTGTCGCATCCACTTCCCGAACTCATTACTTCGGTGCCATTTGGATACAGTGCGTTGTAAATATGTCCGTTGATTATGGCCAGTTCGCCTTCACAAAGGGTTGGCGCATACGTAATGGACAAACTGGGCAGAAAGGTCAGATTGACGTGAATAATGCTGTCGCAACCGTTCACACTGCCGTTGTCCACAATCTCTTCACCGAGGAAGAAATTGGCATGATAACGCGTCCCATTAACAACCACTGTATCGCCGGTACAAAGCGTACCGGTAAAATTAACCTCCACCGGTTGGCGAAAAACCAGGTCAACCTGGATCAGGCTGTCGCTGCCGTTGACCGCCGCGCCGGGCAAAAATTCCGTACCGGTCGGATTGCCAGAGCCGTAAAAATTATTGTTGATCAGCACGGTCTGGTTTCCGCAAAAGGTATCGCGGTAAATCCGGTAGATGGTATCCTGGGGGCTATCCATAGCCGATAGATCCATTTGCGCCAGCAAACAAAACAGCAACGGATAAAAAGAAAACTTTTGAAGGAACATAATAAGTCGGTATGGGAGTACATGGATTATCTGAAATGCGCGTAGTATGTACGTACAAAAGACCGGTTTAGGTCTTTTCACCTTACAAAATCATCACACAGAGATGTTCAATTGTATTAATTGCGTGAAAATGAAACTTTAATATTTTGATTGTCAATTGTTTAGGTAACATTTTCCAGCACCACTGCATAACCTTGTCCAACGCCGATACACATAGTGCACAACGCATAGCGCTCCTTGCGCCGCTGCAATTCCCGTGCCGCAGCCAGCAATATGCGCGCGCCCGACATACCCAGCGGATGTCCCAAGGCGATTGCACCGCCATTTGGATTGATGCGCGGATCGTGGTCGGCCAGTCCAAGTGCGCGGATGCAGGCCAGCGATTGTGCGGCAAATGCTTCATTCAGTTCAATGACGCCAATGGCAGCCAGTCCGATGCCTGCACGCAGCAAAGCCTGCTGGCTGGCTTCTACCGGACCAATACCCATGATGCGCGGCGGCACTCCGACTACTGCACTGCTGACAATCCGGGCTAAAGGGGTCAGGTTATGCTGCGTGAGCGCAGATTCGGAGGCGATCAGCAAGGCGGCCGCGCCGTCATTCAAACCCGCTGCGTTGCCTGCCGTGACGCTGCCATCTTTTTTAAATGCCGGCCGAAGTTTGGCCAAGGTAGCCAGGTTGGTATCAGGTTTAATAAATTCATCGTCGGTCAGCACGATCGGATCGCCTTTACTTTTAGGAATCGGGATCGGCGCAATTTCCAGGGTCAACCGGCCTTCCAGACGCGCCTGCGCCGCTTTTTGCTGGCTCCAAAAAGCGAACTGGTCCTGATCTTCCCGGCTGATACGGTACATTTCCACCAGGTTTTCAGCGGTCATACCCATTGGATCGGTGCCGTACAGCGTTTCCATGCGCGGGTTTACAAAACGCCACCCAAAACTGGAATCGTAGAGTTGTGCATCGGTGCCAAACGGTTTGGCGGATTTGCTCATTACGTACGGTCCGCGCGTCATTCCCTCTACACCACCGGCAATATAAATCTGTCCGTCTTGTACATTGATGGCGCGTTTGGCGTGAATGGCTGCCGCCATTCCGCTGGCGCACAGGCGGTTAACCGTCTCTCCGGGTACGGTAACCGGCAGCCCGGCGAGCAAAAGGGCCATGCGTGCGACATTGCGATTGTCTTCACCGGCCTGATTGGCGCAACCGATATAAACGTCGGCAATGAGCGCAGGATCGAGATCGGGATGACGTTCGAGCAGTTTTTGTAAAACGTGCGCCGCCAGATCGTCGGTCCGAACCGGCGCCAGGCTCCCGCTGAAATTACCGATCGGGGTACGAATGCCATCCACAAGAAAGGCTTCGGAAGTATTAAACATAGCGTAATTTTTGGCAAAGGTCCGTTTTGCAACAGGGCATTCTAAAATTTACGGCAAAAAATTTTGCACGAAAAATCGAACTTGGCTTGACGATTGCAGTTTAATGCAATATGTTTGCTACTAAACATCGAAAATTAAATTTTTAATGGTTTATAATCAAAATTGCTGCCGTTGCTGTTGTACTACTTTTTCAGGTGGGCTATGGGCGACTTTTAGGCAAATTTGATTTATTTCTGAATCATATCAGCATTTCAAAAGCACCCTTTCGCGTTCACAGCCGAGAAAAGGTGCTTTTTTTAATTTCAACGCAACATTGTTGCCATGTTCAACACGCCATCGTGAAATCAGAACTCAATACTTTTTTTCAAAAACTCGACAGCTATAAATTGGCCGCCAATACGCCGATTCCACCCAAAGCCGATGCGCAGCGTCTGGCCGACAGCCTGATATTATTCCTGTTTCCGATGTTGAGCGACGAGTCGCGTCCGGCCCGCGTGCAATACGCGGCGCTGCGGCAAGACCTGATCAAACTGTTGTATCCGCTGATGCAAGATCAGGGCGACGGCATTACCGCCATTGTCGACGGTTTTTTTGATGAATTGCCGGAAGTGCACGCAGCGTTGCAGGACGATGCCGATGCGATCCTGCGTTTCGACCCGGCTGCTACTTGTCTGGAGGAAGTAATTGCGACGTATCCGGGGTTTCAGGCCATTGCCACGTATCGCATCGCCAGTTTGTTGCAGCGCTTGGGCGCTCCTTTACTACCGCGCGTTTTTTCGGAATATATTCATGGCAAGACTGGCATCGATATCCACCCGGGCGCTACGATCGGGCGCTCTTTTTTCATCGACCATGGTACCGGTGTCGTAATCGGCGCGACCGCAGTGATTGGCGATAATGTGAAAATCTATCAGGGCGTTACGCTGGGCGCATTACAGGTAGATAAATCGTTGGCCAATATAAAACGCCATCCAACGATTGAAGATAACTGTATTTTATATGCCAATAGCACGATCCTGGGCGGCCACACGGTGGTCGGGCATGATTCGGTTATCGGCGGCAACAGTTGGCTTACCGCAAGCGTGCCGCCCTATTCGGTGGTATTACACCAGAGTCAGGTGAAAGTGCGCACCAAACCATTTGAAGAACCAGTTAATTTTGTTATATAAAAAACTCACGCAATCAAACATTTAATATGAAAGCGAATAACATTCTTGAAACGATTGGCAACACGCCGCACGTCCGCATCAATCACCTGTTTGGCCAAGCCCACGAGGTGTGGATCAAACTCGAACGCGCCAATCCGGGCGGCAGCATCAAAGATCGCATCGCGTTGTCGATGATTGAAGATGCGGAGAAACGGGGTGTATTACATCCTGGCAGTGTGATCGTGGAGCCCACCAGCGGTAATACCGGTATCGGTCTGGCCATGGTGGCGGCGGTGAAAGGGTACCAGTTGATTCTGGTCATGCCCGAAAGTATGAGCATAGAGCGCCGACGATTGATGGCGGCATACGGTGCCCAATTCGACCTGACGCCCCGTGAAAAAGGGATGAAAGGTGCCATTGAACGCGCCGGACAGTTAGTGGCCGAAATTCCGAATGCCTGGATGCCGCAACAGTTTGAAAATGAAGCTAATATCACTGTACATAAAATCACCACGGCGCAGGAGATACTCGCTGATTTTCCGGAAGGGATCGATTACCTGATCACTGGTGTGGGTACCGGCGGACACATTACCGGCGTAGCAGAAATATTGAAACAGCATTTCCCCAAACTGCAGGTATTTGCCGTAGAGCCGGCGTTGAGTCCGGTGATCTCCGGTGGAGCGCCGGGGCCACACCCGATTCAGGGCATCGGTGCGGGCTTTGTACCGCGCAACCTGCACACTGACCTGCTGAGCGGCGTATTACAAGTATCGAAAGAGGACGCATTTGAATATGCCAGACGTGCGGTATTGGAAGAAGGCATTTTTGGCGGTATTTCTTCGGGTGCCACCCTGGCTGCCATTGCCCAGAAATTGCCCGAAATGCCGGCCGGCGCACGCGTCCTCGGATTTAATTATGATACCGGCGAACGTTACCTGTCGATCGAAGGATTGTATGAATGGGAAGGTGCCCAATCTGCGATCCCGAAAAAGGTGGCAGGTTAAAACCGGCCTGTACCCCATCAAAAGACTGGAAAAATTCAGCCGGCATTGCACCGTTTATATACACGTTATCACGCGGTATAAACACCGTCTGAATTCTTCCGGTCTTTTTTTGGATAATTTTCAGCATTTATTAAGCACCTTTTGTACCTGAGAATCGGTAGGTTTTTGTTATTTCGCACTGTTATTGTAAATACTGAGAATAAATAAAAACCATAACTTACTCAAAATCAAGTAGTAAGCACATCGTTCTACCCTATTTGGTTTATTTTCGCATGATCTTTGCAATGATATTTTAATCTAAAATTTAACAACAATTACAAAAAGTGTTGCTCATGAAGTTACGCCAACAACTAAAAGGCCTTATGCTGAGTGCAGCGGTTATCAGCAGTTTGTTGCTGTCCGCCTGTCACGATGTACCGGTCGAAACGACCCGCCCAACCGCACACCAATACGATCATCAGGTATATTGGAAGTGGAATGAGAAATTTCTGGAAATTGACCGTACCGCCAGAGGCTATCGCCCCGGTCCTTCACCACGCGCCCTGGGTTACCTCGGTCTGGCTGCTTACGAAGCGGTAATCGCTGGTATTCCGGAAAATAATTCGATGGCCAATCTAATGCCTGGATTGGATGTGCCCAAGGCTGATCCTGATGAAGAATACTACTGGCCGGCTTGCGTGAATGAATCTTATGCCTATCTGATGACGCGGTTTTTCTTTTCCATGGAAAATGAACAGCCAACTTTGTTTGAAAGCATCGAACTTACCCGCGCACAATTGCACGACCAATACGCACAGGCTACCAGTCCGGAAATCCTGGCCCGTTCTGAAGCGTTTGGCCTCAAAGTAGCCCAGGCAGTGTATGAATTTGAATCCAGCGATCTGATTGGCCATAACGCTTTCTTAAATGCGCAGCCATTAGATTATGTACCACCCGTAGGACCTGGAAAATGGAAACCTACTTCCCCTGACTTCAGCCGTGCCATGTTTCCAAATTGGGGTCGGGTACGCACTTTCGCGATTTCGGAGACCGATAAATTGTGCAAACCGCCGATTCCGTACAGCGAAAACCCACAATCGCTGTACTACAATCAGGGAATGGAGGTATACAATACGGTCAATATGATCAATAACCCCGGTCCAGATCAACAGGCGGCTGCCTATGAGCAACGCTGGATGGCCGAGTTCTGGAGCGATGATATTTTAAACCTGACTTTTTCACCACCAGCGCGTTTGTTGGCAATAGCCGATCAGGTGATAGCCAGCGAGCAGATGGATTTAGCCGGTTGTGCCGAACTGTTTGCGAAAATGGGTTTTGCCTTGAGCGACGGTGGGGTGGCTTGCTGGTACTCCAAATATTATTACAATATTGAACGTCCGGCAACCTATATTCAAAACGTTATTGCCAAAGATTACCCCGATGCGGCCAACTGGCAGACTATTCTGAAGAATACCAACAACGGTTTATACATCACACCGGCATTTCCGGCATATCCTTCCGGCCACTCCAGTTTCGCCGGAGCCGGTGCAAAGATTTTGTCTTCTTTCTTCGAGTTCAACCAGCACCACCCCGGCACTTATACCTTTACGGATCTTTGTCACCGCGATCGTTCCGACTTTATCGGTACGCCGCGTACATTTACTTCCTTCAAGCAATTAGCGGATGAAAACGCTTACTCGCGCGTCCCGCTGGGCGTGCACTGGCGGATGGACTGCACCGCCGGCCTGGACATCGGCGAACGGGTGGCACAGCGGGTATTGGAAATGCCCTGGAAGAAATAGAGACAGGGAAGAAGATTTGCACAATGTAATCTATAGCGCCCTTCAATATATGCAAAAAGTGCGTGTCGACCGGCGGTCGGCACGCACTTTTTAGGTGTTAGCCAAGGCTCAGGCTATTTTCGTGCTTTGCCAGTTGCGCAGCCGCCATTTCCCATGCTGCTTGTGATACACCGCCGTATACCGCAAGCGTACCGCGAACGGCGTTCCAGCGAGGGTACCATTTACCTGAATAATGCCGTTGGTCAGCGCAAATTTCCCAGTGCGCCGTACCGTCACGGACTCCCGGTTCATCCGTTCATACACCAGTCGCCCGGTACTGATCGCCGAAATATGGGTCTGCTTATCTTCTGTCAATGCGTTGGAGTGGATGTACACCAGGTCATCCGCCAGCAAATCGCGCAGCGCCACCGTGTCCTTAGCGATCATAGTCGTAAAGCGAAACTGCTCTACTGCGAAGATTTTGAGGTCTGATTTGGATTGAGAGAGACCAAGCAGCGGTATTAAAAACAGGTACAAGCATAAAAAAGAGCGCATCATTGTTACTTTTAGGGACAAAAATCAAGATTTTGGCGAAATTCAAGATAAATATCCATCTTTTCAAAATTAAAATAATTTTAACAGGTTTAAGTTTGGCAGTCTCGATTGACTTACCCGTTCTTTGCAGCAATGAAAATTCAATACGTAAATAGCAACCCGACTAGCTTCGACACCACCATGATGATGTGTTGTATGATGTGCTGTTGTACTGTTCCGCCTGCCGGTGCACTGCAAAGGGTTTTGCGTAATCACACAGATTGATAAATTATATCATCCTGTTTTTTTACTAAAAAAGACCTTTCAGGCTCCGCGCCTGAAAGGTCTTTTTGTTTTTGGTCTATTTGTAACAGCTCATTATTTCACACCTTAATTTTTTTATTCAATGGCACAGCCACATCATTTTGACACGCTTCAACTGCACGCCGGTCAAGTACCCGATCCCACCACGAACAGCCGCGCCGTACCGATCTATCAAACGACCTCTTATGTATTCAACGACGCGGCACATGGTGCTAACCTGTTCGCACTCAAAGAGTTTGGGAATATTTATACCCGTATCATGAATCCGACCACCGATGTATTTGAAAAGCGGATTGCGGCACTGGAAGGCGGTGTAGCGGCGCTGGCAGTAGGGAGCGGACAGGCGGCGCAGTTCATCGCTTTGAATAATATACTGGAAGTGGGCCAAAATTTTATCACCACCCGTTACCTGTACGGCGGCACGCACAACCAGTTCAAAGTGGCGTTCAAACGCCTCGGTATCGACGCCCGTTTTGCCGACGGCGACAAACCGGAAAGTTTTGAAGCCCTGATCGACGAAAATACCCGCGCTATTTACCTGGAAACGATCGGCAACCCCGGTTTTAACATTCCTGATTTCGAGCGTTTCGCGGCACTGGCTAAAAAATACGACTTGCCTTTGATTGTGGACAACACCTTCGGCGCCGGCGGTTATTTGTTCCGGCCGCTGGAACACGGTGCGCACATTGTCGTAGAATCGGCCACCAAATGGATCGGCGGTCACGGTACCAGCATCGGCGGTGTAATCGTCGACGGCGGTAATTTCAACTGGGGCAATGGTAAATATCCGCAGTTCACCGAACCGTCTGAAGGCTACCACGGCCTGAAATTCTGGGAGGTGTTCGGCACCGACGGACCATTTGGCAATATCGCCTTTATCATTCGCGCCCGGGTAGAAGGTCTGCGCGACTTTGGTTCGGCCATCAGCCCGTTCAACTCATTTCTCTTGATTCAGGGCCTGGAAACCCTGTCTTTGCGCGTACAACGCACGGTAGAAAACGCGCAGGCATTGGCCGAATATTTTGAAAAACATCCGAAAGTGGAATGGGTAAACTACCCTGGCCTCGCATCGAGCCCTTACCATACACTAGCTAAGAAGTATTTACAAAATGGCTTTGGCGGCGTATTGAGTATTGTCGTCAAAGGCTCGAAAGAGAATGCATCGGCCGTGATCGAAAACCTGCAACTGGTCAGCCACCTGGCCAATGTCGGCGATGCGAAGACCTTGATTATCCAGCCGTCCGCAACGACGCACCAGCAACTCAGCGATGCAGAACAACTGGCGGCGGGTGTAGTCCCTACCCTATTGCGCATTTCCGTAGGTATTGAACACATCAGCGATATTATTGCCGATTTCGAGCAAGCGCTGGAAAAAATAGACGCCGGTAAAGTAATCAGCGCACCTGAAACAATATCATAACCTACTTTGTCTATATAGATTCGGAAGATGTTTGATGCAGTTGATTCTCAATTCATTAAAACATCTTCCGGTCTTTATGGGCTAAGATGTGCGTGGTTGATCTGATCCTTGCATACACTTTCCCAAATCTATCTTCCAGTTCTCCATATTCAAATTCATCGCTCCGTGCATAGTTTTACCCTGTCCGCTGGTCTTCCGCTCGAACGCGGCGGCTTTTTATCCGAACCGACCATCACCTACCACACCTATGGAAATCCCGCCAATCCGGTAGTATGGGTATGCCATGCACTGACGGCCAATTCCGATGTATTCGACTGGTGGGCAGGTTTGTTTGGTCCACTGGATCGCTTCAATCCGGAAGACTATTATATTGTGTGTGCCAACGTATTGGGGTCCTGTTACGGCACCACCGGACCTTTATCGGAAAATCCGGCGACCGGCGAGCCCTATTTCCATGATTTTCCGGTGCTGACCATACGCGATATGGTCAAGGCTTACGAAGCCTTGCGCATTCATTTGAAAATTGAAAAAATCCACTTGCTGATTGGGGGCTCGCAGGGTGGCCAACAGGCACTTGAATGGTCGATTCAGTCCCCACAGCGCTTTGATAATCTCATCATTATCGCTACCAATGCCCGGCACTCTGCCTGGGGGATCGCGTTTAATGAAGCCCAGCGGATGGCCATCGAAGCCGATGGAACCTGGCGCAAACGGCATCCGCAGGCGGGGGATGCTGGCATGCGCGCAGCCCGTGCAACGGCACTGGTCTCTTACCGCCATTACCAGACGTATGCTGAATTTCAGACGGATCCCGAGCCGGTCCTCGAAAGCTACCGCGCGCAAACCTACCAGCAGTACCAGGGTGAAAAACTCTCCCGTCGTTTTAATGCCTTCTCCTATTATCGCCTGTCGCAGGCTATGGATTCGCATCACATCGGGCGCGGACGTACCAGCACGAACGACGCGTTGGCACTGATCCAGGCGCGGACCTTGGTGGTCGGGATCAGTACCGATGTGTTATTCCCTACTTCCGAGCAGGTGTTTCTGGCGGCGAATATAACCGGCGCAGCTTACCGCGAAATCCACTCGCCGTATGGGCATGATGGTTTTTTAGTGGAAACTGAAAAATTGAGCGAATTGATCGGTGCCTTTCTGGATCAGGAGCCGGTTAAAAAAAACCGTGAAATCGTTACGGTTGGGTAGCAGAAACACGCGTCATTGCAGGAACGAAAATTTGCCACCAAAAATGGAAATGTACAGTACCGCTGCAACCAAAGGTGCCAGCAGACTCACGCCCATGATGTAAAAATAGCGACGTGGCACTTTAGTAGGCTCGACCCATTCGGCTAACAGCGCGATCGTTAAAATAGCCAGGATGACCGCACCAATGGCCAGGGTCAGAATGGAGGCCAGAAAATCGCCGAGTAGCCACAAGCCGAACCATAATCCGAGTTGCAGCAGAAAAATTTCGAGTACGGATAATCTTATTTGCATCATTGGACCATAAAGGTAAGCGTCCTGCGTTTGTCTATGTGCCTTATGCTGCGGGTTACCGACCAACTGGCACTCATTTTTGACTAAAACCTGTAATCGATGCGCTACAGAGCTGCCTTCTTCGCTTTGCTGTTTTTATTGACGGGCGTTTTGCCCGCCTTTGCCCAGGAGGGTTTACCGGCAAATGAAAAAGAATTTGAAAAACAGTACCAGGAGCGCATTGTTAAAGACCGGCTGAACGGCATTTATATTCCTAAAAACCTGGAAGATGCGATGGTCCAACTGGATAAACTCATCAGTGCCGAATCGCAGGCAAAAATAAAACGCATTCCCGAAGATACCGTTTGTTTCGCGCTGCACAACCGGCTGGGCGCCTGGCTAATCTCAAACTGGGGTTTTTATGGTGGCTCCCGCATTTCGCATTATCTGCGCAGCGCAGGCGTCACGTACCCCGATGATATGGCCGATTTTTTGATCCTGGCTTATCACCGTCGACTGAATGGCAAGCCGGTTGGCATCAAAGAACTGGCCACCGATTTCCGCTCCAAACGCAAAAAAGCCCATGCTGAGGAAGTGCAAAAAGGTAAAGTAATCCACGAAGAAACGCGTAAAAAAAACCGTCGGTAAACACCGACGGTTTTTTTGTGCCAAATCCCATTACTTTTGTGCCGGTTTTGCCGGAATCAGGCGGTCTCAGTACCCCATTGCAAAACCACCCATCAGATATTGTACATTGCTAAAGACCCCTTAAGCAAATAAATCAAAACCGTACATGGCAAAAAAATTGCTCATCGTGGAATCGCCTGCCAAGGCGAAGACCATTGAAAAATACTTAGGCGAAGACTTCTCCGTAAAATCCTCTTACGGCCACATCCGGGACCTTGAAAAAGGCAATG
>JBBRDQ010000084.1:0-19680 GCA_038203695.1 Chitinophagales bacterium
GGCACTTTTGCGGAAACCGAAGACGGGCTGCCGTATATCGGGACTGTTCCGGAACAGCCACATGCCATTTTTGCACTTGGTTTTGGCGGCAACGGTATCACGTTCAGTCAGATGGCAGCCGAAATAATTCGCGACGAGGCACTGGGAAAACACAACCCCGACGCGGCCATTTTTTCCTTTAAAAGATATAAAAACTAGATTTATGGCTTTGTTCCGTTCCAAAACCTCCAAAATCCTGCTGGGAATTGTTATCTTCTTGATCGCATTGCGGATTGCTTTGCCGTACATCGTCCTGCATTACGCCAATAAAACACTGGCGGAAATGGATGGTTACTATGGGCATATTGAAGATGTGGACATTGCCTTGTATCGCGGCGCTTATGTCATCGACAGTTTCTACCTGAATAAAGTGGATGACAAAACTGGCGTGCAAACTCAGTTTATGAGTTCGCGTGCTATCGACCTCTCGCTGGAGTGGAAAGCGTTGTTTAAAGGAAGACTGGTAGGCGAACTGGTGTTCGACCAGCCGGTACTGATCTTTACGGAAAATAAGGTGGAATTGGCTGATGTGTCGCAGGATACCAGCGATTTCCGGGAGTTATTAAGCAATTTCATGCCGGTCGATATTAATAACTGCGAGATACGCGATGGCAAACTGGCCTATATCGATAAAACCCGCACGCCCAATTTGGATCTGGCGATTACCAATCTGGATGCGAAAGCGGCTAACCTGCGCAATGTTTACAAGAACACAGAGGTATTACCGGCTACGATCGATGCCACAGGAAATGTCTATCAGGGAAATATGAAGTTAGAAATGCGCTTGAACCCGCTGGCAGAAGAGACCACCTTAGATCTCAATGCATCCATCGAACAGATGCAACTGACCGAAGTCAACGATATGTTCAAGGCATACGGCGGTTTCGACGTGAATAAAGGTACATTTTCCATGTACACGGAAGTAGCGGCCAAAGACGGCCGGTTTGCCGGGTACGCCAAACCGCTCCTCAAAGACCTGGATATTGTGTCCTGGCAGGGCCAGGATAAAAAGGACGGTTTTTTTCAAAAAGTCTGGGAGAGCATCGTCGGTGGCGCAACGGAAATACTGGAAAACCAGCGCAAGAATCAGTTTGCCACCAAAGTTAACTTTAGTGGAGCAATGGATAATCCCCGGGTCAATATCCTACAAGCTGTGGTAAGTATTCTACAAAATGCCTTTATTCGTTCGTTGCAGCCTTCAATCGACAACCAGATCAATCTGGCGAAAATCGATCAAGACGGCGCGAAAAAGCCAGGGTTTTTCAAGGCATTATTCGATAAAGACGATCAAAAAGACCAATCAAAAAAAGAAAAACGGGCGCAAAAGAAAAGCAAGGAGTAAGGTAAGTAAACACGCGGCATAGATTTTTCCGCCTGCAAGTATAAATGTCCTAACCAAATAAAGATTGTTGCGCTAGCGTATACAATCTATCCTTTCACCACTTATCCATTACATTATGTCTACGAAATCATCCAGTAATTCACCGGATACGACCCAGAATCAAACCACATTCTCCGATCAACCAAGTGCAAAACCAATGACCAACGATCAACCGCAACGGATGACCGGCAATGAACCGCAAGAGATCACTCCGGCTAAGGTACCGCCGGAGTACGATCCGCAGGAAACCCGTGAAAGACGCGAAATTAGCCTGCCCGATGAAAATGAGGTACCGAACGAGGATGAGCCGAAGATCGGCAGTTACGACGAAACGCCCGATGAGAATTATATCCCTGAAATAAACGGCAACGAAAAATATCGCAAAAACTACCAGGACGAAGAACAACCGGAAGTAACCGAATAAAATGTTCAAAACAGAAAATGAACCTGTGTGAGGAATGGTATAAATTGAGCAGCATTTATACCGTCCCTTGCTTTGCACACCCCTGATAAAGACAACCGTTGGTGCTGTTGCTTTTACTGTACCTGGGTCTTATCGATTGGCAATTCCTGGTAAAAATCCAGCGTTTTTTTGCCAATTACCTGCCCGAGGCGCAGTCCTTCTGCACAATCCATGCGCAAATGCACACCCATCGGTAAGCGCGAAAAAGCGTTTTCCCGGGCCATTTCCGTAAAACTGTGAAACGAACGGGGTTTACCGATAAACTCTTTGCGCCCTTTGTGACTGGCATCGGTAAAGGAAATAGGATCGCCGAAATGAGCAGCCAGGATCGTCGAAGCGCTGCCGGCAAACCCGGCATGGCCGGAGGGATAAGAAGGAAAAGAGGGAGAATTATGTAAGGGCTGCCAGTTCGGATAAATGTTGCGGGCTATATAAGCGCCCGGTCGCTCGCGATTATATAGGTATTTATCGTGCCATATTTTTACCGTCACATCATTCAGCGCCAAACCCAGTTCCAGATAGACCTTTAACGTAGTAGCAAAACCCGGCTGCTTTTGTTCGACGATTTGATTGGTGATGGATATCCATCGCGAAGCGGGACAAAAGGTAACACCGGCAAAATCATCGCTCCAAAACTCGGCAATCCACCGGTTTTCTTCCGTCATAGGTTGCGACAATTGGTAGACTTCCAGGGCTTGCCCAAACAGCGGCGAACCATGTGTTTCCGAAAAAGGCAAGGGTGGCTGGGAGGCGATCGACTCCGGATCTGTGATAAATGTTCTGGCTCGTCCCCAATGTGGAAGCAGCGGCGGCATGTGATCGGCGTTGGAAGGAGACCACAATCCCGGACCTTTGGGAGGGACATAGGCATGGTCGTAGTTGAATAAAAAAGCCTGATGCCCGATGGTATCGGTGGCCGACCAGCGGTAAATCGCATCGGCGATCGCTTCGCCAAATTTGCGGGACGCCAGATAATCCTGCGGCGCATATTTGTCTTTCAGCAGCTCTTCGAGTTCATTGTGCAGGTCGGCAAAATGTGCGCTCACCTGTAAAGAACGATGCGGAAAAAAATAGTGGGTAAGTTGTTCATAACCGGCGTGCAGCGCTACCGGTAGTATAAAATTATATTGATTGTCCCAGGATGGTACGGTCAGTTCGGGATATTTGTTCGCCAGCGAATGATTGCCCGGATGATCGGGCAAACTGACCTCCCAGGCCATTATCCCCATATAAGCATACATCCGCGCGCTGACTGGTGGCCGATAGCCTTCGGAGTAGCGATCGAATTCCAGCAGCATTTTATTCCAGTTCAGCAACACTTTCGACGCATCCTGATATTCGGACGATTCCGACAATGGCGCACGCGTGCAAGCGACCAAGAGACCCACGCCGGCAAGCGCTCCCAGAAAAATTTTGAAAACTGGAATGGAAAAAAGGCGGCTCATAGTAACAGATTAGCGAATGCAGTGGGCACCGCAAAGGTAAGTACAGGTGATGGTTGTCGCTGGAATACTTGCGCAATTGTCGCAAAACGCATTTTCTGCCAGCCTAACACGCTTTTAAAATGGCTCGGAGCGGGGCAAAAGGGTGGCCAATCTACCCCTCCAGCGCCGGAAACCGTAACCGGAACGTGGTGCTATACCCTTCTTCGGACAACACCTCAATCGATGCCCGGTGCAGGTGAATGATACTTTGCACCAGCGACAGGCCGACCCCGGAACCTTTGACGCCAGTATGCTGCGGACTCCTGAAAAACGGCTCAAAGATGCGTTGCAGATCGTTGGATGGAATACCCGGGCCGGCGTTGCGGATGGCTACTTCATGCGCCCCATTGTGTTCAAAACGACCCAGCACGTGCACCCGGTGATCCGGAGAAAATTTGCAACCGTTCTCAAACAGATTCAGCAGCGCTGTGCGCAACAAGGGTTCGTTGCCTTTTATATTCAACAATTCCTCCTGGTCCGGCATATCGCGCATTTCAATCACCACCGTATAATCCGGATGCGATTTCAGCAGGGTCTCCCGGGTTTGGAAAAGCAGCTCGTCCAGCGGCAGCAAGGCAAAGGCAATACTGTGCGGCTCAGCGTGGATTTTGGCCAACTGTAGTAGTTTTTCGGCCGTTCCGGCAATATAATGCACGTCTTCATGCAGTGAATCCAATACTTCACGGTACGTTTCGGGCGTTCGCTCACGCTGGCGGGCAAACTGCAGTTGCGCGTCCATAGCCGCCAGCGGGTTCTTTATTTCATGGGAGACATTGGAAATAAAACTGCGCTGCATGCGAAATGCCTGCTCAATACGGTCCAGCAACTGGTTGAACGTGCCGACCAGTTGCGATAATTCGTCGCGCAAATCGCCCACCTGCAACCGGCGGCTCAGATCGGTCGGCAGTATTTCGGCGACCTCCCGTACGATACGCGAGACGGGCCGCAGCGCCTGTCCGGCAAAGAAGTAGCCGCCCAGCGCGATAGCCGTCACCACCATCACAAAACTCAGCAACAGAATCGTACCCAACTGATCGAGTTTCGAATCGTCGAACCGGCCTTCCGACACGACAATATATTCCTTGCCGGAAATAGTGTTGATGACCGAGCCGAACGCCTGGTACGCGCCATTGTGAAAATTCACCTGACGTTGCCGGCGGATATTGAGCAGCGCCGTGGACGCAAGCGGCGGCGTGGAAGCGTTGGTGGCAAAAACCCGGCGATCGCTGGCGTCATAAATCGTTATATTTTCAGAATACGGCAGCGCCAGCACGGCTTCTTCCGCTTTGGGCTCGGGCAATGCGCTCAATTCTTTTTCATGGGTAAGCACCATATTGGCCGTCATCAGTGCCTTGCTTTCAAGCAGTGTATTGTATTCTTCCTCGCTGTACTGCTGAAACCGGGTATAAATGAACACCAGCGCAATTACGAAGATACCCGCAGTAATACAGATAAACTGGACCGTCAGCCGGGTACGGATCTGCATGCGAAAAGGGGCACGTAGGGACATGTAGCAGGGATTAGACTGTGTAGAAAACGGTTGGATTATTCACTCCGCAAAACATAACCGACGCCGTAATGCGTATGGATCAGTTTGGTGGCGAAGCCCTTGTCGATCTTGTTGCGCAGGTAATTGACGTACACTTCGATCACATTGGTGTTGATTTCGGTGTCGATCCCCCACACTTTCTCGGCAATTTCGGATTTGGCAATCACCCGCTCCTTATTGCGCACCAGGTATTCGAGCAAGGTAAATTCACGCGGTCGCAACAGGATTTTTTGACCATCGCGCCAGACCTCCAGCGTATCCAGGTTCAGTGCCAGATCGGCGAAGGCCAGTTGCCGGGCAAACTGTGGCGCTCCGGGGGTGGTACGCCGCGACAATGCGTGCAACCGGGCCAGCAATTCATCCAGATTAAAGGGCTTTCCCAGATAATCGTCGGCCCCGGCATTCAGGCCGGTCACTTTGTCATCTGCTTGGTTAAGCGCCGATAAAAGCAGGATCGGTGTTGTAATACCCGCACCGCGCAGGTGCCGACACAGGTCAATTCCATTAATATGGGGCATCACCACGTCGGAAATAATAACGTCGTAGGTGTTGCGCTCGGCAAAAATACGGCCCGTATATCCATCAAATGCACAATCCACCGTGTGCTGAGATTCTTCCAGAAAGCCACGGATGGCATGAGCCGTTTTCGCTTCGTCTTCAATGATAAGTACCTTCATAATCCTGTAAAATGGCAAATCCTGTGCCGTTTGGCGCGTAAAATTACGGAGATTGCATTACCTTTATGTAATGATGCTCACTATCTAAAACACCTGCACAAGACGGGTTATGATCCGTCCATCTTGCGATTGAATCCGGATCCAAAATAGTCCCGGATCTAAAACCATTTGTACAGATTGCTCATTTTTAATACGCTGTGTAGCAATGCACCTGCCCAAATTATCAAATACAGCCACGCTAATGAGCGGTGTTTGAGCACGCACTTCAAACCCGCCTGCCGAAGGATTGGGAAAAATTAAAATAGACAACTCCGATCCGTCAGATAATTCTATGGTACGAACAGTGGTAGATTCAAAAGCCCCAAGATCGGGCGCAGCACCAAAAAACACATCGTTGAAACCTGGTACGCTTACTGCCGCATCGATCATAGGACTGCCTGGCTGTAAGTAAAAATTGCCGGAAGAGACATCCTCAAACTTGGGATCCAACGTATTGCCATTTTTAACTTTTACTTCGGTACTTGCCGTTATATTTTGCAGCAGCATCTCAAAGTGTACGAGGGATGTATCGGTCGTACACAATTGCACGCCGTGCAGGGGGCGAATACGCGCGACGGAGTGCTGATTCACCGTGTAAAAATTGTCGGATTCGCTGTCAAAACTATAGGAAGTTAGCCCCTGAATACCGTCAAAAAAGAAGTTACTGCCGGCAGATGTATAATAAATATTATTACGCGACCAGAGTTTTTTCCAAGTATTATTCCAGAGATACAAGTTGAATCCAAGGGAGTCAATTCCGTGTACGGTATTGTGAATAAAGAAAATAGCCCCGGGATAAGGCGTGCTAGTGCCTGCGTTGAGTTTAAGAGCCGTACCCCAGGAGACTGGAAAACCAACATTATTGCAATCCACAAAGTGCGGGTCGCCGCCATCGGTCTGATTCGGATTAAGGTAATTAAATCGACTCCCTAAATGGTCAAAAACGTTGCGAAATACGTAAAACGGACCATATGCAGGTACTGCCATAGACATACCGACCGGACTATGGTGCAATCTATTTCCCCAGATGCGGTGGTTTACAAAACCGCCCGTACTTTCAATCGCGTCGAAACAATTACCAATATCATTATTGCTGATGTCGTGTTCAGCACCGGAGCCGACTGCGATACCCACTACGTATCCATCAATATGGTTATTGCGCAGTATATTTCCCTGCGAGGTGTCCGTGGCCGGCTGAAACAGGATTGCACTGGTTTCTAAGTACCGGCCGAAACTGCCAAAATCTCCCTGTATTCCAAATATCTGTACTGGCAAGAGCGCATCGCGTGATTGTTTGAATGCAGCGTGCGACCAAAGGCCGGTTTGATCGTACATCCGGCAGTTTTGAATGGTATTTTGATTGGCTATTCCCTGAAAAACAATGGAATTATTGTTAAACCAAAAGATACAACTATCTACGGTCACTTCACTCGCATCGGAAAATTGAAGGGTGGAAGCAGTATAACATCCCGAAGGTTGATTTATATTGCCAAAATAATAGTCGCAACTTCCCTTTCCATAATACTTAAAAGTTAATCCTTTGAAATAAAGGAAGTTGTGTTTTTTGTTACCATTAAAAACCATACAATTAGCATACCGGGAAAGGACGACTGTGTGCCCGTTCGGGTTTTTACCCTCCGGTGTCTTGATGAAATAACTCAACCCATTTCTATAATAACCGGCGTGTCCGTATTTTAGGTCGGTAAGGGAAGGATAACCCGCGATAATCGGACTAACCGAGGCATACGGAAAAAGCCGCTGTCCGTCCAGGATACAAAGTGCTCCATTCTCCAAGCCGGGCGCTACTGCTGTGAAATACATATTGGGATCAAATTCATGCGGCATCCAGACATATTGGGTTGAATCACCGCCATTGAAAACGGGATTTTCCCCAGGGGCAGCCTTAAAAATAATCGGGCTGTCTGCTGTACAATCCTCCGTGAGGTTGATTTGCAGTCCGCCAATCGCATACTCGCCTCCCCGCAATATAATGGTAGTGCCACATACAATGGACGTAGCGAGCAGTGCCTGCAGATTCCCCGGCTTGTCGGACGTGTACAGCGTATCGCTGCCTAATGGGCTGACGTACCGGACGTTTGCCGTAGCCGCTATCTTGGGATCCCGCCGGGTTGTTATTTGACCGGACAATATCATTTGGGTAAATACCGGTATAGAATCGGTAAGCGTAACCGCCAGTTCATACGTCGTACCGGCGGTTGCCATAAAGATACTTCCCCGGAATTGTGGTCGGTTGTTCCACTCGATACGGCTCAGCGGAAACCCCTTTACCCACGCCTGCCCCGGCACCCGATAGCGGAACTCTGCAGCAGATGTCTGATCCGTATCGTAGCCCATGGGTAGATCCACCTCAATGCCGATACTTTCTAGGTTCGCATGTAAGCGAAGGGTCTGGGTCTGCATTGGCAAAGCATTGCCGAAAAAAAACAGCAGAAAATATATGGTATGTCTCATAAAACGGACAGTTAGTCTGTATAAAGGTAACTAACTTTATTCGCTTAGGAGACCGTTTTTTGAGTTGCTCATGACGGCAGGATTGAATAACGGATGAAACTGGAAGTATTGGTAATCCGCGGCCGGATGACCGATTTTAAGGAGTGGCTGGGGCGATGAGAAATGTGTCTTATTGAATACTCTTTATGATAAAGGCATCCGAAAATATGGGCTGCCCGTTTACAAATTTCAAATAAACGATGCCCTTGTGCAGCGTGGCATGGGGTTGTGTCTCAAAACGGATGCTCATGATTGAATCCGCAGATATGGATATATTGTTGATATTGATTGCCTCCTTGCTGTAACTTGATGTTTCCTGTTTCAATAAAAGTGCTTGACCGTCTACGATGACCCTGCTGGCAATAAATTTGTCATACTGATGGTCTGCAAAGCGTACATAGTGGATTTTAGCATCTTTTGCCAGCGTCCCGCGTGTGTACAATGCATTGATAAAAATAGTGAAACATCTTTCATCGAATTGACAACAATCGGGTGGCAGCAATCGAAACGTGCCAAAAAGCATAATTAAGACGAGCTTAGATAGCATTTTTGTAAAGTTTACGATGATTTGCGAAGTCCGGCAAACACGATTGCCAGCATAAATTGCAGATTGTGCTGAATAACACTGCTAATTGCTTCGGTATCCCGGCGTTCGGGTGCCTGCGTTTTTGCATATTCCTTGATTCCTTCTGACAGGATGATCAGGTTAGCGGCCAGTTGATCGGCCGCAATCGGCCTGATTTCTCCGCCCGCACTGGCTTTGGATAGTATATTGGCCAGAAACGCCACTTCCTGGACCGATACATCGCGGATCACATCGTAAAAGAGATGCTCGACCTGCCGGAGGGTCTCCTCGGAAATATGCACTTGCTCTACCAGTTGCAGGAAATACACACTGCGTTCAAACAGATAATGCCCCACTTGGGCCGCTACGCCGCCGGATTTTTCCAGCGTGGATTGCTGTAGCGTTTCGACAAAACGCCGCGTTGCGGTACTGGTGACTTCCAGGAAAATTTCCTCCTTGTTTTTGTAGTAATAATAAAGCGACGCTTTATTCAGCCCCACTTCTTTAGCAATATCGTCAAGGGTTGTTTTTTCAAAACCAAAGCGGGCGACGCACTTGTACGCCGCCTGCTGGATTTTATCCTTGGTCAGGTCTTTTTTCGTTGGACGCATGCGTCGAAATTTGAAGCGGTAAAATTAACCCAATATTCGCATTTAGATTTTATAGGTAGTCCGCACCAGCGCATAAAACCAGGATTCGGGAATTAAACGGCGCAGTGGTAGCAGTATTGTCGCCGGATACGCTACCGGATAGCGCAATTTCCAACTGCTGTCCGTAGCCGCTTTGAAGATCGTTTTCGCCACAGTCATCGGGTCTGCGCCCGTATCGCCCGCGCCCATGCTGGTCTTTTCGCAGGTATCCACAAAGGTATCGTAATCGGTTGTATCCGTCGGCTTGACAAACTGGCGACTGCGGCCGTAAAAGTCCGTTTTGATCGCCCCCGGCTCCACGATGCGCATTTTGATGCCAAATGGGCGCATTTCGTAGTGCAAACTCTCGGTAAATCCTTCCACTGCCCATTTAGTGCCGTGGTAAATGCTGTACAGCGGGAAGGCAATCCGACCGCCGACCGAGGCAATCTGGATGATCGTACCCTGACGCAGCGGGCGCATCCGGCGAATGGCTTCCCGGGTCACCCGCATCAGACCGAGCACATTGGTGTCGAATTGTTGCCCGATCACGTCGTCGCTCATCGCCTCAAATACGCCATCGACCGCATACCCGGCGTTATTGACCACGACGTCGATCTGGCCGAAATCCCGGCTCGCCGCATCGAAGGCCGCACCGACACTGGCCGAATCCGTTACATCTAGTTGGTACAGTTTGAGATTGGGAAGTTGATTGAGTTCCGTTTCCTGGTGCGGATTGCGCATTGTAGCGGCGACACGCCAGCCGTGTTGCGCAAAATATTGGGCAGCAGCCTTGCCGATGCCCGACGATGCGCCGGTAATAAATACAGTCTTCATGACTTTTGAAAGTGGTAGATACAAAATGTGGTGAACGTCTCCAGCGCCGGATGACGGTGCAAAGGTATGGGTATTTTTTATTTTTCAACTATTTTATTAAAATAGTTGAAAAATAAATTAAAGAAAGCTGCCTGGCGGATTTTGTAATCGCGGGCTGAAGTAAAAACGACCGTCCCTTTCGCAAGAAAATTGCGAAAGGGACGGTCGTTAATTTGATGGCAGTTTAGAATGTGGTGGATTGTAACCAAATTGGCAAGCGTTAATCAGGTGCCAACTGCCATACCTCGCTCTTGATGCTCAACAGCGCGAAACCCGATAACCAGATCAGATGTAGAAATACCATAACCAGGCAGTTCTTCCGCCAACAAACACTCGGTGTTATTCTGCTGGATCCAAACTTTTCCGTCTCGCTTGATATCCAAATGAAGTAATACAAAGTAAACGAACTGCGGGCCATACCAGCCTAATCGCACCAACTGGAAATGGTTTCGTTTGGTATCTGCAATTACCTGATATTCTAGTGTGTTACCAAGGCTATTATTACGCTCATCCGCAAAATTTTGCAAAAAAGCCACCAGCGCGGTACCGTATTTATTTATTCTATCTTTTATGATATCCATTCTAATATGGTTTTGGTAAAAGGATCAAAGACGACAATACGTACATGATAACGTTGTAAAGAAACCTGAATTCCTTTTCGTTGGAATTCTGTGAGAAAGACAGATTCCGGTACTGCAATGTACAAGACTCGTTCCGGTTCGAATATTTCCAGCCCTGCCTGGTAGTTCATAAATTGACCTAAAACCCGGTGAAATTCATAGGCAAAGGAGTCTGCTGTAAAAGATTTAATCTCAACCGCAATTTTCTGTACTCCTCGCTCAGCAGCTATCATTTTCTCCGCACCAAGGTCTATTTCCCAATCAGGATTCCAGTTTTGCAACGGATAAGGGTCATGTGTAATATCCCAATCGTCGCGGATCAATGCTTCTTTTACAATATAATGATAAAGATCTCTTGCCATTTTTATGCAAAAATAATCAGAAAACACCTTCGCGTGAAATTTTTGTACCTGAAACGCAAAATATTTCGCCGCAGTCGGTTGCATTTTGGTTTTTGTCAGTTCTCCGGGCGACTTCAAATGACCCTGGCAATCAAGCATTTAACTTAAACCATCATTCACCTAATCAAACCTCCGCCCCCCCGCATCAGGGTATCCTCACCCTTGCCGTGTCTCCATGCATCGCATTACCCAAATCCAATAAAATAACCCATAACGCATAACTAAAAAACATGTCCTGCAAAGTCAAAACCACCTGCACCTTTCTTTGGGCAATCCTGCTCTTTCCGGCTTTTTTGCTGGCCCAGCAATACACCCAAACCGTGAAAGGCACAATCCTGGATAAAGCCGTCAAAACACCGCTAATTGGCGCGACGGTGATAGTCCTTTCCACTGGCACAACGGCCAGCCTCGGCGCTATAACCGATGAAAATGGCCGCTTCCGCATTGCCGGCGTGCCAGTCGGCAAACAAACCCTGCACATTTCCTACCTCGGTTATAAAGAGCAAACTGTCCCGAACATCACGGTCAATTCCGGCAAAGAAGTGGATCTCTCGCTCGAACTGGAAGAAGACTTGTTGCAATTCAAGGAAGCCGTCATACGTGCAAAAGTGGAAAAACAAAAACCGCTTAATGAGTTGTCGACCGTCAGTGCCCGCACTTTTTCGGTGGAGGAAACCCAGCGGTTTGCGGCGGCGGTCAACGATCCAGCGCGCATGGCATCTTCTTTTGCCGGGGTTTTAATGCGCAATGATGGCAACAATACCATCAATATTCGCGGCAATGCTGCCAATGGGTTGTTGTGGCGCATGGAAGGCGTTGAAATTCCTAACCCCAATCATTTTTCGGCAGTCGGCACTTCCGGCGGCGGCATTTCGATTCTCAGCGCGCAGTTATTGAGCAATTCTGATTTTCTAACCGGTGCTTTCGCCGCCGAATACGGCAATGCCCTGTCCGGCGTGTTTGATCTGCGGTTGCGCAAGGGAAATTCCGACAAACGTGAGTATACATTACAGGCCGGCTTTCTCGGGCTGGATGCCGCTATGGAAGGCCCGCTGCGTTTGGGTAAGCAAACTGGTTCCTATCTGGTCAATTACCGGTATTCCACACTGTCGATCATTTCCAAACTGGGGGTAAATATTGGCGACGCTTCCACCGATTTTCAGGATTTATCGTTCAATATATGGCTGCCAGCCGGAAAAGCGGGCTCTTTTACGCTGTTTGGCATCGGCGGTCTGAGTAAACAATCGCTACAGGGCATCGCCGATTCGGTACTTTGGAAAACGGACGAAGACAAACAATACACGTATAAATTCGGCGCAAATACCGGCGCGGTGGGATTGACCCATAGCCTGGTCTTGGGCAATAACACGTACCTCAAAACGGTCGCCGCTTTCTCCGGCACCGGCAACAGCGATCTGGGCGATCAATACCAGCCCAACTATACCTTGCGCCGTCAATGGGATGAAAACCACCAGCAAACGAAGTATACGTTGTCGTCGGTATGGAGCCATAAGTTCAATGCCCGTCACTACCTGCGCGCCGGCGCTTATGTCAACTTACTCAATTACAACTTGCGGCAGGCCAACTGGAATGAGGCCGACGAACGATTGATACAGGAAATCCAGCAAAAAGGCACGACCCAAACGCTCCACGCTTTTGCGCAGTGGCAATACCGCGCAACCGAAAAAATAACCCTGAATGCCGGCGCGCACGCCTTTTTCTTTTTCCTGAATAACAAGTCTTCGCTGGAGCCGCGCGCCGCCTTTAAATACGCTTTTTCCGAAAAACAGTCGCTCAGTTTTGGCTATGGATTGCATGCGCAAATGCAACCGCTCGGGGTGTATTTCACCAAAAATAAACCGCTCAACGGCGCACAACCGCAGGTGCAGAATCCGGATCTGGGTTTGACCAAAGCCCATCATTACGTTTTGTCATTCGATCAGTCATTGCCCGGCAATATGCACCTCAAAACGGAAGCCTATTACCAGAATTTGTACAATGTGCCGGTTGCACGCGGCGCTACCAATGCTTTTTCGATGCTCAATCTGGTGGAGGACTACCCTGCCGAACCGCTGGCCAACACCGGCCGCGGCCGCAATTATGGCCTTGAAGTAACTTTTGAGAAGTTCCTGACTAAAGGGCTGTACTTTTTACTTGCCTCCTCTTTATACCAATCGGAGTACCGTGGTTCCGATGCCGTATGGCGGGATACGCGTTTCAACGGACATTATGCCAACAGTCTGGTAGCCGGAAAGGAATGGTCGTGGGAGCGCGGCCGCAAGAACCGCACCTTCGGCCTCAATATCAAACTCACCCACATGGGCGGCCTGCGCGAAACGCCGCTGGACCTGGCCGCTTCCCGGATCAAGGGCGAAACGGTACGCGATGAAAGCCGGGCTTTTGAAACGCAATTGCCCGTCTATTTCCGGCTCGATACCGGCGTGCGCCTGAAGCGCAATTACAAGGCACTGACCACCACGCTTTCGCTGGATATTCAAAACAGTACGAACCGTAAGAATATCTTCTCCCAATCGTACGACAAACAAACACTCGAAGCCAAATACTATTACCAGGCACCGCTGATCCCTATTTTGAGTTATAAAATCGAGTTTTAAGAAACCTTTTACCGACCAACGCTGACTTAATATGCTAATCGGGTTTCTCATTCTTTCACTTTTTAAATACAAAAACAATGTTTACTCCATTTTTTCAACGCGTATTACTGTTGCTTTCCGTCCCTGTCATGATGCTGTTTTTTACTGCCTGCGATGGGTTGGGCATAAAAGGCAATGGTGATCTGATCACTGAAATCCGGGATGAACAGGATTTTCACATCCTGGATATCGCCGTGCCCGGCACTATAGAAGTGCTGCGCGGCAACACCTATAAAATTGAAATCCAGATCGAAGAATCTTTGTTGCCATACCTGGAGACCGAAGTTCGTAATGGCCGCTTAGACGTTTATTTTTCCCGCACGGTCCGCGATGTGGACAATCTGCGCATCACCATTACTGCTCCGGATCTGGACGGATTTCATTTGAGTGGCAGTGCAGAACTGATCGCCTTTGATTCGCTCAGCGGCAACAAACTGGATCTTGATATTTCCGGTTCAGGGGAAATAGACCTGAAAAAAATTAATTTTCACCACATCGACGCGGAGGTAAGCGGCAGCGGCAGCATCCGACTGCAAGGCATCGCCACTAACCTGCAACTCGATCTCTCCGGCGGTGGCGATCTGCATGCCCTGGATTGTCCGGTGCAACATGCTGATTTGCAGGTAAGTGGTTCCGGGAGTGTGCGTTGCAACGTTTCCAGCACGCTAAAAGCACGGGTTTCCGGCAGCGGCGATGTTTTCTACCTGGGCAATCCGGTGCTGGATATTGATATATCAGGGTCGGGGAAGGTGAAGAAATTATAGCCCGAGGGGCAGTTGATGCGGCTTCGAAAGCGTTTTCAAAGCCGCATCAACTCGTCCCTGCTACTTACCGCTTGATCACTTTGAACGCAACGCCCCGGCCCAATCCCTGAAAAATAGCCAGATTGATCCACGACAGGGCGAATTGTTCCAGCAACTGTACCCATTCGCCGTTGTCAAAATCATAACATTCCGCAAAACCAGCATCCAGCGCAAGTTGATGCGCCACTGCTTTAGCGGTTGCACTATCACCCGCCATGAACATATCGGCAGCCTGATCTCTGTATTGCGGATAGGCCATATTTTCAAAACCGGTTGCGTTAAAACATTTTACCACCTGATCTGTATTGGTCCAGCGCCCACAAGGCATGGTAGGCGGTTGGGTACGGTTCCGGGCGGGTACGAACGGAATTAGTGGCATCGATCAATGTCTTGCCGGATACATCGCCCAATTGCGCGGCCAGTTCGATGGCGGCTTCGGGTGGGGTGGTCACTACAATTGTATCTGCCCAGGCCGCTGCTTCGCCGATGTTTTGCAGCAGGGCAGCGGGGGTCGATTCCACGGCTTTTTGCGATTTTAAAGAATGGGGATCGCGTACGCCGAAGACCACTTCATGGCTGGCGTTCAACCAGTTTTTGCCGAGTGCTGTACCGACATTGCCGGCGCCGATAATGGCTATTTTCATAGAAAAATCCGTTTTGAAATAAAATTAGGCTAAAATAAACTGTGGCATTGGCGGGATATTTCTCCGCAATAACGCAATTAAACCGTGAAATTTGCAGTGGATTTACTCCTTCACTGCCTTTATTTCACTGTTATCTTTGTATCCCATACTGAGTTGGGTGTCGCCAACTAATTCAATTTCAATATAGGCCGTCGCGTTGCCTAAATTTTTAAAAGCGACTTTGGTATTACTGGCGACCTTATACGTTTTACTGACTTTCGGCGAGAGCAGTCCAAGAGAGACTGTTTGCGCATTTTTGTCAGAGATAAATACCTCTATATCTTGTTTGGAAATGTTTTTCACCGTAGCCTCATAACTACCGTGGTTCCCTTCTCCCAATACAAAAGATCGGGCCGGTTCAATGGTGGTGGTGGAGTGCAAATGGCTAAAAATACGGCAGGAAGTACCCGACGCAAGGCAAATAATGGCAAGCAGTAATAATTTTTGCATAAAAGGTGGCGGTTTGTTTAGTAAATAATGGGGCAAAAGTGGCCCTCTTGACTAAACCGCGCGCTGCAAATCACAATTTGAGACCTGCCACGCAAATTTTCTGCCAGGCACGCAATAGTGCGCTAGCGTCTCAATTGCGCCGGATCAGCATCACGCCCGCAATGATCAGCATGACGCCCAGTACACGCGGCAGGTTGACAGATTTGACCGGCACATCCAGCAGACCGTAGTGATCGAGTACCAGGGTGAGCAGCATTTGTCCAGCAATAACCAGGCTAAAGGTGAGCGCCACGCCCAGCCGCGGAACCAATATTACTACTGCCGTGACAAAATAAGCGCCCATTAGTCCGCCCGTCCAGGCCACAGCCGGGGCATTTTTGAGATTTAAAATAGCCCGCAATGGTACGCTCGATACCAGACAATACACTAATAAGGTAACTGTGCCTACTAAGAAAGAGATGAGTGCAGAGAGCACCGGGTATTGCATAACCGCGGCTAATTTGCTGTTTACAGCGGCTTGCGTAGGCAGGATGGCACCGGCAAGCAGCGCCATGAGCAGAAAAATCCAGTTGGGCATCGTACGATTCTTTTGAAAATAGATCGGCGCAAAGTTCCGGTTTTTATCAAGTGTCGGCGCTAACTTACCGATGGTTTTTACAACTACGCAGATCGCCCGGCAGTTTTTGGTCTGCCGGGCGATCTGGTGCCCACCTTATTTTACATATTGTCCGGCGATATGCCTCCGGTACTATAATCCCTACAACGGGAAAATAATGCGGTAGCCTCCGTTCAGTTCCGCTACCTGATACTGGCCTGGCAGAATGGCATTGTGCGACAGACCGAGTTGCGTCGCAATATGTTCGGGCATCAGGCAAGTATCTTCTACTTTCAAAAAACCGTGGCGGAAATGATGTTTCAACAAGTGCGGGCACAAAAATTCGCGCGAAAAAGTCATGGTCAGCGTGTTACCATCTGCCGTAAAAAGTGCAGGTGCCAGTCGGCAGGTCTTTTTCAACATCACCGCACCGAGTCCGCCGCCATCGGCAATTTTGCAAATGCCCGTTCCGCTGCATCCGCTACGTGGAGAGCCAAAAACGACATCACATTGAAGAAAAGGGCGGTGGGAGAATTGATTGATGTTGGCACGCACCACAGCAGAACGGGAAAAAGATGCCAATGGCATATCAAGTTTCGTAAAAGAACTCATAATAGTGTTTGTTGCAATATGAAGTAATCGGTCCAAGCAGATAACCACATTTTTGGGTGGTTATCTACCAACTTAGAATTACAATATTTATTCCACAAAGTTATTCAAACGCTTTTTTTCGGCAGAATAGTACATTTCTACCATTTACCTACCCAAAATTAGTTAGTATGGAATGCCTTATTTTTATCATATTTCCGATAATATACGTGCTGGAAAAAAGCACTGGATTGCGATTTCCGTACAATACCTTTGTTATTTTCAAAATAACAATATTAGCACGATGCGTTTACTCCTTTTGCTCCTTTCCGGCGGTCTTCTGCACAATCTTCCGGCGCAATCCTATCAAAGTTACGTTACCGGCGACACTTCGGATGTAACCACCCCCACTTCGGGCGGTATTGTGCTGATGGGCGGCGCTACTGAAAACGACAACGCCATGCGCTGGTTTTTACAGCAAAGCGGCGGCGGCGATATTTTGATCCTGCGTGCCAGTGGTTCAGACGGCTACAATGATTATCTGTATAGCGAACTGGGCGTGCCGGTCAATTCTGTTCAGACGATCGTCACACCTACGGTCACTTCGGCCAATTTGCCCTACGTCATCAATAAAATACGGCAAGCCGAAGGGCTGTGGATTGCCGGAGGCGACCAAAGTAACTACGTAAATTTCTGGCGCAATACCGCTGTGGAAGCCGCCATTCGCTACCTGATTGAAGTGAAGAAAGCGCCCATTGGTGGTACAAGCGCGGGCATGGCCATTCAAGGCGATGCTTATTTTGCCGCAATGAACGGTTCGATCACTTCGACCGAAGCGCTGCAGAACCCTTATGATACCAAAATGACGATCGGTTACCACGATTTTCTTAATCACCCGCGGCTTGCCGGTGTCATCACCGATACGCACTACGACAACCCGGACCGCCGCGGCCGCCACGTGGCTTTTATGGCGCGGCTGGTAAAAGATTTTGGTATTCGCGCCTACGGCATCGCTTGTGAAGAATATACGGCCGTTTGTATAGACTCGGCCGGCATTGGGCATATTTTCGGCAAATACCCGACCCGCGAAGATTATGTCTATTTCATGCAGACTACTTGCGAAGATGATTTCATGCCGGAACTTTGCAGCACCGGTCTGCCACTGCATTGGGAGCGCAACCAGGCGGCCCTTAAAGTTGTAAAAATACCCGCCCGCAATGATGGATCAACCACATTTGACCTGAATGACTGGAAAACATCGCTCGGAGAAGGAGCGGCTTGGGGAAACTGGTGGGTATCAGCCAATGGGATCTTGCAAACAACACCGTCTGTAGCACCCGATTGCACCACTGCTGTGCCGGTGCTTGCACCGGAATTACCGGTAACGATACAGATGCTGAACGCTTCGCGCCAACTACACATCCAGATTGCGCCTGATTTACTTCCAGCGGTGGCTACGCTCTACGACTTCAGCGGCCGCACCCTGACAACCTGGACGATCCGGGAAGCCGATACGCTGCTCGCTATGGATCCCGCACTGCGTGGTGCGCATGCGTTGCGACTGACGACTACTAAAGGCGTGATTACCAAGTCCTTTATGGTAGGTGAATAACAAAAAAGCGCGCTATTGTCTGATTTCACAGCAATAGCGCGCTTTCTCAAAAATTCGTAATTCGTAATTTTTAATTCGTAATTCACCTACACGTCCATCAACATACTGATCGGATCTTCGATCAGGTTTTTGACTTTGACCAGGAACGTAACCGAAGTAGAGCCGTCGATCACGCGGTGGTCGTAACTCAGCGCCAGGTACATCATCGGACGGATCTTGATTTCGCCGTTCACGACAATCGGGCGGTCTTTGATAGCGTGCATGCCCAGAATCGCGCTCTGTGGTTCGTTGATAATTGGTGTGCTCATCAAACTGCCAAAAATGCCGCCATTGGTAATGGTAAATGTTCCGCCGGTCATTTCTTCCAGCGACAATTTGCCGTCGCGGGCTTTGGTAGCCAGTTCTTTAAGTTTGAATTCTACGTCGCTAAAACGCAGGCTTTCCACATTACGGATCGGCGGCACCACCAGCCCCGTCGGCGTGCTGATGGCAAAACTGATATCCGCGAAATCGTGGTACACCACATCGTCGCCATCAAGGCGGGCATTGACGTCGGGCATTTCCAGCAACACTTTTGCACAGGCTTTCGCGAACAGCGACATAAACCCGAGTTTAATGCCGTATTTCTTCACAAAAGCCTCCTGGTATTTCTCGCGCAATTCCATCACGGCCGTCATATCCACTTCATTGAAAGTGGTAAGCATAGCGGTATTGTTTTTAGCGCTGACCAGGCGTTTGGCGATCGTACGACGCATACGGGTCATGCGTTCGCGGCGTTCGTTGCGGGAATAGGGTACGGATGGACTGGGCGGCGGTTGCGGCGGCGAGGCAACAGGAGCCGACGTAGCAGCGGGTGCTACCGGCGTGGGTGCAGCCGGGGCTGCGGTTTTATTTTCCACGGCTTTTTGGGCATCGTCTTTGGTAATACGGCCGTCGCGGCCGGTGCCGCTAACATCTCCCGGATTCACACTGCCTTCCGTAAGAATTTTAGCGGCAGATAGTGAAGGCGTACCGGTAGCATAATTAGCGGTACTGGTGGCAGAAGCGGCCGGGGCTGGGGT
>JBBRDQ010000085.1:0-19493 GCA_038203695.1 Chitinophagales bacterium
GGCTGTTTCAGTCGTATAGGAGGCTAGGGAAGCAATTGTTGTCTGGGCACCTACCTCTTTTAACAAGATGACAGTTGGCCCGGTATTTTGACCAGAAGCAGCATTACTATACCAAGACAGGGTTGTAATTGTACCTCCCGTGATAGTCGTTCCCATTTCCGCTGCTGTATAAATGGCAGCATGCCGGCCATGGCCATAAAAATAATTCAGAGGATGCTGAGAAGTTAAAGTGCCTGATCCGATGGTAATTTGTCCATAAGATGTGACTGCAAACAGTAAGGTTACAATCACAGATAAAAGACGGGTAAGCATTTTCATACGCAAAAAATTGAAATTTTAAAGAGATGTGGGTTAGGGATTAAAGGCAACAAAAGACGCTTCAGCAACGGCACAAACCTTGGCTAAAGTGATGAAGGACTGTTTTGAAATTTGGTAAGATTACCAGCAAAGGAAAGAAAAAAAACGGTAGTGTAAAGTTTTTGTAAAATAAATATTAAGATCAGGATCAAAAAAAGCCCGGTTCCTGCAAATGGAACCGGGCTTTTTTGTTAATGAATTTGTAATTACCCGACACGGGATAACCCCTAAAGTCGCCGATGCCAACTTTCGCCATACGGCAACAGCCATTTTTCCTGCAATTCCTGCCGCGTTTGCACCAGCGTATTCACTACCTGGGTCTCCGGTCCGATGACGCCATCCTGCACCAGCGCGGTAAATGCCGGCCGATCGGCCAGTTGCAAGGCACCGCGCGCATCGATCCAGCCGAAACGCATGCGCTCGAAGAGATCCACCTGCAGTTGGGTGCCCAGATCTTCCAGAAAATGCACGGATTTGTCGATGGAGCAGCCACTCGCGCCCGCCTGGGTCTCATCTACGACCAAGATAATGAATTGATGTTCAAATACTTCGGCCTTGGCGCGCAACGCCTGGTTGTGGGCCGTCCATTGGCGCGCAAAGGTGTCGAGCGCCTGTTGGGCGACTTGCACTTCCGCTTCCGTAAGCCGGCGTTGGGCCGTGTACACCCACACGCGGGAAGCGGGCGAGAGGGTGGAATCGTGAGCGAGCGTAGGAAACATTTTTGAAATTATGCGTTATGGGTTATGCGTTTTATGAACTGGCCTTTTTTACACTTCGGAGGTAAAGTGGAACTGAATTTTCGGGAAGTTTTCCTGGGCAGTTTGCAATACCCAGGCGGTTTCAGCCAGAAATACGGTTTGGCCGTCGTTGTCTTTGGCGATGTCGCGTTTGCGGCGTTCGAGGAATTCCTGTAGGGCTTTCGGATCGTCGCTGCGCACCCAGCAGGCCTTGTACAGACTGACCGATTCGTAGCGGCACTTGGCACTGTACTCCGATTCCAACCGATGCTGGATGACTTCAAATTGCAGTTGCCCGACCGTGCCAATGATACGGCGGCCGTCGCTTTGGCGGGTAAACATCTGGGCTACGCCTTCGTCCATCAACTGCTCCAACCCCTTGGCAAACTGCTTTTGTTTGAGTGGATCGGCATTTTCCACATAGCGGAATTGTTCGGGCGAAAAAGCGGGGATGCCTTTGAAGTGCAGCAGTTCGCCTTCCGTAAGCGTGTCGCCGATCTTGAAATTGCCGGAATCGTACAAGCCCACCACATCGCCCGGGTAGGCTTCTTCCAGCAAGGTTTTTTTGCTGGCCATAAACATGGTGGGGTTGGCGAAACGCATGTCGCGGTTCAAACGGATGTGGCGGTAATTTTTATTGCGCTCAAATTTACCCGAACAAATGCGCAAAAACGCAATGCGGTCGCGGTGGCGCGGGTCCATATTGGCGAAAATCTTAAAGACAAAACCGCTGAACTTTTCTTCTTCCGGGTTGACCAGCCGCTCTTCGGTGTAACGGGGCAGGGGCGTCGGCGCAATTTCCACAAAACAGTCCAGCATCTCTTTGACGCCAAAATTATTGACCGCCGATCCGAAAAAAATCGGACAGATTTTGCCGCTCAGGTAATCTTCTTTTTTGAATTCCGGGTACACTGTTTCGATCGTATGCACATCGTCGCGCAACTCCTGGGCAGCGCGTTCGCCGATAATCTTGTCCAGATCGGGGTGGGCGAGGTCTTCAAAGACAATTATTTCTTCGTCTTCCTGTTTGCCGTGCGGATTGAACAGGACGAGTTTTTTCTCATACATATTATATACGCCTTTGAAACGCTGCCCCATGCCGATCGGCCAGGAAAGCGGGCGTACTTTGACCGCCAGTTTTTGTTCGATCTCATCCAGCAGGTCAAAAGCATCGCGCCCTTCCCGGTCCAGTTTGTTGACAAAGAAGATCATCGGCGTATCGCGCATCCGGCACACTTTGGTGAGTTTTTCGGTCTGCTTTTCCACGCCATTGGCTACGTCGATGACGACAATGGCCGAGTCGACGGCGGTCAGGGTGCGGTAGGTGTCTTCCTGAAAATCTTCGTGACCGGGGGTATCTAAGATATTGATTTGGAGGTTTCTGTATTCAAACCCCATTACCGAAGTACTCACCGAAATACCGCGCTGGCGTTCGATTTCCATAAAGTCGGAGACCGTACTCTTTTTGATTTTATTGCTTTTGACCGCGCCGGCAGTCTGGATGGCACCGCCGAAAAGGAGCAGTTTTTCCGTCAGCGTAGTCTTGCCCGCATCGGGGTGCGCGACGATGGCGAAGGTGCGGCGGCGATGGAGTTCGGTGATATAGTCAGACACGAGCGTAAGTTATGAGTTATGGGTTATGAGTTAGATTGGCTCACAACGTTTACAGTGCGTAAGGGGGGCAAAAGTAACCAATTTTTGGGTAAAAATGGCATGAATTCCGGATTTATGTGTACCGTTGTGTACGGTTATTTGAGGCCGTCGGTGGGTGCGCCGTTGGAATGTTTGCCTTCCATCCAGTCCACATATTCGACGGAGCCGAGCCGGAATTTGATCAGCAGCGGCATCTTTTTGCCCAGTTTATGCTCTATTTTGCAGAAAAACGGCAGGTCGTCGGGCGACCAGCGGGGAATGTCAATCGTTTGAACCGATAGTATTTGCCATTGGGGGAGGTGGAGCAATCTATGCACCGCCACTTGCCCGGTTAATTTGCCCTTCCAGTCCGACGGTGCCAGCAGCAGCGATTTTGCCGGCGCAACCCAGGCGGCTAGTTCGGGCAGCGTTTTTCCGGTGCCTTGATGGGTCGAAACACTGGTTTGTGCTGCAGCACCCGCAATAACTACAATCCAGATTAGGATGGTAAGCGATCTATGTTTCATGGTGATGGCTGGATATTAATGACTGGTAATAAGAAGATTGATTTCGATTATAAATATTTGATAAGCAATGGATTAGTACACCTTACTCCCCGCATACATTTCAAATTTCTGAAAACTGCATTCCAGGGGTCCGTTAAACAAGGTAATGCGCCGGGATGCGCGCAAACCCAGGTTTTTCAGCGCTTCCCGGTTGGAAGAAATCACCCACGCATTCCACCCGGGCCACTGTTTTTTGAAGCAGTCGCCGATGTTTTTGTAAAAGGCGATCGCGTCTTCGATTTCCATCCGCTCGTCGTAGGGCGGATTCATCATCAGGATGCCGGGAGTTTCCTGGAGTACCAGGTTTTCAAAAGGCGACTGCCGCAGTTGTACCACTTCTTCCAGGCGGGCACAGATCAGGTTAACGGTCGTAGTAGCACAGGCGCGCGGGTCTATGTCGGAGGCAATTATTTGAAAATCAATCTCCTGCATTTTTTTATCCGCTGTAGTAAATACTTCGTGCCACAGTTCTTTATCGAAGTCGGGCCAGGCGAAAAAACCGAACGCTGGGCGGTAGCGCTGGGCAGGGATCTGCATGGCCAGCATGGCCGCCTCAATGGGCAACGTACCGCTACCACACATCGGATCGACAAAAGTGCTCTGCCGGTCCCAACCCGACAGTAAAATCATGCCCGCAGCCAGCACTTCGCTCAGCGGTGCCTCTACCGCTTCGCGCCGGTAACCGCGCCGGTGCAGCGAATCGCCACTGGAATCGAGCGACAAATCACAATGGGTGCCGCGAATATGCAAGTTGATCCGGACGGTAGGATCCGACAGGTTTACATCGGGCCGGCGTTGGTACCGCTCCCGAAACTGATCTACAATGGCGTCTTTGGTAATTTGTCCGGCGTATTGCGAGTGGCGGAAGGTTTCACCCTGCGTGACCGCGTCAATCGCCAGCGTATCATCGACGTTCATGTATGTTGACCAGTCGACTTGGCGCACCGCTTCATATAGTTCCTGTTCATTAAAGGCGGGAAAGGAATGGACTGGAACCAGAATCCGCAAAGCCGTCCGTAATTCATAATTCGCCCGGTACAGCATCCGTTTATCGCCGTCGAATTGTACGGCGCGGCGCAGTTCCTTGATGCCGGTTGCGCCCAGCGCCCGCAGTTCTTCGGCTAGGACTGGTTCGAGTCCTGCGTAGGTTTTGGCGATGTAGGCTTGCATTGGCATGGCAGATTTAGTTAGGAAAGATAAAACGTCCACGTTATTGCGCCAGAATATGCGCCATCCGCAGCAGATCCTTATTGAGTGGTTTGCTTTTGGAAATCGCTTCTTCGAAAGTGCAGTACGCGACATTGTTGTTGCGAATGCCGACCATAATACCGGTTTCCCCGGCCAGTAATGCTTCTACCGAATTGAAACCCAGCACACTGGCCAGCACCCGGTCGAGACAGGACGGCGAACCGCCGCGTTGCAAGTGCCCGATCACCGACACCTTGATGTCGTCGTACAGGTCGATCTTGGTTTCGACGTGTTTGGCAATGTCGTATACGGTACCCATACCATTTCCTTCGGCGACGATGACGATACTGAATAATTTGGCGCGTTTGGCACCGCGTTTCAACAGTTTGATCACATCGTCAATCGAAGATTCTTCTTCCGGGATCAATACGCCGCCCGCTCCGCCGGCAATGGCCGTGTGCAACGCGATAAAACCGGAATGGCGGCCCATTACTTCGACAAAAAACAGCCGGTTGTGGGAATCCGCTGTGTCGCGAATTTTGTCCACCGCCTGTACGGCTGTATTAACGGCGGTATCGAAACCGATCGTGAAATCCGTTCCGAACAAATCGTTGTCGATCGTGCCGGGAATACCGATCATCGGCATGTCCGGAAATTCTTGGATAAAGTGCATGGCACCGGTAAAAGTACCGTTGCCGCCGATGGCGATGACTGCGTCGATATCATTGTCCACCAGATTTTCGTAGGCTTGTTTACGACCTTCCACGGTCATAAAACGCTTGCTGCGCGCCGTTTTCAGAATCGTCCCGCCCCGGTGGATGATGTTGCTGACATCCGTCGTTTCGAGGCGTTTGATCGTTCCGTCAATCATGCCTTCGTAACCGCGCATGATGCCATAAATATGCAAGTCGTTGTGAAACGCATTGCGAACAATGGCGCGGATAGCCGCGTTCATGCCTGGCGCGTCGCCGCCAGAAGTAAGTACCGCGATACGTTTGATATCTTTGCTCATAAAGCCTTTTCAGCCCTTGTTTCGGTGAAAGTCAGGGACTTATTTTTAGTTAATTCGTTAATTACGCATGGAAACCGCTACCGTTCGCCTCAATCTTCCGAGTGCATGTGGAAGTCAGCGAGTGGGTAAATTGGTTTGCGGATGATGATGCCCAGTTTCATTTTGCGCTCCTCCAGTTGTTGGGCCAGCTCCTCCTGAAAATGGTGGGCAATGGAACCGACAAAATTCACAGGTACTTGCTGGTAACCGCTGTATTTACTGGCCTGGTGGTCCAGAAATTCGCCGAGGCATCCGCCGACGAGGTGCTGGATAAAGGGGTGTTGCAGGTTATCGCCCAGGAAACGGGTAAACGTGGCCAGGTAAGCATTGGCCCCCTTTTCATAGACTTTATCCTTGATCGCATCCTGCCCCTCGGGATAAGCCGCATCAAATGCCGTATTCAGGTCGGTTGGTAATTCGCGGTAGAATTTAGCGCGTAAAAGCGCTTTTCCGAGGTGCGTACCGCTGCCTTCGTCGCCCAGCAACCAGCCAAGGGAAGGTACGTTATCCAGGATAGAAACGCCGTCGTAATAACAACTGTTGCTGCCCGTGCCGAGAATACAGCAAATGCCGGCACTGCGTCCGCACGTCGCTCTGGCGGCGGCCAGCAGATCGTGCTCCACTTCGATTTTGGCTTTTTTGAAGATCGCCCGCAAGGCCGCAGCGACAATCTCCGCCCGGTGTTCGTCGTGTACGCCGGTACCATAAAAGTAGATTTCCGTAACGTCTTCCGGTTTTAGTTTGGATACTAATTGTTCGGTAAGAATCGTCTTGATCTCCTCCGTCGTATGAAAGAACGGGCTGAACCCCACGGTGTTTTCGAGTTGCTGGTTGCGCCCGCCGTGTACAAGCAGCCAGTCGCATTTGGTAGAACCGCAATCGGCAATAATTACCATTATCTGAGCAGATTAGTGTGTGAATAATGCGACAACCCAGCGTAAAAACCCGACTGGAGCGTCTTTTTTTCATGGTGTAAAACTTACACGATGCGCAAAAGTAGGTGTTTCTGAAAAAGTTAGTGCGTGAAACATGAAAATTACCTAAATATGCGCATTTGGGGTAAGGTACAGCCGGTGATCAATGCTGAAAAAATATATTTAAAACTTTTTGTTGTAAATTAAAAACATCTTGTGTTACTTTGTGCCAGCAAAAAACAAACACGGTTACATGAGTATCTATTTTCAACATTTCAACACTAAAATTCGATACAATGGTACGTTTTCAGCACGCCCAGACTTACAACCACAGCAGGATGTCAGCCGCCCAATCGGCTGGAAATCAGGCTACTACGGAAGGTTTATTGTGGAAAATCATCATCGTTTGTGCATTGTCATACCTCGTTTGGGATGATCGCGTCTCTTTGGTGATTGGCTCCAACGCCGTAGCCAGTGCCGGTGCCAGCGAAATGGGGGTTTCCATTTTCGGTATCGGTAAAGCGACGGCTAAAACCGTCCATGCGGTGACGCCGGTTATTTTACCTGCCGGCAAATTAAAAAATACCACGTTTGTCATTGACCCGGGTTATGCCGGGCGCAATGCCGTCCCCATGTCGGAGTTTGGCCCGCGCCAAAGCAAATGCCACGATTATGTGGAGCGGTTTTCTCCGGTTGCCATCGGCGAAATGCGGCAGTATGGCATTCCCGCCAGCATTATTCTGGCGCAAGGTCTGCTGGAAAGCGATGCGGGTGAAAGCGCACTGGCCAAATCCACCAACAATCATTTTGGGATCAAGTGTTTTTCAAAACACTGTAAACGAGGCCATTGCAAGAATTTTACCGATGATTCGCACAAAGATTTTTTCATCGCGTATAACAATGCCTGGGGCAGTTTCCGCGCACACTCGGAGTTTTTAAAAAATACGCCGCGCTATCGCAAGATATTCAATCAGCACACTACGGATTATCGGGTCTGGGCCAAGGGCCTGGTGCAGGCAGGCTATGCGACCGATACGGCGTACGGCGATAAGTTGATCGCAATTATTCAGCATTTGCAGTTGGACCGGTTTGACCGGGCGTATGAGGCACCGTAGGGTGATGCCAAGCGGGCGATGTCGGGCGGGTGCTACAGGCGTGCTGCCACGTCGGGTGTCGTCGGGCGATGCCGGGCGGGTGCTACAGGTGTGCTACCACGTCGGGTGTCGTAGGGCGATGCCGGGCGGGTGCTACAGGCGTGCCGCCACGTCGGGTGCCGTAGGGCGATGTCGGGCGGGTGCTACAGGCGTGCTGTCACGTCGGGTGCCGTAGGGCGGGTACTGTAGGCGTGCTGACACGTCGGGTGCCGTAGGGCGATGTCGGGCGGGAACTACAGGCGTGCTGCCACGTCGGGTGTCGTAGGGCGATGTCGGGCGGGTGCTACAGGCGTGACGCCATGTCGGGTGTCGTAGGGCGATGTCGGGCGGGCACTACAGGCGTGCTGCCATGTCGGGTGTCGTAGGGCGATGTCGGGCGGGTACTACAGGCGTGGACGCCATGTCGGGTGCCGTAGGGCGATGTCGGACGGGTGCTACAGGCGTGCTGCCGCGTCGGGTGCCGTAGGGCGATGTCGGGCGGGTGCTGTAGGAGCGACGCCACGTCGGGTGCTACAGGCGTGCCGCCACGTCGGGTGCCGTAGGGCGATGCCCTACGTTAATGAAAAACGCCCCGTTGGGGCTGTGGGCGGCTCAGGTATCGATGGTTAACTACAAAGTGACGATAGCATCCAATATAGTATTGATCATTTGTTATTGAAAGTGTTATACATTTATGTTCAATAATAAATGGTTGATCAGCAACGAACTATGAAAAATAACTCATAACTCATAACTCATAACTTTTTTAATTCATATTCACCACTTTCGTCGGTTCTATCATCTCGTTGCGCACGGCGACCTGGCGCAGGGTGTTTTGGGCGACTTTCAGGAAGGCATTAGCTACTATACTGCCCCCATGCAGCACGGCCGGGTGCCCGTCGTCGCCGCCTTCGCGGATGGATTGCACCAACGGGATTTGACCGAGCAACATGGAATTACTGGCCAGGGCCAGTTTTTTACCGCCGCCTTGTCCGAAGATGTAGTATTTGTTTTCGGGTAGTTCGGCCGGGGTGAACCACGCCATATTTTCTACTACGCCCAGGATAGGCACGTTGATCTGTGGCAACAGGAACATGTTCATCGCTTTAATGGCATCGGCCAATGCTACTTCCTGTGGTGTGGTGACCAGCACGACACCGGTAACAGGCACGGTTTGCACCAGCGTTAGTTGTACATCGCCGGTGCCGGGCGGCAGGTCGACGATCAGAAAATCAAGCGGTTGCCAGAGTACATCGTTGACAAACTGTTTGATGATGGCGGCCAAGCGAGGGCCGCGCAGCACGACGGCTTGTTCGGCTTCGATGATATTGCCGATACTGATGCACGCTAAACCGTAGGCTTCGAGCGGCACCATTTTTATTTTGCCGGTCACGTCCTGCACTTTCGGGCGCTGGCCCACGAGACCGAGCATGGTCGGAATACTGGGGCCATATACATCGGCATCGAGCAGGCCCACTTTAGCACCGAGTTTCTGCAGACCGAGGGCCAGATTGACGGCTACGGTGCTTTTGCCCACGCCGCCTTTGCCGGAAGCAACGGCGATGATGTTTTTGATATGTGGCACCGTACTGGTGCTGGTCTGACTGCCTGGTGCCCGCGCGACAAAATGCGCATTAACCTGCGCTGTAGGGTAAACCGAAACGATGGCACCGATACAGGCAAAATTGAGTTCCGCTTTGCCCTGCATTTGCAAGGAAGGGATAAGCAGTTTGAAATTGACATTATCGCCCTCGACCGTGAGATCCTGTACCATGCCGGTGGACACAATATCCTGTCCGTTCTGCGGGTCGAGTACGGTGCGCAGCGCAGCGAGTATTTTTGACTGATCCATTTTTACGTTAAAAAAATTGAGCATCCCGGATAAGGAACGGTGGTGGAATAAAACCGCAGCCCTGAATTTGTACCTTTGTTTCGGCACTATTCTCTAAGACGCGATTCGCCGGTTTTTGTTCGGGGTGACCGGCAAAGGTAAAATGAAAAAGGAGGGCAGTGCAGCACTAATTGTGTTTTACAGTGCACTTATTGAAATATTTTTGGCGATAATGGTTGCAGGCAACGCAGTAATACGGAATCCGTCCTACTTTTGAGCGTTATAACAGGTACATGGCGCATATCGCAATGGGTCTGATCATCAAATATTTATTACCAGGAATGGCAAAAAAAGACGAATTTCTCGCAGAAATACAAGCCGGCTACACTTTTTCCGGCAGTTCGATCATATTGGGCGGCGCCATGCTCGACGGTGAAGTCATGCACGGTTTACAGGTAAAAGTCCCGCTGCGCACCATGAACCGGCACGGTCTGATCGCCGGCGCTACTGGTACCGGTAAAACCAAAAGTCTGCAGGCCATCGCGGAGCAACTGGCCGCCAACGGCGTGCCGAGTCTGCTGATGGATGTCAAAGGCGACCTTTCGGGGATCGCTATGGCCGGCACCGACAATCCGAAAATCACCGAACGCGCCGGTAAAATCGGCATCACCTGGCACGCCAGCGGTAATTCAGTGGAATTTCTGACCCTGTCCGGCGAAAAAGGCGCACGCCTCCGGGCGACAGTCAGCGAATTCGGTCCGGTGTTGTTCAGCCGGATTCTGGGGCTCAACGATACGCAGGGTGGGGTAGTGTCGGTCGTTTTTAAATACTGCGACGACAACCAGTTGCCGCTGCTCGACCTGAAGGATTTCAAAAAAGTATTGCAATACCTCGGCAACGAAGGCAAGGAAGCGATCGAGGCCGAATACGGTCAATTCAGCGCCGCTACCGCCGCTACGATCCTGCGCAAAGTGGTCGAACTCGAACAACAAGGGGCCGATGCCTTTTTTGGTGAAATGTCTTTCGATGTGCACGACTTGTGCCGGATCGATGAAAATGGCCGGGGTGTGATCAGTATCGTGCGCCTGACCGACGTGCAGGACCGTCCCAAGTTGTTCAGTACGTTTATGTTACAGATGCTGGCCGAGATTTATGCGTCGTTTCCGGAAGAGGGCGATGTAGAGCAGCCGAAGTTGTGCATCTTTATCGACGAGGCGCACCTGGTGTTTCAGGAAGCCACCGACGCGCTGATGCAGCAGTTGGAAGCCATTATTAAACTGGTGCGTTCGAAAGGCGTCGGCATCTATTTTATTACCCAGAATCCGATGGATATTCCAGACAGTATTCTGGCGCAGTTGGGCCTGAAATTGCAGCACTCATTGCGCGCATTTACGGCCAAAGACCGCAAAGCGATTAAAATGGCGGCCGAGAATTACCCGATCACCAAATACTACCAGACGGAAGACTTGCTCACTTCGCTCGGTATCGGCGAAGCGATCGTCAGTGTATTGAATGAAAAAGGTATTCCTACCCCGCTGGCCCACACGCTGGTCCGCGCACCGGAAAGCCGCATGGATATTCTGACGCCGACAGAGATCGACGCTATTCTCGATCGCTCGGCCCTGGTGCGCAAATACAACCAGGTGATCGACCGCGAAAGCGCGTACGAGATTCTGACCGGTAAAATCCAGGAAGTGCAGGAAAGTCAGACGCAACAGCAAGCACCCAAAGCCCAGGGCAAACCCGAACCAGGCTGGGTCGAAACCGTGACCAAGGATCCATTGGCCCGGCAGATCGGGCGGACAATCACCCGCGAATTGACCCGCGGACTATTGGGCGTACTCGGGCTGGGCGGCAGTAGCAGTACTCGGCGCAAGAAGACCGGTTGGTTTTAGAAATGTTTTTTCCAGATAGCGCAGCATTGTAAATTTTCCCTTACTTTTGCCGCGTCAAAAATGACCACCCACCCGGGTGGTGGAATGGTAGACACGCAGGACTTAGTTCTTTGATTATTCTGACTGGCAATTTATTAAAAACGCCCGGATGAAAGATCATAAAAATTTGAGTGCTCCCGAAGAAATTCAGGATGCAAAGCCGCTTAAATTCGGGGAAACCTTACAGTAACGTGTTGGCAATCCCGAGCCAAGTTCTCCAAAACGGAGAAAAGGTGTAGAGACTTAACAGGCGGTACCTAACATAGTTTGGTTGACAACCTATCATGGTAAAGAGAAAGTCCAGACCACAAATCTTTTGTCATCGGGACAAAAGAGTGATGAAAGTCATAGTTGGTAAGAAAATCCTGTGACCGTTGAGGTCGTGTGGGTTCAAGTCCCATCCCGGGTACATTACTCGAGTAACCGCCTAACATTCAACAAGTTAGGCGGTTTTCTTTTTTATGATACACTAATAGTGATTTTATACGATGTCTGAAAAAATAATCTTTTCCATGTCTGCGGTCAGCAAGACCTTCCCGCCGCAGAAGCAGGTGCTGAAAAACATCTGGCTGTCTTTTTATTACGGCGCTAAAATCGGCGTACTGGGTCTGAACGGCTCCGGTAAATCGACCCTGCTGAAAATTATCGCCGGCGTGGATGAGAACTACGAAGGCAAGATCGAATTTGAAAAACAGTTCAAGATCGGTTTTCTCGAACAGGAACCGGTAATGGACGAAACCAAAACGGTGCGCCAGATCGTGCAAGAAGCCGTACAGCCTATCGTGGACCTGCTACAGGAAAACGAAGACATCGGCAACAAACTGGGTGAAGTCACCGACGATGACGAGATGATGAAACTCATCGACCGCCAAGGCGAAGTGCTCGAACAGATTGAACACCTCAACGGCTGGGAACTCGACTACCGCCTGGACGTCTTTATGGATGCCCTGCGCTGTCCCGACAACGACCGTCCCATCAATATCTGCTCCGGTGGCGAACGCCGTCGGGTCGCCTTGGCGCGCCTGCTGCTGAGCCAGCCCGATATTCTATTGCTCGACGAGCCGACCAACCACCTCGACGCCGAATCGGTGGCCTGGCTGGAACAATATCTTCAGAGTTTTCCCGGTACGGTCATCGCTGTAACCCACGACCGGTATTTCCTGGACAATGTAGCCGGCTGGATCCTGGAACTGGACCGCGGCGAAGGCATTCCATGGCAGGGCAACTACTCCAGCTGGCTGGAGCAAAAAACCAAACGCCTGCAACAAGAAGAACGCGCAGAAGACAAGCGCCGGAAACAACTCGAACGCGAACTCGACTGGGTGCGATTAGGTGCCAAGGGCCGTCAGGCCAAGGGCAAGGCGCGTTTGAACGCCTACGACAAAATGGCCGGTGAAGAAGCCCGCGAAAAAGAATCCAAACTCGAACTGTTTATTCCGACCGGCACGCGCTTAGGCGATAAAGTGATCGAGTTGAAAAATATCACCAAGTCCTTCGGCGACCGCGTCTTGTTTGAAAATGTCTCCTTCGACATTCCGAAAAACGCCATTGTGGGTATTATCGGGCCGAACGGCGTGGGTAAATCTACCCTCTTCA
This sequence comes from Chitinophagales bacterium, assembly GCA_038203695.1. Classification (GTDB taxonomy): domain Bacteria; phylum Bacteroidota; class Bacteroidia; order Chitinophagales; family Saprospiraceae; genus M3007. The sequence continues at coordinate 12,940 of JBBRDQ010000085.1, forward strand.
AGATCATGACCGGGCGCGAACAACCGGATAGCGGAGAAATCATCGTGGGCGACACGGTGCAGATGAGTTACGTGGACCAGAGCCACGAAGCGCTGCTGCCCGACAAAACTGTCTACGATATTATCTCCGAGGGCAACGACCTCATTACCGTCGGCAATACCAGCGTGAATGCGCGCGCCTATATTTCGCGCTTCAACTTTGCGGGCGCCGACCAGCAGAAAAAACTCGCGGTTTGTTCCGGCGGTGAGCGCAACCGCGTGCACCTCGCCATGACGCTCAAGGAAGGCGGCAATGTGCTGCTACTCGACGAGCCAACCAACGATATCGACGTCAATACCCTGCGCGCACTGGAAGATGCACTCGACAACTTCGCCGGCTGCGCCCTGATTATCAGCCACGACCGCTGGTTCCTCGACCGCCTGGCGACGCACATTATTTCTTTTGAAGATGATGCCGAAGTAATGTTCTTCGAAGGCGGCTTTTCCGATTTTGAAGCCGCCAAACGCGCGCGCCTCGGCGATATTACGCCACACCGACCACGGGTGAAACATATTTTGGGATAAGCCAGTGCCCTGTTTTGGGATGGTGAAAGCCGGTGGTGACTTTCAGGGTTGCTACCGGCTTTTTTGTGAAATGTAGATAATTGATTTAGTAAGGTGAAGTGTTATATTAGATTCGAACGATAATTACAAAAAATAAGGGAATGACTTCTGTTAAAACTAAACTCATCCAAACCGCTAAGATAGACAAGGACGAATGTTACGTTCTTGACCTTTGTGACCAAGTCTTAGGAGTAATCTCATCCCGGCAACATAGATTTGCGTTTTTACTTGGTGACCCTGCCGGAAAAGGGACAGGAAGAAAACTTCCGGTCGATAGTTATTACGAGGACCTAAAACTTGTTGTTGAGTATTGTGAAAGACAACACACTGAAAGTATAACTTTTTTTGATAAGCCTAACCGAATGACGGTTAGCGGTGTTCATCGCGGAGAACAAAGAAAAATTTACGACGAACGTAGACGGCAAGTTTTACCAAAACACGAAATTACATTGATTGAAATTGCTTATTCAGATTTTGAATATGATAAGCAAAAAAGGATTATCAGGAACAAAGACTTTGACGAAAATGTCGTGCGACAGAAACTCGAAAACTTCCTGAAAAAAGTATAAAGGCTGGTGCCAGGAGTTTGCATCAGGTAGGCTGAAATGCAAAACTCAACATTTGTAATTCGATCGAACATTGGTCATCAATTCGGCTTTTTTACTTCATTTTTCGCCCCAATGCAAAGCCTCAAAGCGTCAGCACTAATTTTACGCCAACCCTCCCACCACAATTTCAAATATTTTCTTTTAATCTGAAAAAAAATTGCGAAACCAATCAGTTGCGCATACATTTGCAACTGATTGGTTTCGCAACTTAAAAAACAGATTGATATGAGAAAAATAATCTGCCACCGCAGAGAAAAAATAATTGGCAAACCACATCTTCCTATTGCGCGTACACGACCGATCTGGCGACAGAAACTGTCTTCAAGGGTGTTATGTCATACGAATGTGGTAGACAGTGTTGCGCTTAAACCTAATGAATTAAATTATGCGAAGAGATATTTTTCAGGCAATAGCCGACCCCACCAGACGCGCTATTATTGCCTTGATTGCCTTGCAGGCAATGACACCAAATGCCATTGCCGAAAATTTTAACAGTACCCGGCAAGCTGTTTCCAAACACCTCCGCATCCTCACAGAATGCGAACTGGTAAAACAACAACAACAAGGCCGGGAAATTTACTACTCACTTGAAATTAATAAAATGGAGGAGATTGATATATGGTTGGACCAATTCAGAAAAATTTGGGAAACCCGATTTGATCAACTCGACACCGTATTATCAACAATTAAAAAACAGAAAAAATGAATACCAATTTGCTATTTGATTTTACCGTGGATAAAACAACTAAAACGGCAACAATAAACCGAGCGTTTGCTGCCGAACTTTCATTGGTTTGGGACGCTTTTACCAAACCAGAACTTCTTGACCAATGGGTTGCCCCTAAACCCTGGACAGCAAAAACAAAATCTATGGATTTTGAAGTTGGCGGACGCAGAGTGTACGCTATGGTAAGCCCCGAAGGACAGGAACGTTGGTCAATTCAGCAGTATACTTCCATCAGTCCGAAGACAAATTTTAAATACGCTAATGCTTTTGCCGACGCAGATGAAAATCCGGAACTGCCGGGCTCTGATTGGGACCTGACTTTCAGCGAACAAAACGGAACGACAAAAGTGACTATTGTTATTTATAATGAATCTCTTGCGCGTATGGAGCGGATGATTGAAATGGGCTTCAAGGAAGGTTCTGCCATGGGTTATAATAACCTGGAAAAATTATTGGAAACTTTAGCGCAACCACAGTAGGAAGAAAAACGGCTGCTAATAAAAGATTTTGTGCAATTTGGCTTTGGTTCCGGGCATCTGCCCATTATTCCACCCCAATCCCCGTCCGCTCGCACCAGCCCTGATGCCGTTCCTCCGCCTCCCAAAACGTTCGGGCGGCCACTATTTGTGTGACTGGATGCACGTCCTGTTCTCGAAGTTCGGCCAACGCTACTTCGGCGATCTGCCGCTGTATTTCAGAATGGTAAAATATAGCCGACCGGTATTGTCCGCCGTGGCCGGTGCGGTCTCTGGCAGGATCATGCAGAGTGAAAAAGAAACGCACTAATGCGGCAAAGGAGACCATCGTCGGATCAAACACCACCTCCACCGCTTCGGCATGGCCGGTGCTCTTGGCGCATACCTGCGTGTAGGTCGGGTGTTCGGTATGCCCGCCCGTGTAACCGGTACATGTGGAGACGACGCCCGGCACCTGGCTAAAGCGATATTGTTTCGTCCAGAAACAACCGCAAGCAAAAGTGGCGATTTCGGTAGACATGGTTTTATTGACTGACTGGGTTTATAAAAAACTCAACTGGCATTCAGGGAGGAAGTCCCTTGTGCAAACCGTTAAACAAGTTAAAAATGAAACTGTTTTGTACGGAAACCTACCAGAAATACGGAAGCGTCGTTGGCACAGTTTTTTCCGGTTAAGGAAAAACATTCATTACTCCGGCTTGCCTGTTTTCAGACGGGTAACCTGCCTTATACAACACAACAGCATGGAACAAATAACCAAAGTAGTTGTCTCCGCCCTGATCTGGCACGACGATAAGTTATTGCTTTTTAAACGCAAGCGCGATTTCAAGGAATTGAAAACCGGTTGGAATAGCTGGGATTTGCCGGGTGGCGAAGTCGAATTCGGTGAACAGTTGCTGCCGGCGTTACAGCGGGAACTGACGGAAGAAACCGCTTCGATCCGGCTCAACGATTCGGTCAAACTGCTCGATATACTGTCGTACACCTTGCACGACGACCAGCGCATTACCCATCGGATCAATCTGGTTTATACGATGGAACTGGCCAATATGCCATTGATCACCTTTGGCAATGAACACGATGCCTTTCAGTGTACGGGCGACCCGGCCGAAATTCAAAGCCTGGATATGATCCAGCCGATCAAAGATCTGGTGCTTGCACACATTGGCCGGCGGTCTTAAAAATAAACAATACCGGATACGTGGCCCCCGGCATAAAAGCCGTACCTTTGCGGCCATTTTTAAAAAAATAGATCCACATTACGATGCTGTCAGTTAATAATGTTGCCTTGCAATTCGGCAAGCGCGTGCTTTTTGATGATGTTAACCTGAAATTTGTGAAAGGCAACTGTTACGGCGTTATCGGTGCGAATGGCGCGGGCAAGTCTACTTTTCTGAAAATTTTGTCCGGCGAAATCGAAAGTACCCGCGGCTCGGTGGAGATCACGCCCGGCGAGCGTATGGCCGTGCTGAGCCAGAACCACTTTGCCTTCGATGAATTCCCGGTCATGGATACGGTCATCATGGGCCACCGCAAATTGTACGATATTATGGTGGAGAAAAACGCCATTTACGACAATCCGAATGCCTCGGAAGCCGACTCCATGCGCGCAGCCGAACTCGAAGGTGAATTTGGTGAAATGGATGGCTGGATGGCCGAAAGCGACGCCGCAGAACTGCTCAGCAACCTGGGCGTGCGCGAAGCGCTGCACCACAAACTCGTGAAAGAACTGGACGGCTCGGAGCGTGTAAAAGTATTGCTGGCGCAAGCATTGTTCGGATCGCCCGATATTTTGCTCATGGACGAACCGACCAATGACCTGGATGCCGAGACGACGGACTGGTTGTGCAATTTCCTGGCTGACTACCAGAATATCGTGATCGTCGTTTCGCACGACCGGCACTTTCTGGATATGGTCTGCACCAATGTGGTCGACGTAGATTTTGCCAAAATCCGGATGTTTACCGGCAACTATACTTTCTGGTACGAAACCAGTCAGTTGATGTCGCGCCAGATGGCTGATAAAAACAAAAAAGTGGAAGTAAAACGCCAGGAAATGATGGAGTTTATCGCTCGTTTCTCGGCCAATGCTTCCAAATCCAGACAAGCCACCAGCCGCAAAAAGGCGCTGGAAAAATTGAACCTGGAAGAGATGCAGATTTCCAGCCGTAAATACCCGTATATCGCCTTTAAACCGGAACGCGATCCGGGCGATGTGATCCTGGACATCGAGAACCTGTCGAAAAAGAATGAAGCCGGCGAATATCTGTTTAAAAACCTGTACCTGCGCTTCAACAAAGGCGAAAAGATCGGTATTCTCAGTCGCAATGCGCTGGCAGTCACTGCTTTATTCAATATTCTTTCCGGTGAAGACACCGACTTCGAAGGCCGGTTCCAGTACGGTCAGACGATCGCGCCACACTACTTGCCGAATGATAACAGCGAATTTTTCTCGGGCGATCAGGATATGAACCTGATCGACTGGTTGCGCCAGTATTCCAAGGAAAAAGACGAGTCGTTTATCCGCGGTTTCCTGGGCCGGATGTTATTTAGCGGAGAAGAGGTGTTCAAGCGCTCGGGCGTTTTGTCCGGAGGTGAAAAGGTACGCTGCATGATGTCCAAGATCATGCTCGCCAATCCCAATTTCCTGATCCTCGACGAACCGACCAATCACCTCGACCTGGAGTCGATCACGGCGTTGAACAACGGTATGCAGGAGTTTTCGGGCAATATCATTTTTACCTCGCACGACTACCATATCCTGGATTCCGTGGCCAATCGCATGGTTGAAATCACGCCCAACGGCCTGATCGACCAGCAGATGACCTATGGCGAGTACGTACACAGCGAAAAAGTGAAAAACATGCGAGCCGAATTATACGGAGAGGGCGTTTTGGCTTAAGCGACCGCAGTTTGCAAGACGGCGACAGATTTAAGGTTGTTCCTGGCGCTCGAAAAGCAGTACCTGATCACCCGATGCACGGTGTTTTACGCAATACCACTTTTCATTACCTTGACGCGTCCACGTCATCGCATCCACGTTCGGCTGGACGGGATCGAAGCGAATGTCTTTGTTGCCGATCCAGGTGACTACCCATTGCTGGTTTTTACCAAAATAATAACGGCCGTCTCTCCAGGTAAACCAACTGGCCATGTCGCTGTCGCTGTCGCGGAGGTCCATCACTTCCAGGCGTTCAGTCCCGTGAAACATATACAACAAACGCTGCTTGCTTTTACCGGTAGTCGCCCAGTCGCCGGCCAGCCAGTTCAGTTTGCGCAGATCTCCGGCGGTATAGGTTATATTGTTCGAAGGCGTTTCGCCGGTGCCGGATATAGCGGGTGGTTCAACTGGCAGTACGACGGCACTCAACAAGAGCGACGTAAAAAGCAGAAAGGCCGTTAATTTCATAGTTCGTATATTTATGCGGTGTACGCGAACAGATGCAAGAAGTTGGCCAACTTTTTAAGTTGTTGATTTCCAATTGTATAGATTGAAATAGTGCGCTTCTATTTGTCCGTTCGTGAACAGGTGTGTTCGAAATCGGACATTTGCAGGCAAGTGCTCAATTTGGATCTATGTAGCGGATGAGAAAATGGTTAATGGTATAGTTATAAAGAAATATATCTTTTTACTTTTAGCGGCTTGTGCGGCTTATAGTTGTATGGAAGTAGCCAATTACACACGTTTTCTGATCGGGGAACTTACTGTATGGACTGACAGAGTTCCACCAATACGCCGTTGCTGGTTTTAGGATGCAGGAAGGCGACCAGTTTGTGGTCCGCCCCCATTTTGGGCTCCCGGTTGATCAGGGTAAATCCTTCGCCTTCCAGCCGGGTTATTTCGGCGTGGATGTCGGCGACTTCAAAAGCGATATGATGAATGCCCTCGCCGCGTTTTTCGATAAATTTAGCGATCGTGCTTTCCGGATCGCTGGCGGCCACCAGTTCGATTTTGCTATCGCCAATTTTGAAGAAAGACGTGGTAACGTGTTCGCTTTCAACACTTTCTACTTTGTATTGCGCAGCGCCCAGCAGTTTGCGAAACAATTCATTGCTCGCGCCCAGGTCGCGCACCGCGATGCCGATATGATCGATTTGTAACATGGTCGGATTTTTAACGCTGCTTGATCCAGATATTTTG